>NZ_JBHUXZ010000037.1:0-46533 GCF_042668985.1 Gordonia sp. NPDC057258
CCGCAGCCACCACCGGCCGCCGGGCCACACCCCCACGCCCACACCCATCACAGGACCCTGTTGACACAAACCCTCATAGGCTGCTCAGGGAGCAGAGGGTCGCCCTCCGCAAGCTCCGGGCGCTCCTCAGGGAGCAAGGGTTAGATCGTTCCTTCGGTTTTGGGAGCAGGGTGTGTCGCCCTCCGCAAGCTCCGGTCGCTCCTCAGCGAGCGAGGCCGCGCTGGTCGTCGACGGACCCGTCGAGGTTGGCCAGCGCGGCCCGCGCGGCTTCGAGTTCCTGACTGAGTTCGTCGATGCGGCGTTGCGCGGCCGTTCTGGCCGATTCGATGACGGCGTCGACCGCGGCGATCGCGGTCTCGTCATCGAGCTCCCGCATCGCCCGGGCCACCCGGTCGGCGGTGATCTCGACGGGTTTTGCCAGCTTTCTGGTTCCGACCGCAACCGACAGCGTCCACGTGCTCTCCCCTGCCGCGGTGATGGTGACCGTGGTCGGCGCGGTCGGCGCCTTGGCCTTTCGCGACGACCTGGTCGTCGCAGGCGCCGGCGCCGACTCCGTCGCCCTCGGTGGGGCATCCGTCGCAGGACGCGCCTTTCGGGACGGGCGGGCGGAAGTCGATTCCTCGACATCTGTTTTCGATGACGACGTCGGTTGTGGCTTCGGGGGCGCCGGTTCCGGTGTGCGTCGACGAACCGCAGCGGTCGCAGTGGTCGCGGCTGCCGGTCGGTTACGTCGCAGTTCGTCGGCTTCGAAGGGCAACTGGTCGTCGACGCCCCTCGGGCTCACCGTCACTGTCGTACCGTCGATCGACACGACTCGCGCCGAGGCGCCGGCCTCCAGGTTCAGCGATGGCATCGCATCGCGCAGATAGACCGTGGCTCGCTTACCGGCCGCGAGTGCCGCGGACAGCGACTCCAGGTCGTCGGGACCCAAGCCGGCCCTCGTCTGTGAACTCACCGCGCCATTGTCGCACATGCGTGCGAATCCGCGTTACCCATCACTGCGTCGCGCCGTCGGCGATTCACCGTTCGTGCAGTTCAAACCTAGTACTTGCGACCGTTATCGTTTCGTGACCCACAGCATCGTTGTGGCCTCGAACGTCGCCGGCGGGTCTCGGGTGAACGTTCGCGGCCCTAATGTTCTCGGGGACGGTAACGGGTCTTCGGAGGGACAACTTGTGACAGAGGCCAGCACCCCGACACGCACATCGTCGGTCGCGACACGCGAGACCCCGATTGCCGATCACGCGTATGCAGGCGTCACGATCGCGGCGCTGCTGTGCGCGACCTCGGCAGCGACATTCCTGACGCTCTTCCCCTGAACCTGCCGTCCCTCAGACTTCGAGTGGAAAGCACCGCAAGTGCTCATTGCCGGTGTGTCACCTGCGTCGACTTCGGTCCGCAGGTGGCACACACCACTGGCGGTCGCACATCGGCGCCAGGAGGCCCGTCTTTATCCCGCTGTCACCCGGGTGAGCTGTTCAGACACCGCCCACAGACGCGATGCTGCTTCGTGATCACGGAACGGTTGCCAGGGTTGCCGTAATCCGGGTGGCCCGCCGGCGTCACCGGGCCACTGTGGTCCGAAGAACGCATCATCGGGCGTCTCCGGCTGCGTCGCCGCCATCAGGGCTGGGAGGGCAGCGGTTTCGACGGTGCCCACACCGACGCCGTGCCGCGACATCCACTCGATCACGCGCCGGCCGCTCGTCGGGGCGGTCCTGCCGACCTCAGGACGAGCTGCGAGAAGGCTGGTCGGGGCGACTCCCGGATGTGAGATCACGCTCGTCACATCCCAACCGGCAGCGCGGCTTCGGCGTCCGAGTTCGAGTCCGAACAGCGCGCACGCGATCTTGGACTGGCGGTAGGCCTTCATTGCGTCGTAGTGGCGCTTCCAGTTCAGATCATCCCAATTGATCGAGCCTCGTTTTGCCGCGATGCTCGTCTGCGAGACCACCCGTGCCTTCCCGGACCGGAGCAGCGGAAGCACCGCGACGGTCAGGGCGAAGTGTCCTAGGTGGTTGGTGCCGAACTGGACCTCGAATCCATCGCCTGTGGTCAGGCGTTTCGGCGGAGTCATGATCCCGGCGTTGTTGATCAGGATGTCGCTCGGTGTGCCGTCCGCCCGGAGCCTGCCGGCAAGCGCCTCGACCGATGCCATCGATGACAGGTCGACTTCCTCCATCGTGAGTGTGGCGGCGGGGTGACGATCACGAATGCGCTCGACCGCCCTCGCCCCCTTGTTCGGATCACGCACCGGCACGACCACTTCCGCACCGGCGCCGGCGAGCGCATTCGCGATCTCCCACCCGATGCCGTCACTCGCGCCGGTCACGACCGCTCGACGGCCCGTGAGATCGGGGATGGACAGGCTGTATCTGCTGTTTCGTGTCATGCGGAGCTCCTGACGGACTCGGAATGTTCTCGCTTCCAGTCTTGTGTCGGTCCGCACCGTTATCCACGGCCTGTCGATCCGTGGCTCCGCGGTTCCGGGCGCGCAAGAATGGCCGAATGATCGATCGTCCCGGTCTCGCTGACTTCCTTCGGGTGAGGCGTGCCGCCCTTCAGCCCGAGGACGTCGGACTGCCTCGCGGGCAGCGCCGTCGCACAGGTGGACTCCGTCGCGAAGAGGTGGCTGCCCTGTGTCACATGTCCGCCGACTACTACTCACGACTCGAACGCGAGCGCGGCCCGCAGCCGTCGCCACAAATGGTGGCCGCCATCGCACAGGGCCTCCACCTCTCCGTCGAGGAGCGAGACCACCTGTTCCACCTCGCCGGCCACCGGCCGCCCATGCGCGGACCCGACCGCGAGCACATCTCCCCGGGCATGATGCGGATCTTCGACCGGCTCGCCGACACCCCGGCCGAGATCGTCACCGAACTCGGCGAGACGTTGCGCCAGAACCGACTCGGGGTGGCACTGGTCGGCGACCTCATGCGGTTCGACGGGCCGGCGCGGAGCATCGGCTATCGGTGTTTCACCGATCCGCGGGCTCGCCAATTGCATCCGTCCGCCGACCACGACTTCTACTCACGTATGTACGTATCCGGACTACGAGGAGTGGCTGCGCTACGAGGCCCGCAGTCGTATGCGGCGTCGCTCGCGGAACGGCTCACAGGCGAGAGCGAGGAGTTCCGCGAGATCTGGGCACGGCACGAAGTGGGTATAGCTCCTCGCGAGACCAAGAGGTACGTGCACCCCGAGGTGGGATTGATCGAGCTGAGTTGCCAGATCTTGGTCGACCCGCGGTGTTCGCATTCGCTGCTCGTCTACACCGCGACCCCGGGCAGTGCGAGTGCCGAGAAGCTCCGGTTGCTGTCCGTCGTCGCGGCACCCACGGCGACCTGACGCCCGGCAAGCGAAGCCGAGTCACTCGGAGGGCAGCCGCTCAGAACCCCCCGAAGTCGCCACCGCCGAAGTCGCCTCCCCCGCCGAAGTCGCCGCCACCGAAATCTCCCCCGCCGAAGTCACCGGAGTCACCACCGCCGAAGTCGCCGGAGTCACCGCCTTCCAGGGCGCCACCGTCGGAACCGTCGCCGGCGCCACTCTCGAAGGACTGCGCGTCGTAGGGAACGCCCGCCATGCCGGAGAACATTGCCGAGAACAGGAACATCGATCCGAGTCCCCAGGCGCCGGCAACGAGAGCCGGTTTCCACCACGGCTCGGAGTACCAACCGGCGGGTACCGGCCTGCCCGCGACGCGGCCACCGGGATAGTAGTTGGGCGTCTGCTCCGACGGGTTGGGCGATGCCGCGACCTTTCGTCCCTCGAACTCCACGGTCCGGTCCTCGGTGACCGCACCGGCACTCTTCTGCCCGTCGAGCTCGGGGATCGCCGGACCTGGGTCGAGGTCCATGGCGGCCCGGGCCGCACGGATGTAGTAGAGCCCCTCGATCGCAGTCTGTTTGGCCAGCCGCGCCTGCACCGGCGAATTGGCCTGCTCGATCTGAGACCCCGCCGCGGTGTATCGCTCCCCCGCGTCGGCCAGCGCCTGTTTCGATGCCGGGCCGTCGCCGACCAGCATGAACACCTGGCCGCCCAGACGTTCTATCACCTGTCGTGCGTCGGCTTTCGCGTCCTCGAGGGTGCGGGCCGCGTTGGCGCCGGAACGCTGTTGGGCGAACACCACCACCCCGACGACGATCACGACGATGACGGCGATCAGGATCAGTGCTTCCATGCTTCCCTCCGGTTTCGCGAGTCCGCAGCCCGGTGGCGGTGACGTCAGGCCGACAAAACGGACACCACCGAGCGTACCGATGCCCGCCGACCCGATGCGTCTCGACGGATGGCGAGCACCTCCGGCCTCGTCCATTCTCCGCGAGGCCGGCGGTGGTCGCGGAGTTTCTGCGGTGCCGGACGCGCAGCCGCCGACCGTCATCGGTCACCCTGGGTGGGTGACCGGTCGGCACGCGGTACGAATTCAACGTTCGCAGAACTCCCACCATGTGGCCGAGCTCCGCTGGGAGTGGGCGTACGAAGGCGATCGCTCCGTCGGGCCGTGGCTTGGCGATACCGCCTTCGTCGCCGCGGTTGCGAGTTGGTTGGACGATGAGCGACGAACGGTCTGGACCGCGGGCACGGACGACATGACTGTGGGAATGGTGTGCTTGACCGAACACGCCCGGATGCCGAGTCCCCGGCAGGGCGCCGGCGGCCGATGGGGTTATCTCGGTCATCTGTACGTCCGCCCGGCATTCCGCGGTGCCGGGATCGGACGTGAACTGGTCCGGCATACCGTCGCGACCGCGGACGGCCGTGGATACGCGAAGGTGGTGCTCAACCCGACCGAAGCATCGACAGACCTGTACAAACAATGCGGTTTCACAGCCGAGAACGACCTCATGGTCCGCCGCCCGTGATCGACTACCGCGGCGCATGACCGGCCGCCGCGAGCCGCGAACTCTACGATGGCGGTGTGTTCTTCTTGTTCGGATATGGCCGTAGGCAGAAGCATCTCGGTGCAGGTCAGACCCGCACCTGTCCCCGCTGCCACAACACCACCCAGTGGGCGCGGATGCGTGAATACAGCCAGTTCAGCGTGTTCTTCATCCCGATCGCCCGGTGGAACCGGCGCAACTTCGAGGCCTGCGGCATCTGCGGCGCGGCGCTGGCGGCCTGATCGCCGTCCGGGGTGAGTGAGGTGGACACTCCTCCCTCGCCCCTTCTGCGCCGCCGGTTTGCCGGTCCGGAAACTGGTTACCCTCGAAGGGTGTCCGTCTCTCCCGATACTCCCGCCCGCACGAGTGCTGCGATCACCGGCTTCAAGCGCACCTTCGCCGACGAGCTGACGCCCTTCACCGTGCCGTGGCAGGGTGCCGAGACGCCTGACCCCCGACTGCTCGTCGTCAACGAGTCACTCGCCGACGACCTGGGCCTCGACATCGCGGCACTGACATCCGACGACGGTGTCGCACTTCTGTCGGGTGCGGCCGCGCCCGCCGATGCCGTCCCTGTCGCCACCGCGTACTCGGGGCATCAATTCGGCGGGTACACACCGCTTCTCGGGGACGGTCGGGCGTTGCTGCTCGGGGAGCTGATCGACCGCGGCGGTCGACGAGTCGATCTACAGCTCAAGGGTTCTGGGCGTACCCCCTTCTCCCGAGGTGGCGACGGATTCGCGGTGGTCGGGCCGATGCTGCGCGAGTATCTGGTCAGCGAGGCCATGCACGCACTGGGGATCCCGACCACGCGTTCGCTGTCGGTCGTGGCCACGGGGCGAGACATCCAGCGCACCGGGGCCGAGCCCGGCGCGGTGTTGGCGCGGATCGCAGCCAGCCATCTCCGTGTCGGCACCTTCGAGTACGCAATCCGGAACACCGGCCTGACGCAACAACTCGCCGACTATGCGATCAGCCGCCACTACCCGGAGCTCGCGAAAGCGTCGGAGGCCGGCGACGGCAACCGGTATCTCGCGTTCTTCGAAGCCGTACTCGAACGTCAGGCCGCACTGGTGGCCCAGTGGATGCTGGTGGGGTTCGTGCACGGCGTGATGAACACCGACAACACGACGATCTCGGGTGAGACCATCGACTACGGGCCCTGCGCCTTCCTCGACGCCTTCGACCCGTCGGCGGTGTTCAGCTCGATCGACCACGCGGGCCGATACGCCTACGGGAATCAGCCCGCCGTCCTGAAGTGGAATCTGGCGCGGTTCGCCGAAACCCTGCTCAGGCTCATGGCCCCGACACCCGATGAGGCGATCGCTGCGGCGTCGGACGTGCTCGCCACGTACGAGGCGCGGTACGAACACCATTTCGCCACCGGCATGGCGTCGAAAATCGGTCTGACAGAAGCGTTTTCCGAACCCGAACTGGTCGCCGACCTGTTGACCCTGATGCGTGATCATCGTGCGGACTGGACAGGCACCTTCCGGGCGCTGGCCGACGAACTCCGCGGAGATCAGGTCCCGATCATCAGCCTCATGCCGCGCGAGCAGATCGGTCCGTGGCTTGAACGATGGCGCCGTGAACTCGCCCGTCTCGGTCGTGAGCCCGGTGCGGTCGCCGAGGCGATGGACACCGTGAACCCGGTGTACATCCCGCGCAACCATCAGGTCGACGCCGCTTTGCGCGCCGCGACCGACGGCGATCTGGAACCGTTCACGCGGCTGATGGATCCCGTCACGCATCCGTTCGAACGCCGCACCGAATGGGCTCACTTCGCGGCGCCGGCCCCGCAGGCGTTCAGCGACAGCTTCCAGACCTTCTGCGGCACCTGAGCGAGACGACGTCGGTGGGCCCACGGTGACCTCGAGGCAGGATGACGAGTCGCGGGATGTGCTGCTCGCAGAACGGGAACGGACCGCCGCGCTGATCGAATCGTTGTCGTCCCGGCTGGCCGCGGTGCTCGAGGCGACCAGCGACGCGGCGGCCGACGACGAGCACGACCCGGAAGGTTCGACTCTCGCGGTGGAACGCGGCCATCTGGTTGCGCAGCTGGAACGGTCGCGAGTCCGGCTCGACGAGATCGGTGCCGCCCTGGACCGGGTCGGCGCGGGTGCCTACGGCCGGTGCGAGGACTGTGGCGAACCCATCGGTGCCGAGCGCCTCGAAGTCCTGCCGGCCACCCGGCAGTGTGTGCGGTGCGCCGCTCGGAATCAGTCGCGACGATGGTGACCCGGAGTCGCAGCGTTGTCCGGTCCACCCGTACTCCAAAGTGCATCCGGTCCTCTTCCGCCTCCGGCCGTCGTCTCGGCTGATCGACTCTGCCACAGGATGTTTGACGCACCCGCCGACACGCCCGGCACGCCGCGACATCGAACTCCGTGGTCCGTCCCGGCTTCTGATCGGCATAGTCCACCTGTGCCGCGGTTCAGCAGGAATTCGCGTCTGGTTTCCCGCCGACGTATGCGCGTATCGCCATACGCGGGTAGACCGGAAGGCGGGAGAGCACGCAACGACTCGAACCGAGAGGTGTCCGGCATGAAAGCCATCCAGATCGTCAAGCCAGGAAGTCCGCCCGAGCTCCGCGAGGTCGACAAGCCGACACCCGGCCCCGGCCAGGTGTTGTTGAAGGTGACTGCCGCCGGTGCGTGCCACTCCGACGATTTCGTGCTCAACATGCCCGCCGAGGGTTTTCCCTATCCGTTACCCATGACGCTCGGGCACGAGGGAGCCGGTGTGGTCGCCGAGATCGGCAGCGGTGTGACGTCGCTGACCGAGGGAACCGCGGTGGCGGTCTACGGCCCCTGGGGTTGCGGGACCTGTCACTTCTGCTCGCGTGGGTTCGAGAACTACTGCAGTCGTGCGGCCGAACTCGGCATCACTCCCCCCGGGCTCGGCAACGAAGGTGCGATGGCCGACTACATGATCGTCGACGACGCCCGGCACCTCGTTCCGCTCGGCGACCTCGACCCGATCGCAGCGGTACCGCTCACCGACGCGGGGCTCACGCCGTATCACGCGATCAAACCGTCGCTGCCGAAGCTCGTCGGCGGCACCACGGCCGTCGTCATCGGTGCGGGCGGATTGGGGCACATCGGGATTCAGCTGTTACGGCATCTGACCCCGGCGCGCATCATCGCCCTCGACCTCAGCGAGGACAAGCTCGCGTTCGCACGCGAGGTGGGTGCCCATGAGACCGTTCTCAGCGATGCCGACGCCGTGGCGAATGTCCGGAAGATCACCGAAAACGTCGGCGCCACCGCGGTATTCGACTTCGTCGGCTTGCAGCCGACCATCGACACCGCGATGGGAATCGTCGGCACATTGGGCGACGTCGTGATCGTCGGCATCGGTGACGGTGTCGCCGCGGCGAAGGTCGGCTTTTTCACCCAGCCCTATGAGGTGTCGGTTCGGGCGCCGTACTGGGGTGCGCGGCACGAACTGATCGAGGTCCTCGACCTCGCGCGCGACGGTGTCCTGGAGGTCGCCGTCGAGAAGTTCTCCCTCGACGACGGGCTCGAGGCCTACCGTCGGTTGGCCTCGAACGAACTGCGTGGCCGGGCGGTCGTCGTCCCCGACTGACCTCGGAGCTACCCGGGCTGTCATGCGGAGTCCCGTTGCGGCACCGCGGCGCCGCAACCTACGGTACCGTAACTTAGGTGAAGGTCGAGCTGTCCGAGGCACAGGCGGTATACGAGCACTACCGGACCCATCAGCAGGACCGCGCCCGGGCGCGAATGATGTACGCGGTGCTCGCCGCCCGAATCCGGCCGGTCGTGCGCTTTCGTTCGCGGGAGGCGATCGACCGCACCGTGTGCAGCGGGGCGCCGCTGCTCATCGCGGCGAATCATGTCTCCGAGCGCGACCCGTTGGTCCTCGCAGCTGCGGGCTTCCGGTCACCGCTGCGGCGCCGGATAGGCAGCCTGCGTGTCCTCGCGAAGGACGAGCTGTTCCAAGACGCGGATCAGCGGAAGAAGATCGACACTCTGGGCGGAATCCCGGTGTTTCGCAGCAAGGACCACGGAGTGCGAGCTGCGGCCGACGCCGGGCGTCAGATGATCGCCGTCTGCGTCGAACGAATGGCACGCGGGGACAGCATCGCGGTGTTTCCTGAGGGGACCTGCAACGAGGGCGACCCGACGGAGGTTCAGCGGCTCGGCACCGGGATCGGCCACATCGCCCATCGAGCCCTGCGAGACGGTGTCGGACTGTGGTTGGTCTCCGCCGGGATCGCCTACCCGGCCGGTGGTGGCCGGCCCGTTGTCGCTCTGGGTGAACCGGTGGACCTCGGCGCCCGTCGAGACGACACACCCGCCGCCGTGACCCGCTGGATCCAGCGAGATCTGCAGGGGGCGGTCGACGACGCCTGCGGCCACGTGCGCTGACCCCACAGGTGACGGGTGCGCCGACGTCGGCCGGGTTTGGCTTGCGTGTTCGCCGGTTAAGCGCAGGGGATGAAACGAGATGACGCCGCTGAACGAGCGGACAAGGATCCGGCCTCAGCTGAACCGGACGTTCGCGACGACCCCGAATCGGCCGACCCCGATGATCCGCGCAAGCCGGACTCCCCCACTGACCTGACCAAGCCGTCCCTCCTCTTCGTGCTGAAGAAGACCGCGCGGGAGTTCTCGCGCGATCAGTGCACCGATCTGGCAGCGGCGCTCACCTATTACTCCGTGCTCTCGCTGTTCCCGGCGCTGCTCGCGCTGGTCTCGCTGCTCGGTGTGTTCGGCCAGGGCGAGAAGACGACCGACGCCGTCCTGCAGATGGTCGACGACCTCGGACCGTCGTCGGCCGTGGACACGTTGCGGGGCCCCGTCGAACAACTCGTGGCCGCCCCCAGCGCCGGTTTCGCCCTCGTACTCGGTCTGCTCGGCGCGCTCTGGTCCGCGTCGGGTTACGTGGGGGCGTTCGGACGCGCGATGAACCGGATGTACGAGATCGACGAAGGCCGTCCCATCTGGAAGCTGCGGCCGATCATGCTGCTCGTGACCCTCGTAGCACTCGTGCTCGCCGCTGCCGTGGCACTGATGCTGGCCGTCAGCGGACCGATCGCGAAATCGATCGGAGACGCCATCGGTTTCGGCGAGACCGCGCTGACCGTCTGGAACATCGTTCGATGGCCCATCCTCCTGCTGTTCGTGATCCTGATCGTCGCCATCTTGTACTGGGCGACCCCGAACGTGCAGCAGCCGAAGTTCCGGTGGATCAGCGCCGGAGCGGTGCTGGCCATCGTCACCTGGATCGTCGCGTCGGCGGCATTTGCGCTGTACGTCTCGAACTTCGGCAGCTACAACAAGACCTACGGCGCACTCGCGGGTGTCATCGTCTTCCTGCTGTGGCTGTGGCTGACGAACCTCGCGCTGCTGTTCGGGGCCGAGTTCGACTCCGAACTCGAACGTGGCCGACAGCTACAGGCGGGGATGCCGGCCGAAGAGCACCTGCAACTGCCGCCTCGGGACACCACGGCGTCGGACAAGAACGACGAGAAGGACCAGAAATACATCGAACAGGCTCGGGCCCTTCGTAACTCGCAGGGGAAGTGAGCGACCGGCCGGCACCCCGTAACGTCAGTGGAACCGGCCGGGCACCAGCTCGGTCGAACGGCGGAAGGAACGTGGCGCGATGAGCCGCAATCAAGTGACCGGCGCGGTCGACCGCGCCACCGACAGCCCGTGGTTCGAACGTTTGGCGCGTGCCGGCCACGCGGTCAGCGGCCTGCTCCATCTGCTGATCGCCTACATCATCCTGCGCCTCGCCTTCGGTGGGGGCGGGAACGCCGACCAGTCGGGTGCGTTGGGGATCTTCGCCGACTCGTCCGGCGGCCGCGTCGTCCTGTGGGTGGCCGCGGTCGCGTTCGCAGCACTCGCGCTGTGGCGACTCGCCGAGGCCGTCGTCGGACCCCACGCCACCGAACCGGGCGAGGACAGTGGTGGCGCCGAGCAGTGGTTCGATCGCGGAAAAGCGCTTTCGCTCGCCGTGGTCTACATCGGGTTTGCCTGGTCGGCGACACGTTTCGCGACGGGCCAGGGCAAGTCGAGCGGTCAGGAGAACGCCGGACTGACAGCGCGACTCCTGCAGTCCGGTGGCGGGAAGTTCGTCCTCGTCGCGGCCGGCCTGATCATCATCGGCGTCGGCGTCTACCACGTCTACAAGGGAGCCAGCCGGTCGTTCCTCGACGATCTCAAGATCTCCGACGACAAGGCGGCGACAATCGCGGGCGTGATCGGCTATTGCGGCAAGGGTGTCGTTCTGGCCGGCACCGGCATCCTGGTCATCGTGGCTGTCGCGACCGCCGATCCGTCGAAGGCCACGGGGATCGACGGAGCGGTCAAGACACTCGCCGGCCTCCCCGCCGGGCAGGTGCTGATGATCCTGGCCGCGGTGGGTATCGCGGCCTACGGCGTCTACTGCTACTGGCTGGTGCGGTTCGCGCGGATGTGACTCAGCCCGCCGTCCGGCAAGTCGTCACCGCTACCCGACCGTCGACCGCACCCGCTCCCCCGCCCGCGCGAAACGCACGTTGTCGTCGGCGACGTCACCACGGAACAACTTGCGGTCGGCGTAGTAGCTCATCGACATCACCCAGGGCTCCTCAGGACCCTGCTTGGGCAGGGTGTCGAGGGCTCGTTGGACGTAGCCGGCCCCGAAGTCGAGCAGTGGCCGAGTCGGCATATCGGGGTCCGCAACCGCCCACACACTGTCGTATCCGTGAGAATCCATGTGCGCCAGAAGTTTGCAGAAGTACTCGCACAACAGTCCGATCTTGAGGGTCCACGACGCATTGGTGTAACCGATCGCCAGCGCGAAGTTCGGGACACCGGACAGCATCATCCCGCGGTAGACGACGGTGTCGGGAAGGGACACCGATTCACCGTCGACGCTCAGTTCGATGCCACCGATGATCTTGATGTTGAGCCCGGTCGCGGTGACGACGATGTCGGCCTCGAGTTCCTCCCCGCCCACTGTCCGGATGCCGTTCTCGGTGAAGGTGTCGACCCGGTCGGTGACGATCGAGGCCTTCCCGGAGCGAATCACCCGGAACAGGTCGGCGTCGGGCACCACACACAGCCGCTGGTCCCAGGGGTTGTACGGGGGATTGAAATGCGTGTCCACCGGATAGTCCTCGGGCAGCTGAGATTCGTTGATCTTGCGGATCACCCGACGAGCGACCGATGGGAATCGCTGGCACAGCTCGAAGAGCACCCGCTGTTGCGCGACGTTCTTGTGTCGGGTCAATGCGTATCCGCGTTCGGTGCCGAACACTTTCTTGAGGGTGTTGGCGATGGCGTCCTCGCGGGGCAGCGGGAGGATGTAGGTCGGTGTGCGCTGGAGCATGGTGACGTGCGCAGCCTGTTCCGCCATCGCGGGAAGCAGCGTGACCGCCGTGGCGCCGCTGCCGATGACCACGACCCGCTTGCCCGTGTAATCGAGGTCCTCGGGCCAGTGCTGCGGATGCACGATCTCGCCACGGAACGTCTTGGTGCCGGCGAACTCCGGCGCGAACCCCGCGTCGTAGTCGTAGTAACCCGAGCCACAGAAGATCCATCGCGCACTGATCTGGCTTCGCGTTCCGGTGTCGGTGTGTTCGACGTCGACCGTCCACCGCGCGGTGTCCGACAACCACGCGGCCGCCACCACCCGATGCCCATACCGGACCAGCGGAGCGAGATCGTTCTCGTAGATCGTCTCGTGGAGGTAATCGAGGATTCGCGGGGCGTCGGCGATCGCCTGTCGATCGGTCCAGGGCTTGAAGTCGTACCCGAAGGTGTGCAGGTCCGAGTCGGACCGAATCCCCGGGTAGCGGAACAGGTCCCACGTACCGCCGGCGGTATTCCGGGCCTCGAGAATCGCGATCGACTTGCCAGGGTGTTCGGTTCGCACCCAGCGGGCCGCACCGATGCCGGAGATCCCGGCACCGACGATGAGGACATCGACTTCGTCTGGGATCGTTGTCACCCGGCACTCCTTCGGTCGGTCTGTCGGTGATCGGCATCCAGGATGCCTCGCCGGTCGTTGTCGGCGCCAGACCGGGTGGCGACACTACCCGTCGACGCGTCGCGCGGTGCTTTCGGTTGTCGGTCGCGCAGCTGCTGCGTCGTTCGCGACCGCTGCACCGAGCAGTTGTCCACCGCTGGTCAGCAACGCTCGACGCCACGGCGCCACGCCCTCGATCTCGATCTGGATGGACATCGACAACACGGTACGGATGAGCACGATGAGCCCGAGGATGAGCGCATCCTCGATCGACGGTTTGGACGTGATGGTGCGGATGAGATCCGCCGCGACCAGGACTTCCAGCCCCAGGAGAATGGCTGCTCCGAGTGTGTTGCGCAGTACCGAGAAGGCAGTGTTGCCACCCTCTCCCCGACGGAGCGAACGTGCGCCCAGCACGCACGCGATGATCGCTCCCACGATCATCGCGAAGGCTCCGACTGCCTCGAACCCGACCGCTACCGCTGTGAAGAGTTCCTCACCGCTCATGCGGTGGAGAGTACGGGACCGGGGCGCAGCCGGTGTCCCGTGTAGTCAGTCGTTGTCGGACTGCCGTCCGGGTAGGAACTGGCGGATTCCCTGTCTGGCTGCGTTCTTGGCGACGGCCCATGCATCGTCGTCACCCTTGACCAGCGCCTCGCCGAGGGCGAGGACCTGCTCGCGGGTCGCGTGCGGCGGGACGGGAGGCACCGTCGGGTCGCAACGCACGTCGAGCAACGCCGGTCGATCGGCGGCCAGGGCGGTGTCCCATGCGGTACCGAGACCATCCGGGTCGTCGACGTTGATCCCGACGAGTCCGATCCCCCGCGCGAAGGCCGCGTAGTCGACGTCGGGGAGTTCCTGTGAGGCAGCGAATTTCGGCGATCCTGACATCGCGCGCTGTTCCCACGTCGGCAACCGTGATGAGCTCGGGCGCGCATCCTCGAGCGCCCTGGCCGACCAGCATCGCGACCCGCTCCCCGGAGTTGAGGATCTGGGCTGCCCGCGCGACCGCATCGGGGTCCGGCGCGGGGGTCGCCGAGGTGACCCCGAGGCTCGACGGGACCTGCTTGAAGGCCTGCTGTGGTGGCTCGTGTCGATTTCCTGCTGATACGCACCACCCATCGCGGATCGCTCGGTCTGACCCACCAGCGCGACGATGGGCACGTGGTCGAGTTTGGCGTCGTAGAGCCCGTTGAGGAGGTGGATACCGCCGGGACCACTGGTCGCGGCACATACACCGACCTCACCGGAGAATTTCGCGTACCAGACGGCTTGGAACGCGCTCATCTCCTCGTGGCGCGATTGGACGAACTGCGGATCGTTCTCCGCGCGAACCCAGGCCGACAGCAGGCCGTTGATGCCGTCGCCGGGGTAGCCGAAAACCTGCCGGACCCCCCACTCCGAAGGCGTTGCAGCACGATGTCGGCGACGGTCTCGGACATGGATTCTCCTCGGGACGACGTCCCGGACGGTGACGGTGACCGCCGGGCTGTCGCTCGACTACCCGGGGAGAAGCCCGCCGACACCCGACGGGCTGGGCCGACCGAGCACTCGCCCGTGGGTCACCTCGATCCGTGCCACACGGCGTCGAACGGTGCGTTCGAGGCGAGACGGCCGACGATGCCGTCGTGGGTGAACTGCTTGGCGGTCCGGATCGCGTCGAGGACCCCTGCGCCCTTGGTGAGTTCGGCGGTGGTGGCGGCCGCGAACACGCAGCCGGCTCCGGAGACCCGCTCGTCGCCCACCTTCGGGGCACGCAGGACGGTGACCTCGTAGCCGTCGAAGACGACGTCGATCGCCTCATCGCCGGGGAGTCCGACCCCGCCCTTCACGACGACGACCTGCGGCCCGAGTTCATGGATTCGCCGCGCCGCCTCGGCGAGGTCGTCGGTGGACGTCAGTTCGTCCATGCCGGCCAAGGTCGCGGCCTCGAACAGATTGGGGGTCACCACGGTGGCCAGCGGCAAGATCTCGGAGCGGAGGGCGTTGTCGGTGTCGAGTGCGGCGCCGGGCTCCTGACCCTTGCAGATCAGCACCGGGTCGACGACGACGTCTCGCCACTGTCGGGAGCCGAGCGCCTGCGCGACCGTGGAGATGGTGGCCGGGGTGCCCAGCATGCCGATCTTCACGACCTCGGGTTCGTGCGCGGCAGTGGCCACCTCGATCTGATCGGCGATCACCCCGGAGTCGATCGGTACGAACCGATGGGACCACTCGTTGTTCGGGTCGAAGGACACGATGCAGGTGATGGTCCCGACACCATAGGTACCCAGCTGTGCGAAGGTGCGCAGGTCGGCCTGGATGCCCGCTCCCCCGCTGGCCTCCGAACCGGCGATCACATAAGACACCACTGACATCGACGATCTCCTCCCGCGGCCTGTCCTGGATTCGGGTTCCTTTTCTACACCCCCGCGCGTGACACCAGTCTGCGCCCATTGCGCCGTCGCCGCGGTTGGTACGGCACCCGTGGGGGTATCCGAGCGCGCATGAGTCCAGACACCATGCGCGCAATGGTCTACCGCGGCCCCTACAAAGTCCGCGTGGAGTCCAAGCCCGTCCCCGCCATCGAACATCCCAACGACGCCATCGTGCGGGTGACGCACGCCGCCATCTGTGGGTCGGATCTGCACCTGTACCACGGCATGATGCCCGACACCCGGCCCGGCATGACCTTCGGACACGAGTTCATCGGCGTGGTCGAGGCAGTCGGGGGCTCGGTCCAGAACCTGCGCGTCGGCGACCGCGTGATGGTGCCCTTCAACGTCTACTGAGGAACGTGCTACTTCTGCGCGCGCGGCCTCTATTCCAACTGCCACAACGTCAATCCGAACGCCACCGCCGTCGGCGGGATCTACGGCTATTCGCACACCTGCGGTGGATACGACGGCGGCCAGGCCGAATTCGTGCGGGTCCCGTTCGCCGACGTCGGCCCCGCTGTCATTCCCGACTGGATGGACCCCGAGGACGCACTCCTACTGACCGACGCCCTCGCGACCGGCTACTTCGGAGCCCAGCTCGCCGACATCCGTCAGGGCGAGACCGTCATCGTGTTCGGTGCCGGACCGGTCGGTCTGTACGCCGCGCGGTCGGCCTGGTTCATGGGTGCCGGACGGGTCATCGTCATCGACCATCTGCAGTATCGCCTGGACAAGGCGGCTCAGTTCGCTCACGCCGAGACCTACAACTTCGCCGAATACGACGACATCATCGTCCATCTCAAGAACATCACCGACAACATCGGTGCGGATCGGGTGATCGACGCCGTCGGCGCCGAGGCCGACGGCAACTTTCTCCAACACGTGACCGCGGCCAAGTTCAAATTGCAGGGCGGCTCGCCGATAGCCCTGAACTGGGCCATCGATTCGGTTCGCAAGGGTGGGACCGTCTCGGTCGTCGGCGCGTACGGACCGATGTTCAGCGCGGTCAAATTCGGCGACGCGATGAACAAGGGACTCACCCTCAACATGAACCAATGCCCGGTCAAACGGCAGTGGCCGAGACTGTTCGAACATGTGCGTGACGGGTACTTCAAGCCGAACGACATTGTGACGCACCGTATACCGCTCGAACACATCGCCGAGGGCTATCACATCTTCTCGGCGAAACTCGATGACTGCATCAAGCCCATCGTCGTCGCCGACGCCGCCTGAGGAGGACGCCATGCCCGCTTATCCCGCTGACCGACCCAACGATCCCGACACTTCCGCTCTCGTCGACCGCATACCGGGCTGGGGAGTCGATCTGGACACCGCGAACCGCCCATCGGTGCCCCGTGAACTACCCGTCGAGCCGGCGCCCGGTGTCCACTGGACCGTCCCGGACGACCAGCCCGAACGCTGGCCGCGCGAACGATCGAATGAACACGCTTTTCTCCCACCGGTTTTCGGCACGTCTACCCCGCCACGCGGGCTCTCCGGAGCGATTCGGAAGTTCGCTTATCGCTACAGCGAGGGCCGCGCGGCACACTGGCTGATCCTTCTCTACGCCGACCGAGTGGCGTCGGTCGAGGCGCACCTTACATCCTTCGCGAGCGCGCGCCCCGACAACCCGATCACCGAAACCGGGATCGCGTCCGAGTTCAGTCACAACGGGTGGTCGTCCCGTCGTGGCAGCGCCCGAGTCGACACCAACCACACCTGGATCGATCCGCTGATCGTGGGCGGTCCGTGGGTGATCACCGGGGCCCTTGCGGCCGTTGCGGCACGGCGTCTGTTGCGGTTGACTCGACGATCTCGTCGATGACACCGGCTGTGGGACATCGTGACTCCCAGAGCTGACGCGTCGCATGCGGGGGCCGCGCAGTTCGTTCCCGACTCGCACGATCTCACCGTTCTCACGTTGGCGGCGCGGTCCTGTCGCGGCTGTGACCTGTACCGCGATGCCGACCAGACGGTCTTCGGGGCGGGCTCGCCCGGTTCGACGATCATGTTCATCGGTGAACAGCCCGGTGACCAGGAGGATCGTGCGGGCGAACCATTTGTCGGTCCGGCCGGCCGCTTGTTCGACCGCGCACTCGACGCCGCCGACATCGACCGCGAGACCACCTACGTCACCAATGCGGTCAAGCATTTCAAGTTCACCCGGGCAGCGGGCCAGAAGAGGCGGATCCACGAGAAGCCGAATCGCGGCGAGGTCATCGCGTGCCGGCCGTGGTTGCTGGCCGAACTCGATGCGATCTCGCCGCGCATCGTCGTGTGTCTGGGCGCCACGGCCGCACAGGCCCTGCTGGGCACCGGCTTCCGGCTCACCCGGCACCGTGGCGAGCGCTTCGATCTCGGCGCCGACGGAGACCTCGGCGCCGACGGAGACCTCGGCCCCGACCATTCCGAGTCCGTGGTGGCGACCGTTCACCCGTCGTCGATTCTCCGCGGACCCACTGATCAGCGCGAGCGGGCCTTCGACGCCTTCGTCGCCGACCTCCGCGTCGTCCAGGATCTGGCGAGCGAAGCCGGCTCGGAGGCGTCTCACTAGTACCGGCTCGGTGGAGTGGCACCAGCGCCTCCGGGGCGCGCATCAACGGTCGCTCCGCATGACGCCACCCACCAGCGCGTCGACCGCTGCTGACTCCTGCTCGGGTGGCATCGGCCATGTCGCCAGGGCCATGAAGCCACGAATGATCCACTGAGCTTGTGCGATGTCACGCTCGGCGAGTCCCGACAGCGTGATCGCGGCTTCGGTTATGGCCGGGGATGCCAACGCTTCCGGGGCAGTGCTGAAGAACCGTTGTGATGCCAGGAGCTGCTGGATCACTCTGTCACGGCGCACCTCTTGCAGGGCCACAGTGATGGCAGCTACCGAGCGCTCCGCGCCTTGCAAGCGCGCCGTACGCGCGGCGACGGTGGTGGTGATCCGTATCGAGGACGCGGCAAGCACTGCGTCGATGATCGCCTTCTTGCCGCCAACATGTCGGTAGACGGTCGCGCGTGAACAGTGCGCACCGCGGGCCAGCTCGTTGATGTCGAAGTTGTCGACACCGTTACGGCGGATCAGTACCGCCGCTGCGGCAATGAGACGGTCTCGAGCCCGGTCGGATCGGTGCTCGTCCAGCAGCCAGTCGTGCGCCATATTCTCATCCTGAGACATTTGGCGGATATGTCGCAACCGATCGATGCAGTTGCCGACAGTGCGATGAGAAGTACACGCGCCGATCTCGACGCGCTGCCGTATCGATCTTCTGAGAAGCGTTGCGCTGCCGGTTTCGCGGCGTGCACCCTTGTGCCGTGCTTGATCTCGATGATCCGTATCCCACACTCGCCAGACTGACCCGGGCAGAACCGGTCAGCCGCATCGCGGACTCATCCTTCTATTTGGTGACGAGCTGGGACGCGATCGCAGAGGCGGTGGCGCGGACCGACGACTTCTCCTCGAATCTCACCGCGACCATGGTGTGGAAAGACGACGGAACCGTCGAGCGACACCCGATCGCCGAGCTCGGATCCCCGCTCCACGTGCTGGCCACGGCCGACGACCCCGACCACAAACGCCACCGCGCGATGGTCATGCCCTCGCTGGTGGCCAAACGGGTTCGCGATCTGGAACCGTTCATCGACCGCACCGTCCAGCAACTGTGGGACGACGGTGTGGTCGACGGGCAGATCGACTGGGTGAGCCGGGTCGCCCAGCGTCTGCCGATGGCCGTCGTCGCGGAGTTGCTCGGGTTTCCCGTCGTCGACATCGACGACCTCGTTCGGTGGTCGTTCGCAGCGACCATCCTGCTCGACGGGGTGGTCACGACCGCCCAACTCGAGACAGCGAGCGAGGCTGTCGGTGAACTGAGCGAGTACCTGTCGAGCTCGTTCGACAGCTCGCTGAGTCAACCGCGAGAGAACGTGATGGGCGACCTGGCACGACTGGTCGAGGTCGGCACTCTGGACCGCGACACCGCCGTCATGATCAGTCTCCAACTGGTGGCGGCCGGCGCGGAATCGACAGTGAGCCTGCTGGGTAGCGCGGTCTACCTACTCGGCCGCAACCCGCACATCGTCGACAGGCTACGCGGGGACCGTGAGCTCATCCCGCGGTTCATCGAAGAGGCCCTGCGCTTGGAATCGCCATTTCGCGGCCACTATCGGCACGTCGTCGCGGACACCGAGCTTCATGACGTCGACCTGCCCGCGGGGTCACACCTCTACCTGATGTGGGGAGCGGCCAACCGCGACCCGGACACCTTTGATGATCCCGACGAGGTCGACCTGGACAGCTCCGCGCGGCGTACACACATGGCTTTCGGAAAGGGCCTTCACCTGTGCGTGGGAGCGGCGCTGGCACGGCTCGAAGGCCGGGTGGCCATCGAGTGTCTTCTCGACAGAACGCCACGCGGCTTCACCGTCGACACTGCAAATCCCGCGTGGGAGCACAGTCTTCTCGTGCGACGTCTGCGGAGCTTGCCGATGCGGATCGTCGCGTGACGTTCTCGGCAGAAGCGGCGATCACACATCTGCTCCAGCGCTATGCACGACTACTCGATGCCGGCGAGCTGACGGCCGTCGCTGAACTGTTCGACCGTGCGGACATACTCGTTTCGGGCACGCAGATAGGCACCGGAAGCGACTTCGTCGAGCAACTGTTACGAGACACGGTGATCATCCACGCGGACGGTACGCCCGGCACGCGTCACATCGTGACGCCCCGGTCGTTCGACTTCGAAGGCGACGGTCGCGTGACCGTGCACTCTGACTACACGGTTCTACAACCTGTCCTCCGGCCGGGAGAAGTGGTCATGGTCGGCCGTCATCACGACACGCTTGTTCTCGATGCCGGAGGATGGCACTTCGACAGCCGCGATTACGGTGACATCACCTACGTGGGTGACACTTCGGCGCATTTGCGATCGTGACGCCATACCGGCGCAGTGATCCAGGCTCACGGCGAAGAGCCGGCGAGTCGCTACGGCCCCCGCGAAAGTCCGACGTGCGTCCGGGTCGGTGTCTATAGTCGGCGAGGCGGTGCTCGGCCGTGCGAAACACCGCGTCGCGGCGTGGTGGACCGCAGATCGACGGACTGGAGAACGATGGACCTGCAGGAGATCAGCGACCGGTTCGGCATCGCGGACACGTTGTACCGGTACTCACGTGCGGTCGACACCAAGAACTGGGAACTCTGGCGCTCGGTGTTCACCCCGGAGGCGGTGGTCGACTACTCGTCGACGCCCTACGGTCAGGCGGGCACCCGGGACGAGATCGCCGCGTGGCTGGAGGAGAGTTTCGCGTTCGTGTCGGTGAGTCAGCACTTCATCACCAACATCGAGTACACATTCGACGAAGACCGGGCCGACGTGCGCGCCATGTTCTACAACCCGATGCGTTTCGTCGGCATGCCCGAACTCAGCACCTGCGGCGGCAACTACCACCATTCGATGGTCCGGACCGCGGATGGCTGGAAGAGCGAGGGCCTCCTGGAGGAGTGCCTGTGGTTCGAGAATTCGCCGGCGGACGCGAACGACAGCTGACGGGCAGACCTGAACTCGACCGCCAGGCTTCGATCAAGGTCTGGCGGTCGAATTCAGGTCTGGTGGTCTGAGTTCGGTGTCGGCCGGACGTGCCGTTATCGAATCGTGGCCACGGAGAACGATCCGGCACCGACCGCGCCGAGACGACGGCGCCGAGCGGCTTCGCTCCATAGCCTGGGAGGCACACCCGAGAGCGGAGGAGTCAGGTGGACGAGTCGCGAACCTGTCTGGTCACCGGAGCGACCGGTTACGTCGGCGGCCGATTGGCGCCCCGGTTATTGGCACGCGGGCACCGTGTGCGCGCACTGGCGCGGACACCGGAGAAGCTCGCCGACGCACCGTGGTTGTCTGATCCGACGGCCGAGGTGGTCCGGGGTGATCTGTCGGATCGCGATTCGCTGGTCAAGGCCTTCGCGGGTGTGGACGTCGTCTACCACCTGGTCCACTCGATGAGCACTGACGCGGACTTCGCGGCCGAAGAGCGGCGTGCCGCGGAGAATGTGGTGGCCGCGGCTCAGCAGAACGGCGTGTCGCGCATCGTCTACCTCGGCGGGCTCCATCCGTCGGGCACCGACCTGTCGGAACATCTGGCCTCACGCGCCGAAGTCGGCGACATCCTCATCGACTCACCCATCGAAACCATCGCGTTGCAGGCCGGGACGCTGATCGGCTCGGGGTCGGCGTCGTTCGAACTCATCCGGCACCTCACCGAGCGACTGCCCGCGATGACCACGCCGCGGTGGGTGCACAACAAGATCCAACCGATCGCGGTCGACGACGCCCTGCACTACCTCGTGGAAGCCGCCACCGCCGCCGTCCCATCGTCGAGGACCTGGGACATCGGCGGTCCCGATGTCCTCGAATACGGCGACATGATGCAGGTGTATGCCGAGGTCGCGGGTCTTCGACCTCGAATCATGGTGGTACTGCCGTATCTCACGCCGGCGCTGGCGAGCCGCTGGGTCCGGTTTGTCACGCCGATCCGCGGCAAGATCGCTCGACCGCTGATCGAGTCCCTCGAATGCGACGCCGTCTGTCGCGACCGAGCCGTCGACGCGATCATCGATCGTCCGGAAGGGGGATTGACCTCCTACTCGGAGGCGGTTGCCCACACGCTCGAACGCTCGGCGCGCGGCGATGGCCGTGCCTCGTGGGCCAACGCGTCCGTAGACGTGTCGCCGGCCGAACCCCTTCCCACCGATCCACAGTGGGCCGGTGAGGAGATGTTCGAATCGGAGACCCGGGTCAGTGAGCGCGCGAGTGGTGCGACGGTCTGGGAGCGGCTCGAGCTGGATGCGCGGCACCGCGGTGAGATCGTGCTCGCACATCGACCGGACCGACTTCGTATTCGTCTGCGCGACAACCGGTTCGGCAGATCGTATCGCGAGTATCACCTCCAGGATGCGGACGACGCGGACGGGTCCGTGACGGTCACCACCACCGACCGCTACTTCCCGCGTGGGCTGGCTGGGCTGGCCTATTGGCGTCTGGGAACACCCTTCCGCACCCTCGGCATCCCGGGATTCGATCCGTTCCGGTGAACCGCCGATCCGATGACGTGTCCCGAATCGTCTCGTGCTCGGGTTAAAGTCGGCACCACCGTGGTAACTCCCGGTGAACGACTCGTTCGACAGAACGGGGAACAGGCACGGGCCGGCGAGGAGAAGGATGATCGGGTGTCGTTGACCGAGCGGGTCGACCGTTTTCAGCGGCGTCATCCGGCGACCGGCCTCCCGCTTGCCGTCATCTACAAGTTCGTCGACGATCAGGGCGCCTACCTGGCCGCGCTCTGTGCCTATTACGCGTTCATCTCGTTGTTTCCGCTGTTACTGCTGTTCGCGACCGTGCTGGGGATCGTCCTGGCCGACAACCCCGACCTCCAAGACCGCATCCTGGACTCGGCGATGAGTCAGATCCCGGTGATCGGTGGGCAGTTGGGCGAACCCGAGAAGCTCAGCGGCGGGGCCACCGCCATCATCATCGGGGTCGTGGTGTCGCTGTACGGAGGCCTCGGAGTGGCCGTCGCCGCCCAGAACGCGATGAACACGATCTGGGCGGTGCCGCGCAACGAGCGTCCCGACCCGATCTTCGCCCGTCTGCGTGGCCTGCTGTTGTTGTCGACGATCGGCGTCGCGGTCATCGGTCTGACCGTCGTCAACGGTGTCTCGGCTGCGTTCGAACTCGGCATCGTCGGCCGTTGGTTGGCGATCCTCGGATCGGTGGCGTTGAGCACGCTGGTGTTCACCGTGGCTTTTCGGATCGGCACGGCCCGCGACGTGTCGATCCGGGACGTACTGCCGGGCGCCTTCGGGGCGGCGGTCTGCTGGCAGATCATCCAGACCTTCGGCGCGGTCTATGTGCAGCACGTCATCGGTAACGCCAGCTCCACCAACGGCGTCTTCGCGATCGTGCTGGGCCTGCTCGCCTTCCTCTACGTGTCGTCGATCGTGATCGTCATCTGTCTCGAGACCAACGCGGTCCGCGTCGACCGGCTCTATCCACGTTCGCTGCTCACCCCGTTCACCGACAACGTCAGTCTGACGAAGGGCGACGAGGCGGCGTACTCGGCGCAGGTTCTCGCGCAGCGCAACAAGGGTTTTCAGGAGATCGACGTCTCCTTCGACAACCCGCGTGACGTCGAGTCCGGCGCTGAGGTGGACCCGCGCTCCCCCGAATCCGAACGCGGCTGATCGTCGGCGGTCGCGGCGCGACGTCAGCGACGCCGGAACTCAGTGCAGCGCGCCCAATTCGACGAGCGGCACACCGACGATGATCACCCCGATGCCGGCCACCGTGCGTCGGTTGAGGCGTTCGCGGAACAGGAAGTGTGCGGCGACGGCCGTGGCTGCGACCCCGGCCGCCGCCCAGATGCCGTACGCCACACCGAGGGGCACGCCGTGCCGCAGCCCGAGGGTCAACGCGACGAACGCCGTCAGATACCCGAGGACGACGACTCCGTAGAAGGTCGGTCGACCGGTCGCCGCGGCACGCAGCGCGAGGGTCCCGGTGACCTCGGCGACGATGGCGGCGACGATGAAGACATATCCCACGGTCAGACCCCCGAAGCGGCGGAGTCGGTGCCCGCGTCGACGGGTGGCCGGTGGCCGGTCTCGACGAGGAAAACCCCGATCATGATGCACACGATGCCGATTCCCATCAGGAATCCGAAGGGCTCGTCGAAGATCCAGGTCGCCAGTACCGCGGTGAGTGCGACGCCCGACGCCGACCAGATGCCGTAGGCCACGCCGATGCCCATGCCGCGCTTCAGGACTGCGGCCAGGAGTATGAACGCGAACGTGTAACCGACGGCGACCACCGCGTACAGCATCGGTTCGGTCTGTGAACCCTTGAGTGACAACGTCGCCGCGACCTCCGAGGCGATCGCCGCGATCAGCATCAGCCAGGTCATAGCTCTCATTCCACTCGACGCCCTACTGGGACTGTAGGCGAGGACCGCGGACGGCGAACGCCCCGGTCCGCAGGGTGGTGCGGACCGGGGCGCATGAACCGGGTTCCGGGAGCGGAGCGAATGGGTCAGCGCGAGGTGCCGACCAGATCGCGCGACCGGGTGTCGTCGGCGGCGAGCCAGCGCACCTTCGACCCCAGCGCGGCGTCCACGCTGAAACGTCCGGCGCCGATCACGGCCAGGAGCAGTGCGCCGGCACCGAGGGCGAGCACGAACTCGTAACCACCGTCGGAGACCCAGATGCCGTTGTCGACGTGTGCGATGAACAGCGCGCCGATCATGTCCAGCGTGAACAGGGCGGCGACGATCGGGGTCAGCAGCCCGACGATCAGGGCGATGCCACCGAGGATTTCGAGCCACGTGACGACGAACGCCGAGAAGGACGCGGCCGGAACACCCATCATGTCGAACCCGGTCTGCGGTCCCGTCCAGCCGTTCTGCTGGAACTTCTGCAGGCCGTGGGCCAGGAAGATGACGCCGAGAGCGACGCGTCCGATGAGGATGCCCGCACTGCGGACGATGGGGTTGGTCATGACTGAGCCGCCTCACTAGATGGTTGTGACTTGAAGTATCAAGTGAAGGCTAGGTGTTGACACTTGATGCGTCAACCTGATCACGGAAGTGTTCACTTCGTATACACTGCGCAGATGTCCACTGCCCCAGAGCCGAACTGGCTTGACGACGAGGAAATGGACGCCTGGATCCAGGTGGCAACCGCGCTCGCCCGTCTCCCCCACGCCCTCGACGCCCAGCTTCTCCGTGACGCCCAGATCACCCACTTCGAGTACGAGGTGATGGCAGCGCTGTCCGAGGCCCCTGACCGCACCCTGCGGATGAGCCAGCTCGCCGAACTGTCCTACGGTTCGCTGTCCCGGCTCTCGCATGTGGTCGGCAGACTCGAGAAGAGGGGATGGGTTCGGCGCCATCCGTGCCCCGAGAACGGTCGATTCACGAATGCCGTTCTCACCGAGTCGGGTTGGGAGAAAGTGGTGGCCACCGCTCCCGGGTATGTGACCAACGTGCGTGAGCTCGTCATCGACCGCCTCACGCGTGCGCAGCTTCGCCAGGTGTCCGCGATCGGGAGGCGGATCAACGCTCGTGAAACCGGGTCGACGTAATCCCCCGGCGCCAGACGGTCAACGTGGATCGAGTCCTAGCTCTTGTGTGCCGAGCACGTTGAGCAATTCGATCTTTCCCGCTGCGTCCGTTCGCGGCGCTGCCGTCAGCACGAGCAACACCTGGGTTTCGTCCTCGGTGAAGAGCGCCTGACAGTCGACCTCGATCGCGCCGACCTCGGGATGGATCAGGATCTTGTGGTCCTCGAAGCGTCGGCTCACGATGTGGGTGTCCCAGAGTGTGGCGAACTCGCTGCTGCGGCGTCGAAGTTCCGTGACCATTGCTCCGGCACGGGAATCGGCGCCCATGACGCCGTATGCGGCACGGAGCGAGGAGACCTGCGCATGGCTCTGCCGCTCGTGATCATCAGCCGGGTAGCGGCCACGTTCCTCGGCGGGATACACGAACCACCGGTAGATGGCACTGCGGTCCATTCCGACGAGATGGTCGGTGTCACCGAACAGCGCTCGCGCGCAATGATTCTGGACCAAGGCCTCCCCCAGTGCCGAGAGGATGAGGGCGGGGGTGTCGGTGAGCCGGTCGAGTACTCGCAGGAGTCCGGGCGCAATGTGGTCCGAGGCCGCCATCCGGTCGGGCGCGCTGTGTCCGGCTACCCGGAACAGGTAGTCCCGCTCGTCGGCCGTGAGGCGGAGTGCGCGAGCGAGCGCCGCCAGCATCTGGGTGCTCGGTTGTGTGCCGCGTCGCTGTTCGAGTCGGGTGTAGTAATCGGTCGACATCGTGGCGAGCTGCGCCACCTCTTCGCGTCGAAGACCCGTCGTGCGTCGCCGGGCGCCCCCCGGCAGACCGACATCCGATGGTTGCAGACTGTTGCGTCGGCTCACGAGGAACCCGGCCAGCGCATCACGATCCATGAGGCCAGTATCACGGCGTCGGTACCGCGTTGCCAGGGATCGGCGATCCCCCGATGGTTGCGCTCTGGATGACTCGCCCGCCGGACCCGAGACTCGATGACATGAACCTCACCGGAAACACCATCTTCATCCCCGGAGCGACCAGCGGGATCGGCTTGGCACTTGCGACCCGTCTGCACGACAAGGGCAACACCGTCATCGTCGGCGGGCGGCGCACCGAACTCCTCGACCGTATCCGTTCGGAACACCCCGGGTTGCACACCGTCGCGATCGATGTCGCCGACCCGGCCAGTGTCGAGTCCGCCGCACGGAAGGTCATCGCCGAACACCCGAACCTCGACGTGCTCGTCGCGATGGCCGGCATCATGCGGGTGGAGGATTGGTCGTCCCCGGCAGGCTTCCTCGATGCCGCGGAGGCAATGGTCACCACCAATCTCCTCGGTCCGATCCGGCTGATCGGCGCGTTCATCGACCACCTGCGGTCGCGACCGTCCGCCACGATCATGACCGTGTCCTCGGGCCTGGCATTCGCCCCGCTCCGGGTGACGCCTACCTACAACGCCACGAAAGCGGCGATCCACATGCTGAGTGAATCGTTGCGCCTGCAGTTCGCCGATACCGGGGTCGACGTCGTCGAACTCGTTCCACCGGCGGTGCGCACCGACCTGCTGCCGGGACAACGGGACAGCGACTTCGCCATGCCCCTCGACGAATTCGTGGATGAGGTCGTCCATCTCATCGGCACGCAATCCGCCGCCACAGAACTGCTCGTCGAGCGGGTGAAGTTCCTGCGGTGGGGTGAGGCGCGCGGCGACTACGCCGACGTCGTGGCGACGCTGAACTAGCAGGACCCGCACTGAGGTGGGAGGAGCGCGACCCCTTCTCTCCTCGATCACCCGAGCCGGGCGATGGTCTCGACGGCCAACTCCTCGACGGCGTCGCGGTATCCGCTCCCGGCCCAGAGGTTGATCCCGTCGGGGTCGTTGCTGGCGGCGCGTCGGATGCCGCCGGTCAACGTGTTGACGGCCGGGTACTCGGCCACCGCGGCGTCGGAGAACCTGTCGGTGAACAGGTTTCGCAGGGCGCGTGCCGGTCGGCCGCTGAACGCCCAGGTGACCACGGTATCGGTTCGGTCCGGATCGGCGAGAGCCGCCGCGTGCGCGGGTTTGGTGCCGGCCTCGGCGGTCCGCAACAGAACCGTACCCACCTGCACCGCAACAGCTCCCACCGATCGGACCTCGTCGGCCCGGGCCGACGTGGAGATCCCACCCGCCGCCACGATCGGCAGCGGCACCCGGTCGGCGACCGCGCGGATCAAGTCGTCGAGCGGCTCTGTCGGAGGAGTGCTCCGGCGGTCGAAGACCGACCGATGGCCACCGGCGTCGGGACCCTGCACGCACAGCCAGTCGGCCCCGGCTCGACCGGCGATCTCGGCGTCCGTCGCCGTGGTGACCGTGACCCCGACACTGCACCCGTACCGGTGCAATTCGGCGACGACCTCGGGTGCGGGACACCCGAACGCGAAGGACACGAGCGGGATTCGCTCGTGGCACACCAGCCGGATCTTGTCGTCGAAGTGGTCATCGTCCTCGCCCAGGTCCTCGACCTCGGGAAGCGTCACGCCCAGACTTCGCGCATACGGGACGAGTTCGGCGCGGTAGCGGGCGAGGTCGTCGCGGTTCACCGGCTCCGCCTCGGGAACGAAGATGTTGACACCGAAGACCTCGGTGCCGGCCGTCCGCACGGCCGCGATGTCGGCGCGCACCTTGTCGGGGGTCAGGTACCCCGCGGCGAGCTGGCCGACACCGCCGGCCGATGCCGCGGCCACCACCAGTTCCGGGGTGCTCGGACCACCGGCCATGGGGGCGGCGACGACGCGGCTGGAGAGCTCACGCAGATCGAACATTCAGGCTTTGTCCTTCGCCGCACGGACCGCAGTGAACTGCGACAGTCGCGCCTCTGCCACCGAATCCATCTGCTCGAGCTCCATCCCCTTGGTCTCCTCGACCTTCCGGAGGACGTAGAAGAACGAGGCCGCGGCGCAGAAGGCGAAGAAGCCGTAGATGATTCCGAGTCCGACGGCTTCGGTCATCGGCGGGAACAGCATCGAGATGGTGAAGTTCGCGACCCAGTTCACGGCCGTGCAGACGCCCAGGGCGACACCGCGGATGCGGTTGGGGAACATCTCCCCCAGCATCACCCACATCACCGGGCCCCACGTCGCGGCGAAGGCGACCACGAACAGGTTGGCGCCGATCAGTGCGACCACACCCCACGGGTCGGGCAGCGTGATGTTCTCGCCCTCGCCGATCTGCTGGGTGAACGCGATACACGCCATGAGCAGGCCGATGAACATGCCCACCGAACCGCCGAGCAGCAGTTTCCGCCGCCCGATGCGGTCGACGAACAGGATCGCCACGAAGGTCATGACGACGTTGATGACGGCGGTGATCACCGATGTCTTGAACGAGTCGGCCTCGGAGAAGCCGACGGACTGCCACAGCGTCGTCGAGTAGTAGAAGATCGCGTTGATACCGACGAACTGCTGGAAGACTGCCAGCCAGATGCCGACCCAGACGAGCGGGTGCAGCCCGAATGACGGTCCGGCGATGTCCCTGATCGACGACTTCGCCTCGCGCTTGACCGTCAGCTTGATCTCTTTGACCCGCTCGAGGGGGTTCTCCTCGCCCGTCACCTCCTGCAGGATCCGGGCCGCCTCGGCATCACGGTTGCGGCCCACCAGGTATCGCGGCGACTCCGGGATCAGCAGCGCCAGCACACCGTAGACGACGGCGGGCACGACACCGACGAGGAACATCCACCGCCACGCCTCGAGGCCCCACCAGAAGTCGTTCGACGCGCTGCCGGCGCTGTCGGCGAGCAGGGCGTCGGAGAGGAGTGCCGCGAAGATGCCCATCGTGATCGCCAACTGCTGCAGAGACCCCAGGGCGCCGCGGAAGCGGGCCGGAGCGATCTCGGCGATGTATGCGGGAGCGATCACCGATGCGATACCGATGCCGATACCGCCGAGCACACGCCACAAGAGCAGGTCCGGGATGGTCTGTGTGAAACCGGTGCCGATCGAGTTGATGATGAAAAGCGCGGAGCCGAGCAGCATCACGCGCTTGCGGCCCCACACGTCGGCCAATCGGCCCGCGAACCATGCGCCGAGCGCACAGCCGAGCAACGCGATCGCGACGGCGAAGCCGGTCATCAGCTTGCCGAGGCCGAAGTCCGCTTCGATCGAGTCGACGGCGCCGTTGACGACCGAGCTGTCGAAACCGAACAGGAAGCCACCGACCGCCGCGGCGACCGTGACACCGATGACCTTCGCCGTGTGTTGCTCGGCGACTTGTCGCTCCGCGTCGGTCATGACGCCGTCCAGAGCGTTGCAGGAGTCCACCGCAGAATGTGTGTCATGTCCGTGACCTCGCTGTCCGGTTGCATGGACGCCGGGTGATCGACGTGGCGATCAATCTACTCGCGTGCATCGCCGAGTCTGACGGTAACGGACACAGTCGCATGCATAGCGCAGATACGCCCCACGGTATGGCGTGGGACGCCTCGGTGACAGTGTTGGTCTGGCGCGGACAGGTCAGCCGGTCTCCCAGACACCGGGATTCGCCCGGATCCGGACTCCGGACCCGATCACGTCGGCCAGCGGGGCGGGACGCCCGAAGTGATAGCCCTGCGCGAGGTCGCAACCGACCTCGGCGACCGTGGCGGCCTGCGACTCCGTCTCCACTCCCTCGGCGACCACCCGCATCCCGGCCGCGTGCGCCATGGTGACGATGCCGGCGAGGATCGATGTGGCGCTCGGGTGCTCGTCGAGAGCGTCGACGAAGGACTTCGCGGTCTTCAGGACACTGACCGGCAGGCGGTAGAACTCGCTCAACGACGACGCACCGGTCCCGAAATCGTCGAGCGACACGTGTGTTCCGAGTTCGCGCACGTTGCGCAACAGGGTGAGCAGGTCTCCGTCGAGCGGGTCCAGTGCACTCTCGGTGATCTCCAGGCAGAACGCGGCGGGGTCCATGCCCGAACGGGTGATCGTGTCCCGGAGCCGGTCGGGGAACTGGCCATTGGTGAGCTCCCGTCGGGAGACGTTGACGCACAACATCACCCGACGGAGTTCGGCGACAGCGGCCACCTCGGCGGCCGCTGTCTCCAGCACATAGTTGCCCACCCGGTCGATGAGATTGGATCCTTCTGCGAGCGGGATGAACTCGGTGGGCGAGATCGACCCCAGTTCCGGGTGACGCCAGCGTAGAAGGCTTTCCAGGCCCACCAGGGCGCCGTCGACGGTCGACACGATCGGCTGGTAGTGGATCTCGAGTTGATCGGTGTCGGTGTCGAGAACGCGCCGCAGTTCCTCTTCGATGCGCTGCCGGCGCTGCAGTTCCTCCCGATGCTGCGTCTGGAAGCGGACGTAGCGCGCACGAGAAGCCTTGCGTGCTTGATACAGCGCGATGTCGGCATCGCGCAGCAGGTCGGTGGCGGTGTAGTCGTCACCGGCCTTGACCGTCGCCACGCCGATGCTCGCCTCCACCTTGAGCGGTTCGGTGCGGGTGCTCACCGCGATCGGCTCGTACACCGTCCCCCGGATCTTGTCGATCTGCTGCTCGATCTCGTCGGCCGAACAGGCGATCCCCAGGGTGGCGACGAGAACGAATTCGTCCCCACCAATCCGGCCGACCGAGGCCTCGTCGGGCGTTGCCGCCGCCAATCGCTGTGCGACGGTGTGCAGCACCTCGTCACCCACGGCATGGCCGAGCGAATCGTTGACCAGCTTGAAATTGTCGAGATCGATGTAGAAGATCGCGACGCAGCAGGCGTTGTTTCCGTCGTCGAGTCCGGCCATGTGCGACTCGAGTTCGCGGATGATCCCCGAGCGGTTGTACAGACCGGTCAGCGGATCGTGTACGGCTTCCCACGCCAGCTGGGTGCGTTCGCGGTAACGGTCGGTGATGTCGGCGAACGACACCAGGACGACCACCTCGGCGCCGTCGTCGTCGATCGGCCGGCAACTGCACGAGAGCCAACGCTCGCCGGCGGGCGTGGTGATCGTCGCGGTCGCGTCGGTGACCGCCTCACGGGTGCGCAGGCAACGTGCGATCGGTGATTCGTCGCCGTCGAAGTCCAGCGGCAGTTCGTGGACCCGGGCACCCGGGACCGCCTCGGAACCGAGCATTGTCCCCGCGGCCGGGTTGGCGAGTTCGATGTCGCCGTCCTCGCGAACGACGATGACCGCCTGGTGCAGCGCGGCGAGGATCGTCCCCAGCCGCTCGATGAGGGGACGACGGGTGGGTTCGGCGACGATGAGGAAACCGTCATCCATCGTCGTCACCGAGGTGTGGGCGAGAAACGATCGCCCGGTGTCGGAACGGCGGTGCAACTGATCGACGGTGCCGCCCAACGACACCGCCGCGTGCGGGTCCACGTGCGCTCCGACGACGTCGTCGATATTTTGTCCGATCGCCTCGGACGCCCGCAGGCCGTACATCTGCTCAGCGGCCGGGTTCCAGGAACTGACCGTCATGTGGTCATCGACGGCGATCACCGCGTTGCTGACGTGATCGAGGAGCGCCGCCTGTCGTCGCAGGGCCGATTCGATCGCTTTCTGAGCTGCGATGTCCCGCAAGATCACCTGATACGCAGGCTTGTCCTGCCAGACGGTGCGCACCGACGTCACCTCCATGGGGCGGGTGACCCCGTGCGCGTCGACCATCACCACTTCTTCGGGCACGGTCGACGCGCCGGCCTCCTCCCCCATGCCGATGATCCGATCGAGCATCTGTGGCAGTTCGTCGGGATGGACGAAGTCGGCGATGGACCGTCCGAGCATGGCGTCGCGTTCGTCGACGCGAGCGAACGCCAGCGCTGCCGAGTTCACGTAGACGATCAGGCCGTCTTGATGGACCGCGATGGCGTCCGGGCTCAACTCGAGGAGTAGGCGATACCGCTCGGCGACGGCGGCGTCACTGGGACGGGCCATGGGTTCGGCATCCGGCGCGACGAGTCCGGGCCGGTCATCGCCGTCAGCCCTCGGTCGTCCCACCGCGCCGCCCCCTCCGATCGTCATCCCCCCGACGCCCATCCTCCCCCACGCGGCTTCGAAATATGGGCGCTGCGTGATGCAAGTGTGCGCCAACTGGGTATTCGAGCGTCGAATACCTGCGTGAACTGGTCAAATGTCGGGTTTGCGCGGGATCCTGAGGGCGGGTCGCCCACGAGGGCTGCCGCGATGGATCTCACTACATCGCATATCGCACAGAAAGTTCACGATCATGACGATTCAGCGCTCGACCATTTCAGGCCTGGGAGCCGTGAGCGGCTACGGATGGGGCCGCGATGCACTGTGGAACGGTCTCACGTCCGGGAAGTCGGCAGCCGCGTTGCACCACGGTTTCGGCTTCGTCGGCGGGCAGCCTTCCGAGACGCGCGAGGGCGTCGGCGAATCCGGTCGGGATGAGCCCGGGTGGATCGTGCGGGTACCCGACGGCGGCGACCCGTCCGACGGACGCACGCGCTTCTCACGCGCGATGCGTGCTGCCGCACGAGAGGCCATCGAGGACGCCATGGCTCGGGGCTGGAAGCCGGGTGCGCGGGTGGGACTCGTACACGCCTGCGTGCTCGGCGATCTCGACATGTATCCGATGGTGACCTCGGGCGTCGGTCGGTACACCGGACGGCAGTACCTCTCGGTGACCCCGTCGACGCCGGTCTCCCTGCTCATGCAGGAGTACGGATTTCACGGACCCGCGATCAACGTGTCGGCGATGTGCACCTCGGGCTCGGCAGCGATCGTCACCGCGAAGTCGTGGCTGGACTCCGATCTCGTCGACGACGTCGTCGTGGTGGCCACCGATTTGTCGGCCAAGCCCGAGGTGGTCGCGATGTTCGTGCAACTCGGCGTGGCGATCACCGACACCGATGCGCTCAGCGCCTGCCGCCCGTTCCAGGAGGGCAGCCGCGGATTCACCTTCGGTGAGGCCGCCATCGCGTTTACGATGACGAACCGGTCCGGTGACGGATACGCCGACGTGCTGGGCGGCGCGATGTCCCATGACGCTTTCCACGTCACATCCATCGACCCGGAGCTGACCAACGTGCGGTCGTGCGTGGAGCAGGCGCTGTCGATGTCCGGTGTCGGCGGCGCGAGCATCCGCTACCTCAACGCGCACGGCCCGGGGACCCGCCAGTGCGATCACGCCGAGGCCACCATCGCCGAGACCATGCTGCCCAACGCCGAGGTGTTCTCGGTGAAGCCGCTGGCCGGGCACTGTCAAGGCGCTGCCGGGGCCGTCGAACTCGCTGCTTCGCTGCTCGGATACGAGCGGGGTGAGGTACCGGCGACCCCGCGCACCGCCGACGCGATCATCCCGCAATTACTCGACGGGCGTACCGATCTCGACCATGGGATGACCTTGAAGACCTCCCTCGGCATGGGGGGACACAACGCGGCGGTTGTTCTCGCGCCCCGTGGGTGAGGGCCGCGACCCACCTGCCCTGCCGCGATGCGGCCCGGCCCATCCGGGCCGCATTTCACCGGCGGGACGTACCGCGTCAAACGGGCGAAACAGTCCCGATAGTCGGACTTCGCTGCGGATTGTCGCCTCGCACCCCACAATTCAGCCATGAGCAATGACCCGAATCCTCCGGTGGCCGACTCGACGAGGACCGACCCGCCGCCGACGTCGGGCGCTCGTCGGGCACTGACCCTGTTCCTCAACTCGCCGTTCGCGGGTATGTCCCCGTGGATCCTGATGGCGCTGCTCGCCGGACCCGGTAGGTTCGAGGAAGCTGCGGCGACGGCATTCGTGCTGTCGCTGTTGCTGGTGATCGGCGGCCACAAACGGGGTTCGAGCGTCAAACTGCTCGAGGTCTTCGACGTCACGTACTTCGGTTCGATGGCGCTCATCGCGTTGTTCGCCTCCGACGGCGTCATCAACTGGCTGGAGCGGTGGGGCGGGGAGATGACGAACATCGCCCTCGTCGCGTTCGCGTTCGGCTCGATCGTGATCCGTCAGCCCTTCACGCTGCAGTACGCGCGGGAGAGCACCGAGAAGGAGTTCTGGGACAGCCCGCTGTTCATCCACATCAACTACGTCATCACCTGGGCGTGGGTCGTCGGCTTCGGCGTCGCCGCGATCTCGGGCGCATTCGGCGATCTGGTGCTCGACGACCCGAACAACTTCTGGACCGGATGGATAATTCAGATCGGCGGCACGATCTTCGCGATCGCCTTCACCGAGTTCTATCCCGACTACGCGACCTACCGGGCTGCGGTTCGTGAGGGTTGGGCCACCGACGAGAAGCCCGAGAGCATCATGCATCTGTTCGGTTGGGTGCCGATCTACGTTCTCGCGATCGGCATCTCCGGACTGGTCACCGACTCCCTCGGGACAGTTGCCGGCGTCGTCCTCATCGTCGCGGGCGTCGTCGCGATCAACGTGTTCAAGCGGATGACGGCCGCCATGGACGCACGACTGGAGGCGACGGCGGGACGACCGACACAGAGCTGACTCGGGTCGGACGCTTCGGCGCGGCCCGATCGCTCGATCGGTAGTGTCGACGGCATGAAACTCGACGGCGTAGGAATCTGGAGTTCACCGCTACGGTACGGAGACACCGGGGAGGCCGCCGAAGCGGCTGCCGAGCTCGACGACCTGGGATTCACGGCCCTCTGGATCCCCGATGTGGGGGGTCCGGTGCTCGACTCGGTCGAGAACCTGCTCGGCGCGACGCGGAAGGCCGTCGTCGCCACCGGCATCCTCAACATGTGGATGCACGAGCCGCACGATGTCGCGGCCGCGCATGCGCGCCTCACCGAGCAGTTCGGTCCTCGCTTCCTCCTGGGCCTCGGGATCAGCCACGCGCCGTTGATCGACGCGAAGGAAGCCGGTCGCTACCAGAAGCCGCTCGCGACCACGAAGGCGTTCCTCGACGGCCTGGACGACGCACCGCAGCCGGTCCCGGCCGATGCACGAGTACTGGCCGCCCTCGGGCCGAAGATGTTGCAACTCTCGGCCGACCGGACCGCCGGTGCCCACCCCTACCTGGTGACCCCGGACCACACCAAGGTCGCCAGGGAGGCCCTCGGCGACGGTCCGCTGCTCGCACCGGAACAGACGGCGATCTTCGCCGCCGACCGCGACGAGGCGCGCGCCGTTGGCACCAAGTGGCTGAAGGGCTACCTCGCGATGCCGAACTACGCGAACAATCTTCGACGCCTCGGGTTCTCCGAGGACGACCTGAGCTCGGTGAGCGACCGCCTGTTCGACGCTCTGATCGTCTGGGGCGACGACGCGGCGATCCTCAAGCGAATCGACGAGCATCGGTCGGCGGGTGCCGATCACGTGTGCGTCCAGGTTCTCCAAGCCGACCACCGGGGCTTCCCGCGCGAGCAGTGGCGTCGCCTCGCGGCAGCGCTGGGGTGATGCGTACGGTCCTTGAGGTGCGGCCACCCTCTGCTCCCTCATCCGAAGGAACGACATGACCATTGCTCCCTGAGGTGCGAGGAGCGCCAGCGACGAGCCACGAAGGGCCTGGTGAGACAGGTTGCGGAGCCCTTCGTGGCTCGCTTCGCTCGCACCTCAGGGACCAGTTATTGGGCTCGCCCCTCAAGGAGCAGGGGTGGGACTGCGCAAGCTCGCACTTCAGGGAGCGGGGGTCGGGCTCGCTCCCAAGTAACGGGCGACGTCGTCACGGGATGTCCCGCCGGCGGAAGCCGGCGAACCCCACCGCGACGAGCAGCACCACGACGACCCCCACCCAGACCAGTCCCCACCAATCCGGCTGGGCGGCAGACACATTCGGTACGTGATGAAACGGGCTGAAGCCCAGCGCCCAGTCGGGGAGTTTGAAGCTCGGGCCCAGGATCGTCAGCACGAAGGACACCAGGACGCCCAGCCAGATCGCGGGTCGCACGCGGGGTCGGGCGCCGATGACGGCGACGGCGATGCCGACGACCGCCCACACGGCGGGGATCGTGGCGATGGACTGGAGGAACACGTCGCCGAAGCCGAGGCCGAGATCGGCCGTCGAGGCGAAGACGCCGACGACCAGCCCGGCGATGGTGACGAGCGCGGCGGGGACGACGAGGGCGACCCCGGTGACGGCGCCGAAATACCGCGGACGGCTGACGCCGGTCGCGAGCACCGCTTCCGCGCGGTCGTCGAGCTCCTCGGTCCGGATGCGATTGACGATCTGGACCCCGGCCACGGATGCGATGATCCCGACCAGACCGAGAATCGTTGTGACAAAGGCCGATACCAGGTCCGCGGGCGACGCCGCGCCGGAGGCGAAGATCTGGGCCATGGCGGGATTCGCGGTCAGCAGGCCGCGCACCGACCGGGTGAAGTAGCCGAAGATGACACCGAGCCCGACGAACGCGATCGACCACGCGACGATCGGCGCCCGGTTGAGGCGGATCGCCAGCGCCAGTGGCGAGCCGATGCGGCCCCGTGCCGGGCCCGGCCGGGCCGGTATGAGTCCCTGACCGAAATCCCGTGCACGCTGCAATGCGAAAGCCGCTGCACCGACGACGACCGCGAACGCGACGCCGATCAGCAACGGCCACCAGTGATCGCCGGTCGCGGGTCTGGTCTCCTGAATCCATCCCAGCGGATTGACCCATGTGGTCCACGTCGGTGCGTCCACCGAGAACAGAAACCCGCGCAGCACGAACAGGACGCCGAGCAGAGACACGGCAATCGTGGTGGCGGCCCTGGCGTCGGAACCCACCTGGGCGCTGACCGCGGCGATGGCGCCGAACATCCAACCGGTGACCGTGAACCCGGCGCCCAGCAGGAACGACGACCCCCAGGCCCCACCGCACAGCGACGTCGCCAGACCCGCCAGGATGCCGATGGCGATCGAGCACACGCCGGCCATGATCAACGCGGTCGACAGTCGGGCGGCACGTCCGAGCACCCCCGCGGCGAGAAGTTCGGCCTGGCCGGAATCCTCCTGTCCACGTGCGGCTTTGACCACGATGAAGATCGCACCGAGCGCGGCGATGAAACCGCCCAGCGCGAGGCTGCGCCACGCGACGAATCCGTCGACCGTGGCCAGGTCGTAAGCGGGTCCGAAGATCAGCCCGAGTGCGGGATTCGAGCCGATCGTCGTGGCGAACGCGGCGCGTTCCGCGGCGTCGGGAAACAGCAACGGGTAGGCGATGACCGACGACACGGCCAGTGCGGTGGGCAAGACGATCCACGGCGCGAAGCTGCGACCTTCATGGTGCAGGGAGGCTCGCAGTAGTGGAGCGGTGCCGATCGTCGACGCCGTCATGGCCTCACCGTCCTCCGGCGGACATGTCGTTCTTCTCATACAGCGACAGGAACAAGCTCTCCAAGGAAGGCGGTTCGACCGTCAGCGATCGCAGGCCGCAGCCGGTCAGCGCTGACATCACCGGACCGATCTGATCCGAGTCCACGGTCGCGCTCAGTCGGAGCCCGCCGGAGTCGTGGTCGTGCGAATCGATATCGTGCACCTCGGCGTTGTGCAGTTGCGCGAGAAGGTCCGGGCTCGGCGCCGAATCCAGTTCGGCGCGAACGGAAGTGCGGGTGTGCCCGCGCAGCTCGGCCAAGGAGCCGGTCGCCACGACGGCCCCGTCGCGGATGATGCTGAGCCGGTCCGCCAGGGTCTCCGCCTCGGCGAGGATGTGACTCGACAGCAGCACGGTGGTACCGCGAGCGGTGGCCTCCCCCACGACCTCCTGGAAGACGTTCTCCATCAACGGGTCCAGGCCCGACGTCGGCTCGTCGAGGATGAGCAGCTCTACGTCCGACGCCAGCGCCGCCACGATCGCGACCTTCTGCCGGTTTCCCTTGGAGTACTGCCGTCCACGTTTGGACGTGTCGAGCTCGAACCTGGAGACCAGGTCGGCCCGGCGCCCCTCGTCGAGTCCGCCGCGCATCGAGCCGAGCAGATCGATCATCTCCCCGCCGGTCATCGTCGGCCACAACGCGACGTCGCCGGGTACGTACGCCAGCCGGCGGTGCAGCTCGACGACGTCACGCCAGGGGTCGCCGCCGAGGAGTCGGACCTCTCCCCCGTCCGCGCGCAACAGACCCAGCAGGACCCGGATCGTCGTCGACTTGCCCGCGCCATTGGGCCCGAGGAAGCCGTGGACCTCCCCTCGCAAGACCTCGAGGTCGAGTCCGCGAAGCGCCTCGAACCTACCGAACGACTTACGCAGACCCCGGACGTCGATGGCGGGCTCGGTTCTCTGCGGGTTCTCGGAACGTTCGACGCTCATGCGTACCTCCGGCTCGACACGACGTGATGATCGTTCCACAGCGACTCTTGCAGCGGAGAAGGTTTGACCGTCGACGCCGTCGGGGCACACTGCCGCCATGGCGATCAAGAAGAACGACACCGTCCGCTGGAACACCTCTCAGGGCGAGACCGAGGGCACTGCGGAAGAGAAGCGCACCAAGGAATTCACCTTCGAGGGGCAGAAGTTCAAGGCCAGCGAGGACGAGCCGTACTGGATCGTCAAGTCGTCGAAGACGGGCTCGAAGGCCGCCCACAAGGAGTCGTCCCTGTCGAAGAAGTAATCGGCACACGCCGGTCCGAGGACTCCTATACCTAGAACTGCTATGCTCCTAGCAGTTCTAGGTATAGGAGTGCTATGTATATCGAGAAGGACTTGGTGGCCGCGTCCGCGACCCCGCTGGTGCTGGGGATTCTCGCCGAGGGCGAGTCGTACGGGTACGCCATCCTCAAGCGGGTCCGAGAGATGTCCGGTGGTCGGATGGAGTGGACCGACGGCATGCTCTATCCCCTTCTGCACCGTTTGGAGCGCGCCGGCCACGTCGAGGCGAGCTGGGGTGCAGCCGACACCGGGCGGCGTCGCAAGCACTACTCGATCACGGCATCGGGGTTGGCCGCGCTCGCCGAGCGGAGGTCGCAGTGGGAGGTCGTGGCCGACGCGCTCGACCAGGTGTGGCGGACGGTCGCCCTGCCGCCGACCGCGGAGGGCCTGGCATGACCGCGGAGACCGAGCTCGAGAGCCAGATCGACCGATGGCGCGGATACGTTCTCCGACACCAAGCCATCGCCACCACCGACGCCGACGAGATGGAAGACCACCTCCGCGGGCAGATCGCCGACCTCGCCGCCGGTGGCCTCGACGACGACGAAGCGTTCCTGGTCGCCGTCAAGCGCATGGGCCGCGTCGATGCGTTGTCGCGTGAGTTCGCCCGCGAGCACTCCGACCGGTTGTGGAAGCAGCTGGTGCTGACCGCGGAACCATCCGGCGATCTGGGCCGACGACGTCACGAACTCGGAGTCGTGATCGGCCTCGTCGTCGCGGCCGCCACGACCGTCCGCGTCGCCGTCGAGGTCATGCCGGAATGGGTGCTCGTCCGCAATGCCGCGTTGCTCGTACTTCCTTTCATGGCACTGTATTTCGGTTGGAAGCGCCGCGTTTCGACGCGAACCGCGCTCACGGTGATCGGTGCATTCGTCGTGACCGGAATCGTCGTCAACGTCTACCCGTTCGTCGACGACGGCACCACCCAGGCCATCGTCGCGATCCACGCGCCGATCGTCCTGTGGTTCCTCATGGGGGTGACCTACGTCGGCGGCCGCTGGACGTCCGGACCGCGTCGGATGGACTTCATCCGGTTCACCGGCGAATGGGTCGTGTATGCAACGCTTCTCGGCCTCGGTGCGGGAGTCCTCACCGGTCTGACCGCGGGGGCATTCGGTGCGCTCGACATCGACGTCGACACCGTGATCTCCCAGTGGCTGGCGCCCATCGCCGCGCCCGGCATCGTGCTGCTGGCGGCATGGCTGGTGGAGGCGAAGCAGAGCGTGGTCGAGAACATCGCACCGGTGTTGACCAAGGTCTTCACGCCCGTCACCGCGGTGATGCTCGTCGTGCTGCTGATCGCGATGGTGACCAGTGGCGACGTCGTGGACGTCGACCGTGAACTGCTGATCCTGGTGGACCTGATCCTTGTGGTCGTGCTCGGCTTGCTGCTGTACGCGATCTCCGCGCGCGATCCGCATCTACGCCCGGAGCTCTTTGACCGCCTGCAGCTGATTCTGGTCGTGACTGCGCTCGCGGTCGACGCGGTGATGCTGACGATCATGGCGTCGCGGATCGCGGAGTTCGGGTTCACGGCCAACAAGACGGTGGCGCTCGGTCTCAATCTCGTCCTGCTGGTGAACTTGTCGTGGGCCGCGTACCTGCTCTTCGGTTTCGTCCGCCGCCGCCGCGGGTTCGATGCGACGGAGCGGTGGCAGACCGACTATCTGCCGGTGTTCGCACTCTGGGCGGCCGCGGTCGTCGTCGTGGTACCGATGCTGTTCGACTTCGCCTGACCGCACCCGGCGCCGGGAGCGAAGCGAGCGGGCCGAATTGATGCCGGCGCCGGGAGCGAAGCGAGCGGGCCGAATTGATGCCGGCGCCGGGAGCGAAGCGAGCGGGCCGAATTGATGCCGGCGCCGGGGAGCGGAGCGAGCGGGCCGAATAGAAGCGAGCCGCGTAGACTCCGCGACCATGGCGATCGTCAACCGAGGGTTCGTGGGGCGCCGCGACCGCGACGCGCGGCGTCTCCCTCCCGGTCAGTACACGACACTCGATTTCCCGGTCCTGTCCGCGGAGCCGACACCCGCGATCGTCCCGAACGACTGGATGCTGGCCGTGCAGTCCGCGGACCACCGGGCCGCCACGTTCACATGGGACCAGTTCCAGGAACTTCCGCACGACGACATCACCACCGACATCCACTGCGTCACACGGTGGTCGAAGTTCGACACCCGGTGGCGCGGGGTCTCGTTCGACACTTTGCTGCAGGCGCTGCCGTGGGAACCGGCCCCGTTCGTGATGGCGCACTGCCACGGCGGGTACACCACCAACGTGCCGCTCGCCGACCTCGTCGACGGCCGCGGGTGGATCGCCGACACCTACGACGGCGAACCCCTGTCCGCCGAGCACGGCGGCCCGGCTCGCCTCCTCGTGCCCCACCTGTACTTCTGGAAGAGCGCCAAATGGGTTCGGCGACTTCGCTTCATGGCCGAAGACGCGCCCGGATTCTGGGAGGAACGCGGGTACCACATGTACGGCGACCCCTGGCGCGAACAGCGCTACTCGTGACGACCTGGCATCTCACGACGGTCACCGCGGTCGTCGACCTCACTCCCACCGCGCGAGCGCTGCGCCTCGCCCTCCCTGAAGCAGTGCATGCGTTGCCCGGCCAGCACGTCGACATCCGGTTGACCGCCGAGGACGGCTACTCCACCGCGCGCGCCTACTCGCTGTCCGACGTCCGCGAGACCCGGTCGATCGAGGTGACCGTCGAACGACTCGAGGACGGTGAGGTGTCGCCCTACCTCGTCGACATGGTGGAGGTCGGCGACCCGTTGGAGATCAGCGATCCGCACGGATACTGGTTCACCTGGCCGTCCGGCGACGACCGTCCCGTCCAACTGATCGGCGGTGGCTCCGGGATCGCGCCACTCATGTCGATGATCCGCAGCCGCGAGGTCGAGGCGCCGCAGACCCCGTTCTCGCTCGTCTACTCGGTGCGCAGTCCCGAACGCGTCTACTACCGCGATGAGATCCGGCAGTTGATCGCGCACCGCCGCATGGATGTTCACCTGATCCACACCCGGGTGGCACCCGACGACGCGCCGCGGCCCGCGGGACGTGTCACCGCCGACGAACTCGCCGCGCTGACCATGGATCCGGCCACCTCGCCGACCGTGTTCATCTGCGGTCCGAACAGGTTCGTCGAGAACTGCGCACAGTGGATGGTCGAGGCCGGACACGACCGCACCCGCATCCGGACCGAGCGATTCGGTGAGTGACCCCGGGACGCTTCGACGATTTTCCCAAGCAAGTGCTTGATCGGCACGTAGCGTAGCGGCATGACCTCTGTGTACGACTTCACCGCCACCGGCATCGACGGCGATCCCGTCGAACTCTCGCAGTTCCAGGGCTCTCCCCTGCTCATCGTGAACACCGCCTCGCAGTGCGGGTTCACCCCGCAGTACCGCGGTCTGGAGGCACTGCACCGGGATTACGCCGACAAGGGTCTGCGAGTGCTCGGCTTCCCGTGCGATCAGTTCGGGCATCAGGAGCCGGGCGACGAGGAGGAGATCAAGAACTTCTGCTCGCTGACCTACGACGTGACCTTCCCGATGTTCGCGAAGGTCGATGTGAACGGTCCCGACGCCCACCCGCTGTTCGCGTGGTTGCGGGACCAGAAATCCGGCGTGCTCGGCGGCCGGATCAAATGGAACTTCACCAAGTTCCTCATCGGACGGGACGGGTCCGTCGTCGCGCGATACTCGCCGACGACCAAGCCGGAGAAACTCGCCGGATCCATCGAAGAACAGCTGTGATGGGGACGCCCGTGAGCACCGACGGCACCATCAGCCGAAGCGGTTCGTTCGTCCGCGTGACGATCGCCTACGTGCTGGCCTTCGCGGTCGCGGCCGCCTGGCTAGTCTGGGGTCCGGCCACCGCCTACCTCTGGATCGACACCTTGATCGCCGATCTGCTCGCCACCCTCGTGATCTTCGCGTTCAGCCGGTTCTACGGGAATTCGAGCTTCTACGACGCCTATTGGAGCGTCGTGCCGCCCGCGCTGTTCATCTACTGGTGGGCCGCCGGTGACGTCGGGATCGACGCGGTGCACTGCTGGGTCATCGCGATCGTCATCGGCGCCTGGGCGATCCGTCTGACTGCGAACTGGGCGATCGGCTGGCCGGGTCTCCACCACGAGGACTGGCGCTACCCGATGCTGAAGGCCGGTGCCGGCCGGGCGGAACTGCCCGTGGACCTGATGGCGATCCACGTCTTCCCCACGATCCAGGTGTTCCTCGGCATGATCCCGATCTACGTCGCGGTCACCCACACCGGCGGCGTGCTGGCCTGGCTGACCGCGGTCGCGGCCGTCGTCGGACTCGCCGCGACGGCGCTCGAGTACGTCGCCGACGGGCAGCTGCGACGGTTCGCCGCTCACCGAACACCGGGCGCCGTCCTCGACACCGGAGTGTGGGCCTGGTCGAGACACCCGAACTACTTCGGCGAGGTCCTGTTCTGGGTGTCGATGGCGCTGTTCGGACTCGCCGCCTCGCCCGGTGACTGGTGGTGGCTGTTCGTGGGCGCGGTCCTGATGCTCGCGATGTTCCTCGGTGCCAGCATCCCCATGATGGAGAAGCGGAGCTTCGAGCGGCGCCCCGGTTACCAGGACGTCATCGACCGGGTGCCACGCTTCGTCCCCCGACCCCCGCGCTCGGCCGCGCATCCGCCGGATCAGGTCACCGCGTGAGCCGACCACGCGTCGTCGTCGCCGGCCTCGGTGATTCCGGAGTACTGACCGCGATCCATCTCGCCCCGCATGCCGACGTCGTGGGCATCTCGTCGAAGCCAGGGCTGGTCAGCGGGCAGGAACTCGGGCTGCGGATCAGCCGGCCCGATGCGTGGGCGCGCGACTACCGGATTCCGTTCGGGCGCTTCCGGAAGCTCGACGGAATCCGGACCGTCCACGGCACACTGACGGGTGCCGACCTCGGTGACCGCACCGTCACCGTCGCCGACGCCAACGGCACCGAGAGGGTCGAGCGTTTCGACGCGCTGGTCATCTCCACCGGCGTGCGGAATGGGTTCTGGAGACATCCGGAACTGCAGTCGGAAGCCGACGTCGACGCCGAGTTGCGCTCGGCTCATGCGCGGTTCGCTGATGCCGAGACCATCGCGGTGATCGGTGGCGGTGCAGCGGCGGTGAGTGCCGCCGCCAACCTGGCGCAGACCTGGCCGGGCAAACAGGTCGACCTGTATCACCCGGGCGAACGTGCTCTGCCGCAGCATCATCCGCGGACTTGGGCGACCGTACTGGCCCGGTTGCGGCGGCTCGGCGTCGGCGTGCACGGCGGCCATCGTGCGGTCGTGCCCGACGGATTCGGCTGCGACGAGATCACTCCGGGGCCGGTGAACTTCTCGACAGGGCAGTCGCCGGTGGAGGCCGACGCCGTGCTCTGGGCCATCGGCCGGGTGAGACCGAACACGGAGTGGCTTCCGCGGGAGGTACTCGATCCGTCGGGCTTCGTGCGCGTGACGGCCGAACTGCGCGTACCCGGTGCGGATCTCGTCTACGCGATCGGCGACGTCGCGGCGACCGACGACCTCCGCAGTTCCGCTCGGAATCGTGCCGATCGTCTGCTCGCACACAACATCCGGTCCGACCTCACCGGGCGGCCGGGCCGTGCGCGGCGCTACGCTCCCCCACGGCGGCGTTGGGGTTCGGTGCTCGGTGTCCAGGCCGACGGTCTCCAGGTGTTCGCGCCCAACGGGCGCCCGTTCCGATTCCCGGCGTGGTCGGTCGACACGATCCTGCAACCGTGGATCGTCCGTCGCGGAATCTACGGCGGCATCCGGAAGCGGTGAGTGCACGGGGTGCTCTTCCGGGCGGACGGGCCGCGGTACGCGCATACACTCGGCCCATGAGCAACGAACCGTTCTCTGCCAATCCATCCGGACAGCCGCCGACCCCGGGCGGGCCCGGACAGACGCCCTCCGGCGCGTACCCGTCGGGAGCGGTGCCTCCCGCCGCGCCGCCACCGGAAGCCTCCCAGTATTCCGCCGGAACCACGCCCGGCGTCGCGCCGACCGACTCGACGGCCGATGGGACGACCCCGGTCAAACCGACCGCCGCCGAACGCGCGAACTCCGTGGTGAAGAAGGTGGTGATCGGGCTCGTCATCGCCGCGCTGCTGGTCGTCACCTACTTCATCCTCGAGGCGTTCCTGCCGCGCTGGTGGGCCGGTCAGATCGGGCAGCGCGTCGAAGGATCGTTCAGCCGCGGCATCGGCACCGGCCTGGTTCTCGGCATCGTGTGCACCTTTTTGCCCGTGCTGTTCTTCACGTTGGCGTTCGTCAACCGCAGCCGCATGAAGAACGTCCCGACGATCATGTTCGCCGTTCTCGGCGTGCTCGTCGCGATCCCCAACCTGCTGACCCTTACGGTGGTCGCCGGCGGTGGGAACGGCGCACACGCCGGCGAGCGCATCTTCGACGTCGAAGCGCCCGGCTTCCGCGCCGCCACCGCCTGGGGCGTGATCATCGGGGTCGTTCTGGCGATCGGCGTCGGCTACTTCATCTGGCGCTACCAGCGCCGCGGACGTCAGCTCCGCGAGATCAAACACCCGGCCACAACAGATCGGAAGTAGATACATGACCGAGCAGCGGATCGTCGTGGACATCGACGACGCCGGTGTCGCCACGGCGACGCTCAACCGAGCCGACAAACACAACGCGCTCGATCCGGCGATGTTCGACGCCCTCATCGACGTGACGGGCACCCTCGCCGAGGACAACCGCGTCCGGGCCGTGGTGGTGCACGGTGCGGGCAAGAGTTTCTGTTCCGGCCTGGACGTGTCGAGCCTGGGTCAGGGTGGCGGGGTGAACTCGCTGCTGGAACGAGAACCGGGCGTGCTCGGCAACCACGCGCAGCGGGTGTCGCTGGATTGGGGCCGCATCCCGGCACCGGTGATAGCGGCCATCACCGGCAACTGCTTCGGCGGTGGCCTGCAGATTGCGCTGGGCGCCGACATCCGCTACTCGACCCCCGACGCGCGCCTGTCCATCATGGAGGTCAAATGGGGTCTGGTGCCCGACATGGGCATCACCCAGACGCTCCCGCGACTCGTGTCCGCCGATGTGGCAAAGGAACTCACGTTCACCGGACGCATCGTCGACGGCGCCGAGGCCCAACGACTCGGGCTGGTCACCCGCGTCGTCGACGATCCGCTCACCGCCGCTCTGGATCTCGCGCACGAGATCGCGTCGAAGTCGCCGCACGCGGTCCGCGCCGCCAAGCGTCTCTACGACGAATCGTGGGCGGGCACGGATCCGGCTGCGGCGCTGATGCTGGAGAGCGAACTCCAGGTCGGACTGATGGGATCCCCCAATCAGATGGAGGCGGTACACGCCGGGATGGCGCGACGCGAAGCGCGCTTCGCCGACCCGGAGTGACCGGAAGCCCTTGGTGGCTCGTCGCTTTCGCTCTTGCGCCCCCTCTGCTCGCTAATCCGAAAGAACCACGAACCGCTGGACTGTGGGGTGGAAGCGATGCCCTCCCTCTGCTCCCTGAGGTGCGAGGAGCGTTAGCGACGAGCCTCGAAGGGTCCTGGTGAGATGCGTCGCCAAACCCTTCGTGGCAGTGAGAATGGGTGTGGGTGGTTGACCGGGTTTGGGTCTGACTTACTTCGTGGCTGACGGTGCTGTCATGGGCGAGATGTGTC
>NZ_JBHUXZ010000038.1:0-46116 GCF_042668985.1 Gordonia sp. NPDC057258
CGTCGTCTACAACCACCTCACCACCGACCACCACGCCCGCACCCGCAAAGCCGACAACCCAACACCCGCCGCCGCTTGACATAGGAGCTATGAGCCGGCACCGAGCGCCAGCGAGGCGCCGAGTCGAAGCCACTCGGCAACCACAACTGCCCGAGCCGCAACCACCGCTGGTTGAGCCGGCACCGAGCGCCAGCGAGGCGCCGAGTCGAAGCCACTCGGCGACCACCATCGAACAGGGACGCGCGAGCCCCGGATCACAGCTCGGCGTACTCGACAACCAGCGGGGCGTGATCGGACAGCCGAAGGTCCGGCGACGCCTCCTTGTCGACCATCACCGCGCGTGCCCGCCGGGCAAGCGCGGGCGAGGCGAGCTGGTGGTCGATGCGCCATCCGACGTCCTTGACGAACGACTCTCCCGCCCAGCTCCACCAGGTGAGCGGTCCGGGACGGTCGCCGTGCAGGGCGCGTACCACGTCGACGAGCCGGCGCGGACCGGTGATCTCGCCGAACCAGGCGCGTTCCTCGGGCAGGAAGCCCTCCATCTTGCGGGCCGCGCGCCAGTTGGTGACGTCGTGTTCGAGGTGTGCCACGTTGAGGTCGCCGAGGAGCAGGAACTCCCGGCCGGCACGGCGAGCGGCGAGCCGGTTGCGCTCGAGTTCACGGGTGAACCCGGCCAGAAAGCGTTGCTTGCGTGCGTATTTGGCGCCGCCGTCCGGTACTTCACGCATCGAGCCGGGGCGCTGCGACTCGGCCGGAAGCCCACCTTTGGGCAGGTAGAGGTTGGCGACGGTCAGCGGCCGATCGGCGAGATCGACCTCGATGTAGCGGCCCTCGTGGGCGAAGGCGGACAGTCCGCGAGCCTTGGGCGGATGGGTCACCCACGTCCGCACCGCGGCGGGTTCGTTCCGGGCGAGCACCGCGACACCGTTCCGTCCGGCGACGGAGCCGACGTCGACGGCGGCGTGGTAACAGTCGAACTCTCCGACGTCGTCGATGCCACACCGCAACTCCTGCAGTCCGACCACGTCGGGCTGCCGTCCGTCGAGCCAGGCGTCGAAGCCGCGACGACGCGCCGCCCGGATCCCGTTGACGTTGAACGACGCAACGGTGAATCCACCGGTGCTCATCATCTTTCTCCTCTGGCCTCGGTGTCGCTCAGTACTCCAGGGCAGTCAGGACGGAATCGCACTGAAAGATCCGGTCGTACCGACCAGCGGTACGCTGTCGAAGAATTTTCAGGTCCACTAACTTCGCTATCGCAGAGTTCGCTGCTTGGTACGAAACGCCGTACAACTTCGAAGCGAGGGTGGCCGTGATCATTGGGTACCCCACCAAGTCGTCAGCGATACGCAGTGCGACGCCCTTCGACCCGCGCAGTGTCAGCTGGAAGCTCTCGCGCAGGGCGAGTAGCCGATCGACTCGGGCCACAACCTCGAGAGCCTCGGCGTGAATTGCTGCAGACATAAAGCAAATCCACGTGTCCCAGTCCCCCGTCTGTGACACGCGAAGCAATCCTTCTTGATACTCAGAGCGCCTCTGCACAAGCCATGGAGACAAGTTCAGGATGGGGTACCGCAACTCGCCCGCGCACATGAGCTGCAAAGTCGCGACGAGCCGACCCAAGCGACCGTTTCCGTCGTGAAACGGGTGGAGCGTCTCAAACTGGTAGTGAGACACAGCAACACGGATGATCGTGGGCACGTCGTTGACCTCGCGTATCCACGCTTGCCACGCTTCCAAGCCATCGGTCAAACGATGGTCCGCTGGAGGCGGAACGAAGCGGGCCGAATCCACACGCCGGTTGCCGACACCTATGAAGACCTGAGAGGTGCGCACGCTACCGGCGTGTGCACCGTCACTGGGTGTGCCTCGGAGTAGTTCAGCTTGCAGGTCTTCGAGCATTCGGATGGAGATCGATCGGCCTTGACCGATCATCTCGTAAGCGCGCTCCGCTGCGGTTACGTAGTTTCGAACTTCACTGACTGAGCTGGTCATCTCGTCGTTGTCAAGGAAGTCCGCCTCGAACACGTCCGACAGAGCCGCGTAAGTCCCTTCTAGGGCCGACGTGCTGACTGCCTCGCGGCGCGTCGCCGGCCGCGCCAGCAGTGTGGGATTGGGGAGCAGCGAAGAAGCCTGATCTGCTCGGGCGAGCGCTGCGGTCGCTTCGACAACGACCGAGTACGTCGACGCCTGCAACTCGAAACCCGCAGGCAGTCTGTTGGGGACGTAGCCGAAGTACTCGTACTCCTCGTTGAACCGAGGGTCGTAACCCCTGATGGGCACTAGCTCCCCGACCGGGCTGTTTCTCAATCTCTCGAGATCCACTGGGTGATCCAACCTTGAAAACCAACGATGTGATTTCAAGGTTAACGCACTAACCTTGAAATTGGCCCCGTCAATTTCAAGGTTCACCGCAGCCCTGGAAAGCGGGTCCGTCGAGCACCGATGCAGTGAGGTGAGGCCAACTCGCGGGCCGCATCGACGGTCGCCACAGAGACTGTTGCTCAAACACCCTCTGATGCAGGTCATCCGCTAGACGACGATCTGAAGGCCGTCGTCAACGCCGCAGACCGTCAGGCATCTGCCGGCGTCGAGCAGTCAGGACACGGGTGGCGCGGACTCAGGCGGCTGGCTTGCCTGCGCAAACAAGTAACACCTCTGGCGGAAGCGGAGGGATTTGAACCCCCGGTGGTTTTACCCACGCTCGCTTTCAAGGCGAGTGCATTCGGCCGCTCTGCCACGCTTCCCTGACGAGCAAGGTTACACACGAACGCCGGACCGGACCCCGCCCGGCACCGCGGTGCGCTGTGACACCATCGAAGAGGTGAAAGCCATCGTCGTCGAATTAGAGAACCTGTCCCTGTCCGATGTGCCCGACCCCACTCCCGCGTCCGGCGAAGTCGTGATCGATGTGGTCGCGGCCGGCGTCAACCGCGCCGACATCCTGCAGCGTGCGGGCAACTATCCCCCGCCACCCGGTGCGTCGGACACCCTCGGACTCGAGGTCTCAGGGCGGATCTCGGCCCTCGGCGACGGGGTCAGCGGCTGGTCGGAGGGCGACGAGGTGTGCGCGCTGCTCGCCGGCGGCGGTTACGCCGAGAAGGTGGCGGTCCCGGCCGAGCAGCTCCTGGCGGTTCCCAAGGGCGTCGACCTGGTGTCCGCGGCGGCGCTGCCCGAGGTGGCGTGCACCGTGTCGTCGAACATCTTCGACACCGCGCATCTGACCACCGGCGAGCTCCTGCTGATCCACGGCGGGTCCAGCGGCATCGGCACCCACGCCACCCAGATCGCCCACGCGATGGGCGCTCGCGTCGCGGTGACCGCCCGCACGCAGGACAAGCTCGAGCGCTGCCGCGAGTTCGGCGCCGACATCCTCATCGACTACTCGAGCCAGGACTTCGCCGAGATCCTCCAGGACGCCGGCGGCGCCGACGTCATCCTCGACATCATCGGCGCGAAGTATCTGAAGTCGAACCTGAAAGCACTGCGCACTGATGGACGCCTCGTGATCATCGGCATGCAGGGCGGCACCACGACCGAGATCAACCTCGGACATCTACTGGCCAAGCGGTTGTCGGTGATGGGTACGACGCTGCGCGCCCGGCCCGTGCACGGTCCCGGCGGCAAGGCCGAGGTCGTGGCGTCGACCCTGACCCGGACCTGGCCGCTGATCGAAGCCGGGACGGTCGTACCCGTCGTCGATCGCGTGTTCCCGCTCGCCGACGCCGGCGCCGCGCACGACCATCTCAACAGCGGTGACGTGGTCGGGAAGGTACTGCTGAGCGTCGCGGGCTGAGAGTGGCTCAGTCGGAGGCCGCGGGCTCCGCGGCGTCGACGGCCTCGCGGATCTTGCGGAACGCGACGCCCAGGGCGGTGAACTCCTCCGGGGTCATCGCGTCGACGACGAACTGCCGGATCACCTGATCTCGGGCGTTCACATGGAGGGCGAGGGTGCGCCGACCGTGATCGGTCAGACGCACGAGTCGGTGTCTGCCGTCGGCCTTCGACTCGAACCGGTGGATGTTGCCGTCGTCACTGAGTCGGCCGATCATGCGCGACACCGTGCTGACCCGCATGTGCACGGCGTCGGCGACCTCGCTGACGCTCAACTGCCGGTTGGTACAGACCGCTTCGAGAATGCGCAGATCGGATACGGATAGACCGCGTTTCGCGAACTCGTCGTTGACGCGGGCGAAGAGCGCCCAGCCGCCGTCGACGAGGTTCATCCAGCTCTCGGCCTCCGCAGCGGTGAGCGACCGGGGCGGGCCCTTTTCTGGACCATCAATCGTTTTTGCCGACACAGCATGACAACATACATTGTCGTTAACCCAAACAACACCATAGTGAATTTCGGAAGGGTTGCCGGGCACTTCAGGCCAATGAACCCAGCGTTCGCACCAGGTGATCGACCTCGTACGGGGTCGAGTACGGGGCCAACCCGACCGTGACAGCACCGCCGAAGTCGGGTGCGCCCATCCGAGCCAGGGCACGGTTGGGAAGGTCGGCGAGTGCGCAGACACCGTTGTCGGCCAGGCGCCGGACGACCTTGTCGGCACCCACCGACTCCACGGTGAAGCTCGCCAGCGGTATCCGGTTCTCCTCGGTCCCCACGAGGTTCACATGGTTGAGCTGGGACAGCGTCGTGACCAGGTAATAGTTGAGGCGCTGCAGATACTCGTAGACACCGTCCATCGACGTGACGAGACGCCGCCGACGCTTGCCGATCCCGGCCTCGTCGAGTCCGGCGAGGTGTTCCACCGAAGCGACCAATCCGGCGAGCATCGCGCCCTGATGCGGTTCGGGTTCGAGCCGGGCGGGCCCGCGCGCGGACGGGTCCATCGACATCAGCTTCAGCCGGTCGATCAGGTGGGGTTCGCGGAAGGCCATGGCCGCCATGCGCGGACCACCCCACCGCTCGGCCGAGACGACGAGGACGTCGGCACCCAGGTCGTGGATGTCCAGGCTGATGTACGGCGCCGCGTTGGTGGCGTCGACGACCAGAAGCGCGCCGGCTTCGCGGACCAGCGGCGCGATCTCGCTGATGTCGGTGACGGCCCCGGTCGTGGACGACGCGAGGGTCACCGCGACGACCTCCGTATCGGGCGTGACGAGATCGCCGAACTGCCAGGCCGGTAGTCCGCCGGTCTCGACGTCGACCTCGGCCCAGCGAACCCGGCCGCCGTAACGATCCGCCGCGCGCAGCCACGGCACGATGTTCGGCTCGTCATCCTGACGCGTGACGACGACGTCACCCCGCAGCCACGCATGCGGCGCGAGGGCCTCCGCCAGACCGGCCAGCAGCACGTACCGCGACGGTCCGAGCACCACACCCGCGGCGTCTCCGCCGACGAGATCGGCGATCGCGCGCCGGGCACCGTCGACCACCTCCGCGCTCGTGCGAGCCGACGGGTAGACCCCGCCCGGGGCGGCGGACAGAGAGCGGAAACTGGTGGTCACAGCGGTCGCGACCGAATCGGGGATCTGCATCCCCGCCTGCGGGTCGAGGTGGATCCAGCCGTCGCCGAGCGATGGAATCAATCCACGCACGTAGGCGACGTCGAAAGCCATGGGCACGAGGATAGACGTCGGCCATCTGCCGTTTCGCGGTGTCCGGGCACAATGGGACGCATGGCTATCGAAGGCACTCCAGGACCCGGCCCCACCTCAGGACCGTTCGGCTCGGCCGGCGACTCCGACAACGTGATCGTCGTCGGCGCGGGCACGGATGGGCAGACGGACGGCGAGTCGTCGGAATCGACCAGCGTCGCCGACATGGTCGAGCAACCCGCCAAGGTCATGCGCATCGGCACGATGATCAAGCAGCTGCTCGAAGAGGTGCGTGCGGCTCCTCTCGACGACGCGTCGCGCAATCGCCTGCGTGAGATCCACCAATCGTCGGTGCGTGAACTCGAAGAGGGGCTCGCGCCCGAGCTGCGCGAAGAACTCGAACGTCTCGCGCTCCCCTTCTCCGACGAGGGCACCCCGTCGGACGCCGAGCTCCGCATCGCCCAAGCCCAGCTCGTGGGCTGGCTCGAGGGACTCTTCCACGGCATCCAGACCGCACTGTTCGCCCAGCAGATGGCCGCCCGCGCCCAGCTCGAACAGATGCGTCAGGGCGCGCTTCCGCCCGGCATGCCCACCCCCGGCGGCGCCGGCGGACCCGGCCACAGCACGGGGCAGTACCTCTAGGTCGCCACACCGGCTCAACCGGCTGAGGGTCACCCGCTCAACCGGCAGCGGGCAGCGGATGGGCCGAGGGGTACGCTGACTCCTCGTGTCAGCGGTAGTAGACGACGACGCGATCCCCGCGCGTCCCCAGGGCTCTGATTCGCGCAGCTTCGCGCGCGCGGTCAAGGACCTCCGCGACGGTTTCGCGAGCCGCGAACTGTGGTTCCACCTCGGCTGGCAGGACATCAAGCAGCGCTACCGACGTTCGGTCCTGGGACCGCTGTGGATCGTGATCGCGACCGGTGTGACCGCGATCGCGATGGGTCTGCTCTATGGCGAGCTCTTCGGCATGGACATCAGGGTGTTCCTGCCATACGTCGCGCTTGGCTTCATCTTCTGGAACTTCATCTCGAGCTCGATCCTCGAGGGATCCGAGGTGTTCTCGAAGAACGAGGGCCTGATCAAACAGCTTCCGGCTCCCGTGAGCGTGCACGTCTACCGCGTGGTGTGGCGCGCGTTGATCATCTTCGCGCACAACGTCGTCATCATCGTCATCCTGTTCCTGATCTTCCCGCCGCCGCTCAACTGGACCGTCACGCTGATCGTCCCGGCCCTCGCGCTGTATGTGGTCAATTCGATCTGGGTGACGATCGTGTTCGGCATCCTGTCGACCCGATTCCGCGACATCGGCCAGCTCCTCACCACCGCGGTGCAGCTGGTCTTCTTCATGACGCCGATCATCTGGACGGCGCAGAGCCTCGGGAACGCGACCGGCGAGGCGTCGTCGAGGTTGAAGCTCGTCGAGCTGAACCCGATGTTCCATTATCTGGAAATAGCGCGCGGACCGCTGCTGGGCGAGCCGGTCGAGTTCTACCACTGGGCCGTCGTCCTGGGCTGCACCGCCGTGGGCTGGGTGCTGGCCATGCTGGTGTTGCGCAACTACCGGGCCCGCGTGGCGTACTGGGTGTAGGGACGGATTCGATGGCCAGGAACAACGATCTCGGAGACAACCGCGTCCGCGTGGACACGTGGGACGCGTGTGTGGACTTCCCGATCTTCGACGCCAAGACCCGGTCGCTCAAGAAGTCGGTCATCGGCGCGGCCGGCGGCGTCATCGGCTCCACCGAGTCGAACGTGGTCGTCGTCGAGGCACTCAAGGACATCAACCTGCACCTCAAGCACGGCGACCGGATCGGGCTGGTCGGCCACAACGGCGCCGGCAAGTCGACGCTGCTTCGTCTGCTGTCGGGCATCTACGAACCCACGCGCGGCGCCTGCCGGGTGCACGGCCGGGTCGCCCCCGTCTTCGACCTCGGCGTCGGCATGGACCCCGAGATCTCCGGCTACGAGAACATCATCATCCGCGGCATGTTCCTGGGCATGACGCGCAAGGAGATGCTCAAGAAGATCGACGACATCGCGGAGTTCACCGAGCTCGGCGACTACCTGCAGATGCCGCTGCGCACCTACTCCACCGGTATGCGGGTGCGCATCGCACTCGGCGTGGTGACCTCCATCGACCCGGAGATCCTCATCCTCGACGAGGGCATCGGTGCCGTCGACGCCGACTTCATGCGCAAGGCGCGGGGTCGGCTCCAGGCGCTCGTCGAGCGGTCGGGAATCCTGGTGTTCGCCAGCCATTCCAATGAGTTCCTGGCCCAGCTGTGCGACCGCGCCCTGTGGATCGACCACGGACAGGTCCGCATGGAAGGCGGCATCGAAGAGGTCGTCGAGGCCTACGAGGGCCCCGATGCCGCGGCACACGTCCGCAGGGTGATCGCCGACCTGGAGAAGGCGGACAAGAAGGGGACCCCGGAGTGACCGACGGCGCCGTCGCTCCGAAGGTCATCGCGGTCGTGGTCACGCACCGTCGCGTGGAGCTGCTCGCCGAGTCGCTGGCCGTGGTCTCTGGCCAGGACCGGCCCGTCGACCATCTGATCGTCGTCGACAACGCCGACGAACCAGAAGTCGCCGAACTCGTTGCGGCGCAGCCCGTTCCGACGACCTACCTCGGGTCGAGACGAAACCTCGGCGGTGCCGGCGGATTCGCGCTGGGCATGCTGCATGCGCTCGCCCTCGGCGCCGACTGGGTCTGGTGCGCCGACGACGACGGCCGACCCGACGGTCCGGCGGTCCTCTCGACGCTGCTCGACTGCGCCGCACGGCACGACCTCGACGAGGTGTCACCGGTGGTCGCCAACCTCGACGACCCGGACACCCTCGCCTTCCCGCTGCGACGCGGACTCGTGTGGCGACGGAAGCGGTCGGAACTCTTTGCCGACGGTGAGACCCAGGACGACGATCTGCTGCCCGGCATCGCGTCGCTGTTCAACGGCGCTCTGTTCTCTGCACGGTGCCTCGAACAGGTGGGCGTGCCGGACCTGCGGCTGTTCTTCCGCGGCGACGAGGTGGAGGTGCACCGTCGGCTGGTCCGCTCGGGCGTGCGGTTCGGCACCTGCCTGCGCGCGGGATACCTCCACCCCGACGGCTCGGCGGAATTCCGACCGATCCTGGGCGGTCGCATGCACACCCAGTACCCCGACAACGACACCAAGCGGTTCTTCACCTACCGCAACCGCGGCTACCTGATGAGCCAGCCCGGACTCCGCAGGCTGCTGCCCCAGGAGTACGCCCGGTTCGGCTGGTTCTTCCTTGTGCAGCAACGTGATCCGAAGGGCTTCGCCGAGTGGGTGCGTCTTCGCGGCCTCGGTCGCCGAGAGCGGTTCACGCGGCCCTGAGGTGTTGATCCTTCACTGCTCCCTGAGCTGCGAGCGAAGCGAGCCACGAAGACATCCCAGGGGTGCAAGGTGTCAAGCGGCGAGGTTGGCGCGGTGGTTCCAGGCGGTGTGTTCGTTGTAGAGGGTGCGGTGTTTGAGGCAGCCGTGGAGGATGCCGATGAGCCGGTTGGCGAGCGCACGCAAGGCTTGGGGGTGGGACTTCTTCTGATCTCGCAGGCTGTCGTAGTAGACGCGGGCGCCGGGACTGCCGGTCAGCGCGCTTTGCGCCATCGCCATGGCGGCGGCGTTGAGGCGAGTGTTGCGGATATGGCGGGCCAGCACGACGTGCCCTTTGCCTGAGGCGATGGTCCGTGGTGAGGTGCCGGCATAGTTTCTGCGAGACTTGGCGGTGGCATAGCGTTCGGGGTCGTCCCCGAACTCGCCAAGCATCCGGGCGCCGGTGATGTCACCGACTCCGGGCATGGACAGGTAGATCTCGGCGTCCGGATGCGCTCTAAAAGACTGGGCCATACTGGTTTCCAGTTGATCAATTTGGGTGTTGAGCGTCGTCAGCATGTTCACCGTCACGGTCACGGTCGCCGCATACGCTGCGGTAAGTGCCTCCGGTGCGCTCAGATGACCGCCCCCACGCAGGGCCTGCTGGATCTCGCGGGCACGGGTATCGGTATTGCGTTGGCGGCCACCCTTTTTCAGAGCTGATCGGATCGCCGCGACCGTCAGTGCCGCTCCCTGTCGTGGGGTGGGAGCGCGACGCAACACCGCCAGGCAGTCTTTGTGGGCGAGGTCGCCGCCGAAGGCATCGACCGCGGCCGGATAGTAGGCGCCCAGTTGAGCGCGCAACACGTTCTGTTGTGCTGAGCGCGCCCACACCAGATTCTGATGCGTACGGGCCATCACCGTGATCGCCTTGACCTCGACGGTGTCGGCGGCGACCAATCGATGATTGTGCCGGTCGGTCCGCACCAGATCAGCCAGCGTTTTCGCGTCAGCCTTATCGGATTTGGTGCCCCCGACATGGTGGCGGTCGCGGTACCGCGACACCGACAACGGGTTGATCGCATACACCTGATAGCCCGCGGCGACCAGGGCGGCGACCCACATGCCGTGATCGGTTTCGATCCCCACCACCACCTCAGAGGGGTCGTGGGCGAACCGGGCGAGCAGGTCATGCATCGCCGTCACGCCGGCCGCGTTCTCGGGTAGTCGGCGGGTGGCCAGGGTGGTGCCGTGTTCATCCATCACGCACACGTCGTGATGATCCGACGCCCAGTCGTTGCCCACACAGATCATGTCGGTCGTTCACCTCGTCTTCGGTCGTCTCGATCGATCGTCGGTGTGAACCTTGGGGTGATCACCCTTGACGCGGCCTAATGGATCAGTGCTCACCCCACATGGTTCAGGGGGCACGACATCCCAGAAGCGTTCTAGCGGGTGATCCTTACCCGGCCGGGCCACGGTCTTCGTGTAGAAATCCGACACCGTTTCAGGGTCTCGGAGTGGTCACCGGCCGGGAAGGCTCACACAAACCAGCATCCCCTGCAGGACGCCGATCCACCCCCATTAGGGTTTCACAAGGCACGTCACCATGCCCTTCGAGGCTCGTCGACCTCGACGCGCTCCTTCGTCGCTTGCTCGGCCCGGCGGCTTGCGCTCCTCACACCTCAGGGAGCAATGGGTCCTCACACCTCAGGCAGCGGAATTCAGCACCGCTCGCGGGGTCATCCCCAACGCCGAGATCGCGCCCAGCGCAGCGATTCCCGCGAGTACCCACCAGGCGGTCAGGAACGAGTTGTGCACATCGGCGTACACCGCCGAGGTGCCGATGATCGCGACCAGCAAGCTGACACCCAGCGACATGCCGATCTGACGACTCATGTTGACCACCGCGCTTCCGGTGGCGGCCTGATCTGCGGGGAGGTCGGCGGTCGCCGAGGAGAGGATCGACGGCAACGCGAAGCCCACTCCGACACCGCCGATCAGCCAGCCCGGCAGGAACTCGGTGGCGAAATCCGGTGTGGCGTCGACCGACAGGGCGATGAGGGCCGACCCGAGACCGAAGAGCACACAACCGAAGGCGACGAGTCGCCCCACCGGGACCCGCGCACTGAGGCGATGCGACACGGCCGCGAAGATCGGGACCATCAGCGGTCCGGTTGACACCGCGAGACCCGTCACGATCGGCGAGAAGCCCCAGACCTGCTGCAACCACAGGATGTTCGCGAGAAGTGCGCCGGCGAACGGGATGGAGAACAGCAGCATCGTCACGTTCGCGACCGAGAAGGCCCGGATCCGCAGCAGTGCAGGCGAGATCACCGGTTCGGGATGACGCGCCGAACTGAGGACGAAGCCGACGAGCCCTGCCCCGGCGACGATCCACGCACCGGTGATCCGCGCGTCCGTCCAACCCCACTCACTCCCCTGGACCAGACCGAGTGTCAAGGCCCCCACCGAGACGACCAGGAGAAGCGCGCCCAACGCGTCGGGAAAGCCACTGGCCGAGACGTTTTGGGGGCGGGACAGTACGATCGCCCCGGCGACGATCGCCGCCACGCCGACGGGCACGTTGACCAGGAACACCCAGCGCCACGACGCCTCGACGAGGAGTCCGCCGACGGCCGGTCCGAAGGCCGCGGCCAGGGCGCCGGTGGCCGCCCAGATGCGCACCGACCGGGCCCGACGTTCCGGCGGCAACGTCGCCACGACCAGACCCAGACTCGCCGGGGTCAGAATCGCCGCGCCCAGTGCCTGCAGTGCGCGGAATGCCACCAGCCACCAGACGCCCTGCGCCGCGGCACATGCGGCACTCGCCGCGGTGAATATCGCGAGACCGAGTAGGAAGCCGCCCTTGCGGCCGTACCGATCGACGATCCGGCCCGCCGGAACAAGGAGCGCCGCATACAGGATGGCGTACGCGTTGAGGATCCAGGACATCTGGGACAGGGTCGCGCCGGTGAAGTCGGCGCCGATGTCGTCGAAGGCGACGTTGACGATGAAGACGTCGAGGCTGGCCATGAACGCCGCCCCAGACAGGATGAGCAGGACGAGGCCGGGCCGCGCGACAGTCGGCGCCGGCTTCGCCGGGCCGCTTCGAGTGACCGTCATCGGACCGGCCATCCGAGAACCCGGCGACTCTGGCGCGCGGAGGCGAGGAGCCGGCCGCCGCGGTCGCGCAGCGTGGTGTCGTCGACCGACCAGCCGCCGGACGTCGAGGTGTTACGCGTATGGACGAGAATCGGCGCCGGAGTGGCGTCGTCCAGCGGCGCCGTCACATGCATGGAGAATGCCACCGTCGGAAGTGCAAGCGGCGCAGTCAGAGTCGGGAAGACGGCGGGCGGTAGGCAATCCGCCAGCAGGGCCAGGTAACCTGCGTCGACGGCCATCGGGGTTCGGGTGGTGATCCATGCCCGCATCCAGGCCTCGTCGGCTCCGGTGAGCGCGAGCGGACCGTCGACCGGTCGCACATCGAGCTGCGCGCCCATCGGCACGATCTCCGGGGGAATCATGAAGGGGTCGAGCCCTTCCGGGCCGGGAACGTCCGCGACCCGGTCGATGACATCGGCAGGTGCGGATTCCCCGACCCGCCCGGTCGTGACTGATGCCGACGCGATGTCGACACCCGCCTGGGTGACCGTGACGTCGACGACCCTCGTGTGCCGACCGACCTCCCGGACCGTCGGCGTCAGGAGCAACTCCCCGCCGTCGGGCTTGCCGACGAATCGCAGATCGAGAGCGCGCACCGTCGTACCCGGCGCTGCATCGGCGCCGACCCGGACGGCCAGCGCCGCGATGGCACCACCGTGCGGGCCCGACCATCCCCACCAGGAACGGTCGATGGTCGCCGACCATCGACCGTCTCCGGTCGGGGTCGCTCCGAAACTGTCCAACAATCCGTCAATGGCTTCTTGCCTGGTGAGTTGCTTCACGCAACTCATGCAAGCAGGTTGAGTTGCGTCACGCAACCCACTACTCTCGATCCTATGCGCCGCGCCTCATTCGCCGAGATGAACTGCTCGATCGCCCAAACGTTGGAGATCGTCGGCGAATGGTGGACGCTGCTGATCGTCCGGGACGCGATGTTCGGCGTAACGCGATTCGACGAGTTCTCGTCGCGGCTCGGCATCGCGCGCAACGTGTTGACCCAGCGACTGGACACCCTCGTCGAACACGAGATCCTGGCGAAGGAGCCGTACCAGGACAACCCGGTGCGCTACGACTACCGCCTCACCGAGAAGGGCCGGGACCTCTGGACGGTTCTGGCCGCGTTACGTCAGTGGGGTGACCGGTGGACCGCCGAGGACGGCGCACCAGTGGTGTCGACACACTCCTGCGGTCAGACGATGACGGTCGAGCCGACATGCTCGGCATGCGGCGAGCGAATCGGCACCGGCGAACTACGGGTACACCCGGGCCCCGGCGCGACTACGGACAATCCCCTCGCGGGGCTTCGCTGACCCTGGGCCGACACAGCCAACAATTGCCATCCCCCTGCGCGCTGGAGACCTGCGACGATGACGAAGTCCATGTCGAATAACTAGAACGTGTTCTACTGTGGACGGAGTTTCACCGCCGTCCCGAGGAGCATGATGCGGTTCACGTATGCCGAGGCCATGACCGATCCGTCGTACTACGCGCCGCTCGCGCAGGCCGCCGAAGCCGCGGGGTACGCCGGCTTCACCATTCCCGACTCGCTGGCCTATCCGGAGGAATCGGACGCGAAGTATCCGTACACCCCCGACGGCAATCGCGAGTTCCTCGACGGCAAGGCGTTCATCGAGACGTTCATCCAGGCCGCGGCGCTCGGCGCGGTCACCTCGACCATCCGTTTCACACCCTTCGTGGTGAAGCTGCCGGTCCGCCCGCCCGCGCTGGTCGCCAAGCAGGCCAGCTCGGTGGCGTACCTGACGAACAACCGCTTCGCGATGGGCGTCGGCACGAGTCCGTGGCCCGAGGACTACGACTTCATGGGCGTGGACTTCAAGCGCCGCGGCAAGCGGATGGACGAGTGCATGGACATCATCCGCGGCCTGACCACCGGCGAGTACTTCGAGTTCCACGGCGAGTTCTACGACATCCCCAAGATCAAGATGACCCCCGCGCCCACCGAACCGATCCCGCTACTCGTGGGCGGTCACGCCGACGCCGCGCTGCGTCGCGCGGTCATCCGCGGCGACGGTTGGATGCACGGTGGCGGTCCGCCCGAGGAGCTCGAGACGCTGCTGGACCGGATCAACGAGATCCGCATGGCCGAGGGAAAGACCAACGATCCGTTCGAGATCCACGTGATCTCCATGGACGCCTACACCGTCGACGGATGTAAGCGGCTGGAAGACAAGGGGATCACCGACGTGATCGTCGGTTTCCGGTTGCCGTATGTCATGGGCGACGACACCGAGCCGCTGCAGACCAAGATCGACCATCTGAACTGGTACGCCGACAACGTGATCGCCAAGGTCAACGGCTGATCGTCCTGCCTCTCCCGGTATTCTCCGCCCTGCCCTGGGGTATGGCACGGTTGCACCACCTGTACCGCTGGGGCACACTGCACAGCAGGGCGCCTCACGCATGCCGTGGCGCGGCCGACGTGCGGTGAGACTCCGAGGCGAACACTCGCCGGGCGGGAGGACAGTGATGACCGATTCGCCGAGCGGGTCGGTGTATTCATCTGTGCGCGAGCAGCTTCCGCCGCGCAGACCCGACGTTCTCGATCGCCGCGGGTTCCTTCGCGTCGCCGGTGTCGCCGGAACCGCCTTGCTGGGCACGTCCGTGCTGGCCGCATGCGGTGGTGGATCATCGGACACCGCCAGCACGATCAAGGCAGCCATCGCGGGTGAGCCCGATCAGCTCGATCCGCAGAAATCGAGTTCCTACTTCACGTTCGAGGTTCTCGAGAACGTCTTCGACACCCTCGTCGAGCCCGACGAGAAGCTGCAGATGCGGCCTGCCCTGGCCGAGAGCTGGGAGGTCAGCCCCGACGGCCTGCAATGGACGTTCACGCTGCGCTACGGGGTCATGTTCCACAACGGCGACCCGCTGACCGCGGCCGATGTCGAATACTCCTTCCGTCGGATCATCGACGAAGAGCTGTCCAACGCATACAAACTCGATGCCATCGCCTCGATCACCGCGCTCGACGAACGCCGGGTCAGGTTCACCGTCAGCGCGCCGACCCCCAATCTGCTGACCAGCATCGGCGGATTCAAGGGGTTGGCCATCGTCAACCGCCGCAACGTCGAATCCGGTGAGATCACGACCAGGCCGATCGGCACCGGGCCGTTCTCGTTCATCTCCCGGTCGCCGGGCGCATCCATCGTGTTGGCGTCGAATCCCGACTACTGGGGTGGGGCGCCCGCCGTCGACGGGGTCCGCTACAGCTTCATCTCACAGGGCACCACCGCGGTGTCCGCACTACGGTCGGGTGAGATCGATTGGACCGACGCCATTCCCGCCCAGCAGCTCAGCATCCTGCGCCGCGACGACACACTCGATGTCGGGACCGTGGTCGCCAACGACTACTGGTACGTCACGATGAACTTCGACGCCCCGCCGTTCGACGACACCCGGGTCCGCCAGGCGGTCGCGTATGCGATCGACCGGGACTCGATCGCGCAGGTCGTCGGATACGGGACCGCGACGCCCAACGAGCTCGCGATCCCCTCGACCAGTCCCTGGTTCGCACCCTACGACCGCTATACCGCCGGACTCGACCGCGACGCCGCCGTCGCGAACGCCAGAGACCTGCTCCGGCAGGCCGGCATCCGCGGACTCGACATGCGCCTGATGGTGACCACCGAGTATCCCGAGACGGTGACGGCGGCGCAGGTGATCGCGTCGAACCTCGCCGACGTCGGGATCGACGTGCGGATCGAACAACTCGACTTCGGCGCGTGGCTCGATCGCCAGGCCGCCGGCGACTTCGACGCCCTGCTGCTCGGCTGGCTGGGCAACATCGACCCGGACGACTTCTACTACGCCCAACACCATTCCGAGGGCACGTCGAACTCGCAGAAGTACTCGAACCCCGAGGTCGACGCCTTGTTGGACCGGGGTCGAACCGAACTCGACGTCGAGGCCCGCAAGCGGATCTACGCCGAGGCCGCGAGCATCATCGCCGACGACGTGAGCTACCTCTACCTCTACAACCCGTCGTCGACCCAGGCTTTTGTGACGCGGCTCCGGGGATATGTCGTCCGACCCGACAAGGCCATCCGGTTCCGCGATGCCCGGCTGGAGAGGAGCTGAGATGACCGCGTTGCACTCGCCGCTGGCGCGCTTCATCATCGTGCGGCTGCTCTACACGGTCGCGGTGTTGCTCGGCGTGATCGTCGCGGTGTTCTTCCTGATGCAGGTCGTGCCCGGTGATCCCGTCCGCATCGCGCTCGGCACCCGCTACACCCCGGAATCGTATGAGGCGCTGCGCAGCGCCTCCGGACTCGACCAGCCGCTGGCAGCACAGCTGGTGAACTATGTCGGCAGTGCCTTCACCGGTGACCTGGGTGTCAGCTTCCGCAACAGCGAACCGGTCACGACGATGCTCTTCGATCGGCTTCCCGCCACGATCACACTCGCGACCGCGGCGATCGTCGTCGCGTTGCTCATCGCCGTGCCACTCGGTTTCTGGGCCGCGCTGCGGGAAGGTCGGTTGGCCGACAACGTCATTCGCGTGGTGAGCCAGTTCGGGATCTCCGTGCCCGACTTCTGGATGGGCATCCTGCTGATCGGTCTCTTCTCCACCGCGCTCGGCTGGTTACCGTCGGCCGGGTACCAGCCCTTCGCCGACGACCCACTCGGTTGGCTCGAACACCTCGTGCTGCCGGCGATCACGGTCGGGGTCGTGACGGGGGCGATCATGACGCGGTACGTGCGCTCGTCGGTGCTCGACGTGGTGAACGCACCGTTCGTGACGACGGCCGAATCGAAAGGGCTGAGCACCAAGCGTGTTCTCCTCGATCACGTCGGACGCAACGCGCTCGTACCCGTGCTGACCATCTCCGGTATCCAGTTCGCAGGTCTGCTCGGTGGTGTCATCGTCGTGGAGGTCGTGTTCGCCTGGCCCGGACTGGGTCTGCTGGTCTACGACTCGGTCGCCGCGCGCGACTACCCGGTTCTCCAGGGTGCGATCCTGCTCATCGCGGTGATCTTCCTGGTCGTCAACCTCGTCGTCGACATCCTCTACGCCGTCATCGATCCCAGGATTCGACTGTCATGACCCTCACCTCACCCGACCCGCCGGAGCCCGGTACCGGAGTCGACGACGAACCGGCCGGCACCGAGCTCAACAGCGGAACGTCGACCGATTCGGCCTGGCGATTGCTGCTACGCAACCGCACCTCGGTGATCGGGCTGATCATCATCGCAGTCGTCCTCGTGTGCGCGGTGTTCGGTCCGCTCATCGCTCCATACGGCGCCAACGAGATCGACGTCCCGAATGCGCTGCAGGCACCCAGTTGGTCCCATCTCTTCGGGACCGACGACCTGGGTCGCGACGTCTTCTCCCGGGTGGTGCTCGCCGCGTCGGTGAGCATGCGCGTGGCGGTCATCGCAGTGGCGATCTCCCTCACCGTCGGCGTGATCCTCGGTATGGTCGCCGGTTTCGCCGGTGGCGTCCTCGACACCGCGCTCATGCGGATCGTCGATGTGGTCTTCTCTTTCCCGGTACTGCTACTCGCGCTGGCCATCGTCGCCATCCTGGGACCGGGAGTCACCTCGGCGATGATCGCGATCGGCGTCGTCTACATACCGATCTTCGCCCGGGTGGCGCGCGCCGACACCCTGCGTGTGCGACAGACCCAGTACGTCCAGGCGTCACGCACGATGGGTGTGGGGACATCGGCCATCCTCATGCGGCATGTGCTGCCCAACATCTCGGGTCCGGTCATCGTCCAGACCTCCATCTCGCTCGCGTTCGCGATCCTGTCGGAGGCGGCGCTGTCGTTCCTCGGTCTCGGCGTCCAGCCGCCGGACCCGTCGTGGGGCCGGATGCTCTTCGACGCACAGGGGTTCATCACCACCGCCTGGTGGATGGGCGTGTTCCCCGGTCTGGCGATCCTCTTGACGGTCTTCGCATTTAACCTCGTCGGCGACGGCGTACGCGATGTGCTCGACCCGCGCCAGCGCACGCTGCTGCGCAACCGCGGGTACGAACGCAAGTCGCCGACGGTGACCACACCGTCGACCTCGAAACACGTCGACTCCGACGGATCGGTGCTGCGCGTAAAGGACCTCGTCGTCGGTGTCGGTCCGCGAGAGATCGTGCACGGCATCAGTTTCTCGGTCGCGCCGGGTGAGACGCTCGGGATCGTCGGGGAGAGCGGTTCGGGCAAGTCACTGAGCGTGTTGTCGGCGACCGGGCTCTTCGACGCGCCCAGCGCGTACGTCCGCGGGTCGGCCCGCCTCGGTGACACCGAAATAGTCGGCGCCACACCGGCGAAACTCCGGGCCCTCCACGGTTCGCGAGTCGGCTTCGTTTTCCAGGACCCGTCGTCGAGCCTCAATCCCCTGCTCACCGTCGAACAACAACTGACCGAGGGTCCGCGCCGGCATCTCGGCCTCTCGCGGGGCGAGGCGCGCGAACGGGCCCTTACCCTGCTGCGCGACGTGAACCTGCCCGACCCCGAAAGCCGTTTGCGCGCATACCCGCATCGGTTGTCCGGCGGCCAACGGCAGCGCGTCATGATCGCGATCGCGTTGGCCTGCGATCCGGAACTCCTCATCGCCGACGAGGCCACCACCGCACTCGACGTGACCACGCAGGCACAGATCATCGACCTCGTCGCGAAACTACAGCGCGAGCGCGGTATGGCGGTGGTCTGGATCAGCCACGACCTCGGCGTCATCGGGCGGATCGCCGACCGGGTGATGGTGCTGCGATCCGGCCGGATCGTCGAGAGCAATGACGTCACAACGCTGTTCGACGACCCGCAGGACGAGTACAGCCGCACACTGCTGGACTCACGTCCGCTGTTGAGCAAGGTCACCGAACGTGATGGCGCGTCGCCTCTTCAGAAGCGAACCGACGCCGACCCACTGCTCCGCGTCACGGGGCTGGGCGTCGACTATGTGGTCCGCGGCCCGTCGGGGCGCCGGGTGGTGCACGCCGCCGACGGGGTCGACCTGCAGGTCGCTCGTGGCCGGACGCTCGGGATCGTCGGCGAATCGGGATCGGGGAAATCGACCGTGGCCGGCGTGATCACCGGCCTCATCACGTCCGCCCAGGGCACGACGGTGCGGGGCAGCGTGACCGTCACCCTCGACGGCCGGAGGGTCGAGGCCATCGGGGCGCGCGGTGCCGACGAGGCCCTGCTCCGACGCCGCGTCGCCATGGTGTTCCAGGACCCGGCCGCCTCGCTCGATCCGCGGATGACGGTAGCGGCGTCGATCGCCGAACCGCTGCGGACGCACGGCCTCACCGACGGCCGGGACGGCACGCGGAGTCGTGCCGAAGAGTTGCTCGCCGACGTCAGCCTCGACACGTCGTTCCTCGACCGCTATCCGCACGAGATGTCCGGCGGCCAGCGGCAGCGGGTGAGCATCGCCCGCGCGCTGGCGTCCGACCCGGAGGTCCTGATCCTGGACGAATCGACGGCATCGCTCGACGTGTCGGTGCAGGCCAGCGTCCTCGACCTGCTCGCCGAGCTCCAGCGTCAGAAGGGGCTGACCTATCTGTTCATCGCGCACGACCTGGCCGTCGTCGAACAGATCAGCGACACCGTCGCGGTGATGCAGGACGGGAAGGTCGTGGAGAGTGGACCGGCGTCGACCATCCTCCACGACCCCGCGACCGACTACACCCGCGCGTTGCTCGCGGCCATCCCGCCGGAGGTCCCGCAGCGGGCCTGACCCGTCGACTGTGCGTCGCAACCCCGCCACGCCCGTCGGCACGGTTGCCAGGGCGTCGTCGGCTAGGGTGTCAGCGTGTCTCGACCCGACCCTGGTGACCACCTCGAGAACGCCGTCGGGCCCGACGGCCCCGTTCGCGATGACGACGAACCGAGCCACGAGGACTTCGCCACACGCCATGCACCGATGCCGATCGAGCTGCCCCTCGACGACGAAGAGGCGTCGACGAATGTCGGCCTGAAGACCCAGCTGGTGCGCTTCGTCATCACCGGCGGGTTCTCCGGGCTGCTGGACTTCGGGCTGACGATCCTCCTGCAATACGGTCTGGACGTCCCGTTCTGGCCCGCGAAATCCGCGGGATTCATCCTCGGCACCACCGTCGCGTACCTGCTGAACCGTCGATGGACGTTCCGAGCCGAACCGAGCATGGCGCGGTTCGTGTCGGTGGTCGCGCTCTACGTGGTGACCTACTTCGTCAACGTCGGCATCTACACGCTTCTCTCGCATGCCTGGCAGGAGACGCTGGTGTACAGCTTCGCGGCGTACGTCGTCGCCCAAGGCACGGCGACGGTCATCAACTTCGTCGTCCAGCGGATGGTCATCTTCAAGATCCGCTGACCCGAGAACGCACGGTCAACGAAAGCGGACGCCCAGTCGACGGGCAGGGTCAGAACTCCTCGTCGACGTCGGAGTCACGGGCGGCGCGCTCACCGCGGTCGAGGGTGGCGAGTTCGGCCAGGTCGGCGGGGTCGAGAGCGAAGTCGAACAGGTCGGCGTTCTCCACCTGACGGCCGGTGTGCGACGACTTCGGGACGACGCTGATGCCGTTCTGCACCGACCAGCGCAACGCGATCTGCGTCGGCGACTTGCCGTACTTGCGCGCGATCCGGAGGATGACCGGGTCGGCGAGCAGGCCTTCCTTGCGGCCGGTCGGATGCCACGCCTGAGCATGAATACCCTTGTCGGACATGAACTCCCGCAATTCGGTCCGTGGCAGTGAGGGAGAGCACTGGATTTGATTCAGAACCGGCCAGCGTCCCGTCTCGTCGAAGAGCATCTGCAGGTGGTGCTGTTTGAAGTTCGAGACGCCGGGTGTGCGGACGTATCCCTCGTCGGCGAGCGTGAGCAACGCTTTCCAGGAGTCGACGGTGCGGCCCAGGCTCGGGCACGGCCAGTGGATGAGGTAGACGTCGATATGCGCGACACCGAGCCTGCGGGCGCTCTCCTTGGCGGCGTTGATCGCCTCGTCGAAACCCTGGTCGCCGCCGCTCAGCTTGGTCTGCACGACGATCTCCTCGCGCGGGACGCCGGTGCCGTGCAGCCCCATCCCGACACTCAGCTCATTGCTGTACCGGGGCGCGGTGTCGAGGAGGCGGTATCCGGACTTGATCGCCGAGCTGACGGCGCTGACAGCCGGCCGGCCGAGCATGTTGTAGGTGCCGAGCCCCACCAGGGGGATCGAGGTGCCGTTGCTGAGCTCGACCGAGGGGATGTCCACCGCATCAGGATATGTCGACAACCGCATCCTGCGCCGCCGGTCGATCTGGAACGCTTGACCGATGAGCACCGGAGACGACGCGTCGTACGACGACATCGTGGTGGGCGCGGGACACAACGGCCTGACCGCTGCGGCCTACCTCGCTCGTGCCGGCCGGCGTGTGCTCGTCCTCGAGAAGGCCGACCACGTCGGCGGCGCCACGGTGTCGGCGACGCCGTTCGCCGGTCTCTCCGCGCGGTTGTCGCGGTACTCGTACCTGGTCTCGCTGATGCCGAGCCAGATCATCACCGACCTCGACCTCGACGTCACACTCATCCGACGGCGCTATTCGTCGTACACGCCCCTGCCGTCGGATCCGGCGCGCGGCATCCTCGTCGACAACCTCGATGACGATGCGACGGCCGCGTCGTTCCGGCGGGTGACCGGCTCCGACCTCGGTTTCACCGCGTGGCAGTCGTTCTACCGTCGGCTCGGCGTGGTCGCCGACCGCGTCTTCCCGACCATGACCCAGCCGTTGCGGACCGCCGCCGACATGCACGACATCGTCGTCGGCCCAGACAAGTCCACCACCGACACGTCGACCGCCGAACTGTGGGAGGCGCTCACCACGCTGCCGCTGGGCACGCTGCTCCGTCAGTACTTCGACGACGACCTGATCCGCGGGATCGCCGCCACCGACGGACTCATCGGCACCTTCGCCGACCTCGACGATCCGTCCCTGCGCCAGAACATCTGCTTCCTGTACCACGTGATCGGCGGCGGAACCGGCGACTGGGACGTCCCGGTCGGCGGGATGGGCGCGGTGTCGGGTGCGCTCTACCAGGCGGCGACCTCGGCGGGAGCCGAGATCAGAACGGGCGTCGAGATCACCGGCGTCGATCCCGGCGACGGGACCGTCGAGACGACGAGCGGCACCTTCCGCGGTTCGATGCTCTATGCCGCGTGCGCGCCGCAGGTGTTCAACACGTTCCTCGACGGGACGCCGATCCCCTGCGAGCCGGACGCCCGCGGGTCGCAACTCAAGATCAACCTGCTGCTCGACCGGTTGCCGCGACTCCGCGACGGGTCGACCCCGCCGGCGTCGGCATTCGCCGGGACCTTCCACATCAACCAGACCGCCACCCAGCTGCACGACGCGTGGCGGCAAGCGAATCGTGGTGAGGTGCCGGAGGTCCCGCCGTGCGAGATCTACTGCCACACGCTCACCGACCCGTCGATCCTGGGCCCGGAGCTCGCGGGCAAACACACGCTGACGCTCTTCGGGCTGCACATGCCAGCAGACGTGTTCGACGAACCCGGCGCCGTCGAACACGCCGTCGGCGCGACCTTCGCCTCGTTGAATTCGGTGTTGGGGGAACCGATCCAGGCGGTGATCGCGCACGATGCCAACGGCCGGCCGTGCATCGAGGCGAAGACCCCGCAGGACCTCGAGGACGCCGTCGGACTGCCCGGCGGGCACATCTTCCACCGGCCGTTGCAATGGCCGTGGGCCGAGACCGTGTCGGAAGTCGGCCAGTGGGGCGTGGAGACCCCGCATCCGCGACTTCTGTTGTGCGGCGCGGGCGCTCGTCGCGGCGGCGGGGTCAGCGGTATCCCGGGCCGTAACGCCGCTGCGGCAGTGCTGGGTGCGGATGCGCTCGAGTCGCCTCGTTAGACATCACGGCCGGACCTCCACGCCCGGTCAGTCACCCTCGATCTTCTGCGCATTCGCCCACCGGCGTCCCGGGTCGCCGCCCCACGCATCCCAGGCCACGCGTCCCGCTGACGGGAAGCCGTCCTCGCCGTTGTTGAACCCGGTCGCGTTCTTGTCCACCTCGTGGCGAGAGAAGTAGTTGCGCATATTCTTGATCTGGTCGTCGTCGACGTCCTTGCCGTCGGCCAACTGGTGGGCCCGGTGGCGGCCGGTGTCGGTGAACCCCTTACCCGCCTTGCCGTCGTCGATCCATCGCACCGCGCGCTGGGCAGCCTCCTGGACGTCCTTGGGTGGCTTGTGACTCATCTGCCGCGCTCCTGTCGTCGGGTCGTGAGATATCCGCGTGCCCGTCGGAGCCTGACGTCAAACCCGTCGACGGGGCCCTACGCGCGCACCTCGGCGAGGGGGCGGTCGTCGGCGATGGTCGCCGTAGCCCGATCCGCCACTCGCGCAGGTAGCGACACGAACGGCGTCGGCCACCAGAACCAGCGACCGGACAGTCGCGCGATAGCCGGCATCACCAGCGTGCGGACGAGAAGGGTGTCGATCAGCAGTCCGATCGCCACGGTCGTGCCGATCTGTGCGACGTTGTGTGCGTAGCTGGCGAGCATGGCCAGCATCGTGATCCCGAAGGTGAGTCCGGCCTGGGTGACCACGCTGCCCGTGCCGACCATCGCGCGGATCAGACCGGTTCCACCGCCCGCGCCGTACTCCTCACGAAAACGGCTGACCAGCAACATGTTGTAGTCGGCACCCACGGCGACCAGAAAGGTGAACGCGATGGGCGCGACCGACCAGTGGAGCGGATTGCCGATGAGACCCTGCCACAGGAACACCGATACCCCCATCGCGGACAGGTAGGAAAGCCCGACGGTCCCGATCACGGCGAGTGCCGCGACCAGACTGCGCAGCAGGAACAGGACGACGCAGAACACGAAGGCGAAGGCGGCGACGACGATCGCGATGAAATCCTCGTGCGCGAACGACTCGATGTTGAGGAGCGTGCCGCCCGGCCCGCCGATGCTGACGGTCGATCCCGCGAGCGAGGTGTTCTTGATCGCCGCGAGTGAAGTCGGGATCACCTCCGCGCTCACGTCCATCGCGTCGCGGCTGAAACCCTCGCGCTGCGGGGTGACGATCATCCGCGTCGCCTTGCCGTCGTCGGAGAAGTAGTACGGGATGCCGCTCTGGAAGAGCGGACTCTCCAGCGCCTGGCTGGGCAGGAAGAACCCGCCGGCCCCGGGACTGCCCGCCGAGTACGCCCCGCTGACCTCGTCGAGGAAGTCGGTGATCTCGCCGACCTGCGGGAGCAGCGCACCCAGCGTCGTGCGCAACGGCCCGATCAGCTCGCGAATGTCGGTGACCGTGGCGCGCAGCGTCGGGATCTGCGCGGCGGCGGTGGGCAGCGCATCGCCCAGGGAACGAGTGCCGCTCGCCAGTTCCCGCACGGAATCACGCAGTGTGGGAACGTCGTCGAGCACCGACAGTCCGGTGAGCGCGGTACGGCACGCGTCGACACCCCGGCACTGCGGGACCGATTCGACGAGTCCACGCACCGGCGCGATCCCCGCCGACAGTTCGTCGACCTTGGTGAGTGTCGACTCGCTCGTTCGTTGCAATTGCGCAGTGGCATCGGACAAGGATCCCGCGCCGGCCGCCCCTTGCCGCAGCGCGGTGTCGAGGCCGTCGATGGCGGTGTCCAGGCGATCGACCGTTGCACCGATTGCGTCGAGATCGGAGATGCGGTCGCGCAGAAGCGATGTCATCTGACCGAATCGGTTACCGATGTACCCGGCCTGCGACGTGAGAGTTCCTTGGTCGAGCGTCTGCCCGAGGGGGCGGGTGATCCCTTGGACCGCGTTCACACCGTCGATCGAGGCGACGGCGTCGGTCATCTGCGCGAGAGCGACCAGATCCGCCGCATTGCGCATGTCATGGTCGGACTCGACGATGAGCACGCTCGGCGCCATGATGTTGGGCGGCAGGTGCCTGTCTGCCGCAGCGAATCCCACGTTCGCCGGTGAGTCCCCCGGTTGGGCGCGACGTTCGTTGTAGCTCGGCGCGTACATGGCGAGCGGGATGATCATGACCGCGAGCACCGCGAGTGCGGCAGCGAGTACCGGGCCCGGCCAGCGGGCGACCGTGGTCCCGATCCGGCGCCAGCGTCGTGGCGACGCCGACTCGCGCGGCTCCACGAACTCGAGCCTGGTGGCGAGGGCCAGGACCGCGGGGCCGAGGGTGAGTGCAGCCGCGAGGGTGATGAGAATGGCTATGGTGCAGGGCAATCCCGACGTGCTGAACATCGCGAGCCGGGTTGCGGCCAGGCAGGCCATCGCACCCGCGACGGTCAGCGCCGAGGCGATGACGATGTGCTGGACGCCGGCCAGCGCGTCGTAGTAGGCGTCTTCTCGGTCGCGACCCTTTCGGCGCGCCTCCTGATATCGGCCCACCAGGAAGATCCCGTAGTTGGTGCCCGCGCCCAGGACGATCACCGCAGACAGCGCCGCGGCGAAGATCGAGACCTTGATGACCTCGTTCCCGGCCAGGAAGGAGATCGTTGCGCGGGCCACGGCCAACGCCAGCCCCACCCCGAGCAGTGGCACCATCGCGGTGACGACGGACCGGTAGACCAGCAGCAGCACGGCACCGACCAGCAACGCGCACACCGACACCAGCAGGATGATGGAGTCGTTGATCGCGACCATCTCGTCGTTGACGACCGCCGACGGCCCGGTGACGTGCACGGCGATACCGGGTGGCGGTGTCGACGCGGCGACCGTGTCCCGCGCGGACTGGGTCGACTCCATGGCCAGCGCGGTGCCCATGTTCCCGGCGAGATTCACCAGGACGTAGGCAACGTGACCGTCGGAACTCTGTGCAGCCGGAGCGAGATCGGGATTCGACCACAGGTCCATCGCGGAATTGACGTGTTCGGTGTCCGCGGTCAGCGCAGCCAGCAGGTCGTTGTAGTAGGTGCGGGCGTCGGGCCCCAGCGGTTCGTCACCCTCCATGAGTACGTAGACGAAGTTGTTGCTGCCCCCGCCGCCGAAGTACTCGCCCATCTTGACCAGCGCCTGCACCGACGACGCCTCGTCGGGCAGGAAAGACTGCGCATGTTCGGTGACCGTCGATTCCAGCTGGGGCACAACGATGTTGAGACTGCCGGCGATGAGCCACCAGATGACTATGACCGGCAGCGAACAGGCGTACAGAAAGCGTGCGAACCGCGGTCTCGACGATGCCCTGTCGCGCAGCACCTCGCGGCGTACGGGCCGCCGGATCTCGGCAGAGAGTCCCTGTAGGAGTCGAGCGAACCGCTCGCGTCTGGTGGTCATCTGCCGCTCCCCTTCGTCGGTGCTCATCTACGCCACCGGGACCAGACAGTTGGCGGCCGTGCTGCCGTCGGCGCCCGAGCCGGTCTGCCTTACTCGCTCGAACCCGTTGACCCGCACCGCGCATGACACCGCGCCGCGACCTGACGATTGAGTGAGCACACCGATGGACGTCGTCAGTTCGCGCGTACGGAGCACCATCCGCCACGGAACGGAGACCTTGTCGTCGACGACCCGTCCCCCGGGCTCGATGTAGGACACCCGCGCTGACGAGCCCGCCGGGCCGGTCACCACGTACTCGATCGACTTGTCGCGCACGACGCCCGCCTCAGGCGCCGCCGGCGAGTGGCCGATCGCCCGGTCGGGGATCTCACTCAGGCGCAGCTTGCCGACGTAGAACGCCGACACGGACATCACCGCGATGAACACCCACACGATCCACCACGAGCCTGCATACGCAACGGACTTCTTCATCGGACCCCCATCGACATCAGGCATCCGCGGCTCGACCTGGCCTTATGCCTGCCGAGCCGCGTTCTGCCTGCCAGTGGCAGGGACTCTATATGTGACATCGCACGTTGGCAAGGTCCACCGAACGCCCGCGTCTTGCTTCGAAGCCATCCGACGCAGACCTCCGCCATGAACTCCATGCGTGATGGCCGTGACCCCTTCTTCCGGGGGTGGTGAGTCACGTCGCAAGGCGCGACCATGGGCTCCTCGCGAAGCGAGCAGGGTGCGCCCCTGTGACGGAAGGCCTTGCCATGACCACGAGCCGATTCCCCTTGACCGAACTCGCCGACCTGCCGGATGACCTTCGCGATCGCATCCAACCCATCGCGGAGAAGTCCGGTTTCGTCCCCAACATCTTTCGCGCGCTGGGGCATCGCCCGAACGAGCTACGAGCGTTCCTCGACTATCACGACGTCCTGATGGAGGAACCGGGCCCGCTGTCGAAAGCCGAACGCGAGTTGGTCGTCGTCGCCTCGTCCGGAGCGAACAGATGCATCTACTGCGTCGTCGCCCACGGCGCCATCCTGCGCGTGCGATCCAAGGATCCACACCTCTCCGATCACGTGGCAACCAACCCTGCCGGAGCGGTCCTGGATGAGCGTCAGCGCGCGATCGTCGATCTCACTCTCGCCCTGACCAGGACCCCAGAACTGTTCGCGGACAGCGACATGGCTCGCGCCCGGCAAGCGGGGCTCACCGATTACGAGATCTGGGACGTCGGGGCGATCACTGCGTTCTTCGCCGCGTCGAACCGACTCGCACACCTGACGGCGGTGGCACCCAATCACGAGTTCTATTCCATGGGTCGGTGACTCGGGACACGGCCGGATCAGCTCACCGCGGATCGAGCCGGTACAGACGCAAGTGAGCGGGTGTCACCACACGGGGCTAGGTGGAGCTCAGTGCCGAGACGAGCACCGACACGAGCCTGGGTATCGCGGTTCGATCTGCCGACGCATGCGCCGGGTCGAGCTGCCCGATCGACAACCCCCAGCAGTCGGGATCTTGTAGCAGCGCGCCGAGTGCCTGTCCGAGTATCGCGATGGTCGGCCCGCTGTTTCGGCCGTTCACGTTCTCGGCGATCGGCGCGTCCAGAAAGTCGAGTACGTCGACATCGAGATGCACCAGGAACGGTCCGGACGCCAGAATCCGGCGGGCGTCGGCGGCCGCACCTCGGGGGTCGTCGCAGAGCGCGGTCTGATCGACGACCGCGATTCTGTGTTCTGCAGCCTGTCCGCGTTCCCAATCAGTTGTTTCTCGACTCAGATCAACGCCGAGGTAGACCAGCTCCGACGGCTGCACAACGGTGTGCGGTACATCAGATCGACCAACTCCGGCGCGGCCCCCTCGAGACCCAGCGCGTGTGCCATCCCCATCCAGCTCAGTGAGCCCTCCGTCGTCGAGCGGGGGGTGTTGAGATCCAGATGCCGGTCGATGTAGACGAGCCTGGGCCGTTCTCCGGCACGTGCCATCGCGTCACAGAGTCCGACGGCGACTGTGCAACTTCCGCCGAGCACGAGCAGACGTTGCTCCGCTGCGAGCAGGCTCGCCGCAGCGGTGGAAAGCTCGACGAGTGCATCCGCCTCTTCGCCGAGGTTCTGCGCGAACGGTCGCTCACGGTCGGGAAACCACAGCCGTGTCGTCAGATCGCCGGCATCGACGACGTCCGTGCCTGACGCCCGCAGCTGTTCGACGAGGCCGGCAGCTCGCAACGCGCCGGGCGCTCGTTCTACACCCACGCAGTAGGCGCCGGCACTACTGGGCACACCCAGCACCGTCGTTCTCATCGAGTGCCGTCGACTGAGCTGGCGTGAGCTGGCTCCATGGCACCCATCGTCGCAGAACCAATCGCCTGTTGGCCGCCCAGATCGGAATGCAGACCATGAAGATCCGAAGCCGACGTCCTGGCCGACCCGCCGCCCAGCTCGCACATGAGGGCGAGGTCGGGCCACGTCACGAACGCCGTGATCCATAATCGCGAGCATGCAGAAGCCGGCTTGCCCGATCCGACGCCGGACCGCGCCCGAGGTCCGAGAAGCTCTGCTCGTCGCGGCTGTCGCCGAACTCGACGAGGCCGGACCCGAGAACGCGAGCCTGCGTGCGATCGCCCGCCGGGTGGGTATCACGCATCAGTCGGTGGCCCACCATTTCGCCGATCGTCGGGCGTTGTTCACGGCGGTCGCGGTCCGCGGTTTCGACAACCTCCACACCGAACACATGCGTGCTCTCGAGCAACTGCCGGACGACGCCCCGCTCGGCGAGGCCGTCGCCACGCTGGGGCAGGTCTACGTCCGATTCGCGCGTGACAACCGCGCCACGGTCACGCTGATGATGGGCTCACGACTCGTCGACAACAAGGCGCCCGACCTGGTCGCGGCACGGGCGCGCGGATGGGAGTTGCACACGCGCACCGTCTCCGACGCCGCCGACCACGGTTGGGGCGGCGGCGTGCCCGGCAAACTCATCGCCGTCGCAACCTTCGCCATGGCGCACGGCCTGGCCGCACTGGAGACCGACTTCGCCGACCAATTGCCCGACGGCACCGGCATCGAAGACCTGCTCTCGCTGGTCAACGCCGCGATCATCACTCCCCCGCACCAGGATTCGTGATCGCCGGGGGACGTTCGGCATCGGCCCGTCAGAGCATGTGCACCTTGCGGTAGATCCGCGCCGCGGGCCGGGTGAGCAGACCCACCTCGTCGAGGAAGCCCATCAAGTGCGCGCAACCCGAGCGGACCATTGACTGGAAATGGTGGTTGCGGCGCATCTCTCCGACCGCCCGACGGTGGTCCAGACCGGCGTCGGCGTAGGCCTTCGGGCGGACGAGGCTGACGAGGATGTAGGACACGGCCATCGCGGTGATCACCGAACTGAGTTGTCGCCGAATCCAACTGGCGTCCGCCATGGACTGGCGCACCTCCTCTCGCGCGAAACGCATGTGGCGAGATTCCTCGAAGACGTGGATCTCGTTGACGGTGCGCACGAGCGGCAGCACCCGATCGTCACGCATGCAGCCACGCTGCAGCACGTCCAGGACTTCCTCGGCGGCAAGGATTCCGGCGTAGGCGACTTCGCTGCCCGCGACCCGCATGAACAACTTGCCGAAGCGACCCAGGCGCGGATGCGGCGTGTAGCTGGTCCCGGTCAGCTTGTGCGACGTCTTGGCGAACATGAGCGAGTGCCGACACTCGTCGGCGACCTCGGTCAGGGCGAACTGGAACTCCGGGCGATGGTAGTCGCCGAGGTACTGATCGCGGATCACCATCTCCTGCAGCATCATCTCGAACCAGATGCCGATGCTCATGATCGACGCCGTCTCGTGCCGGGTGAGGGCGATCCGCTGCTGCTCGGTCATCTCATTCCAGTAGGCCGTTCCATACAGAGTCGACCACTCCGGGCTGCAGCCGTACTTGTCCTTCTCGAGCGGCGCATCCCAGTCGATCTCGGTCAGCGGATTGCGCGACAACCGCGCGGCAGATGCCAGCAAGCGCTGCGACACCTCGTCGATTCCGTCGTCGGAACGGGTCACATCTCTGAGCGCTTCCATGCCGGGCTCCTCGTCGTGCGCGGTAGTACGTCTGTGATGCATGCCACCACGTATCGTGCCATCAGTCAATGGTGCGTTTCTCGATGGCATCGACGAGCGCTTGGAGGTCATGGGTACGACTCCGCGTCCCCGGCATGACGGTCGGTCTGTGAACCCCGCCCAGGTAATCTCTCTAGCGATGTCTACTGAAGAGTTGCTGCCGATCACGACCCGCAAGCTGGTGGGCTGGTCTCGCACCACCCCGATCGAGGGTCACGTCCTGTCCACGCCGTACCCAGAGGTCATCGCCGAGGCGGTGGCCCGCGTGGCTGACGACAACGCGGACAAGCCGGACTACCTCAAGCGCGGCGTCATCGCCCGCGGGCTGGGCCGCTCGTACAACGAGTCGGGCCAGAACAGTGGCGGCCTCACGATCGACATGACGCCACTGACCAGGATTTACGCGATCGACGACGAGTCGGCCACGGTCGACGTCGACGCCGGCGTCTCCCTGGACACGCTCATGCAGGCGGCGCTCCCCCACGGCTTGTGGGTCCCGGTGCTCCCGGGTACCCGACAGGTGACGGTGGGCGGCGCGATCGCGCACGACATCCACGGGAAGAACCACCACAGCCAGGGCAGCTTCGGCAACCACGTCGTCGAGATGCAGTTGCTCGTCGCCGACGGCCGCATCCTCACCCTCACCCCGGGCGGCTCGGCCGACGACCCGAACGGCGAACTCTTCTGGGCGACCATCGGCGGCATCGGACTGACGGGCATCGTGTTGCGCGCCAAGATCCAGATGAAGCGCACCGAAAGCGCCTACTTCATCGCCGACACCGCGCGCACCGGCTCGCTCCAAGAGACCCTCGACCTGCATCTCCAGGACGGATTCGAGGACGGATACGAATACGCCTCGGGCTGGTTCGACACCATCAGCGCGCCGCCGAAGCTCGGTCGCGGCACGTTCTCCCGGGGGAATCTCGCCCGCGTCGACGAACTGCCGGAGAAGTACCGCGACAACCCGCTGTCGTTCAACAACAAGCCACTCGTCCGGTTCCCCGACATCTTCCCGCGCGGGTTGGCGAACAAGCTCAGCTTCTCCGCAGTCGGCGAGGCGTACTACCGGATCGGACCGCCCAGTGAGGGCAAGGTCAAAAATCTCGCGCAGTTCTACCACATGCTCGACGTGTTCGGTGACTGGAACAACGCCTACGGACGCGGCGGTGGTTTCTGCCAGTACCAGTTCATCGTGCCGACCGGCAACGAGGGCGAGTTCACCGCGCTCATCGAGGACATCCAGGCGTCGGGCCATGTCAGCTTCCTCAACGTCATCAAACTCTTCGGCGAGGGCAACCGGGCGCCGCTGAGCTTCCCGTTCAAGGGCTGGAACGTCTGCCTCGACTTCCCGGTCAAGGCCGGCCTCGCCGAGTTCCTCAACGAGCTCGACCGCCGCGTCATGGCGATGGGCGGCCGCCTCTACACCGCCAAGGACTCGCGCACCTCGGCCGAGAACTTCCACGCCATGTACCCGGAGATCGGCGACTGGATCGCGACGCGTCGTCGCATCGACCCCAACCGGGTGTTCATGTCGGACATGGGTCGGCGACTCGAACTCGCCTGACCGACTGCCCTTTTCGACGCGCCGCACGCGCACCCGACCTGTACGTCACCGAAAGCGAGTACATAATGATCAACGCCGTGGGCGTCCCACAGTCCATCCTGGTCCTGGGCGGCAGCTCCGAGATCGGGCTCGCCATCACCGCGGAGTACCTCAGCAAGGGCCCCGCGCGGGTCATCCTCGCCACCCTGCCGGGTGATCCCACCGCCGACGCGGCGGTGGAGAAGGCCAAGAACGCCGGCGCCACCGAGGTCACGCAGATCGACTTCGACGCCCGCGCCACCGACACGCACCGGGCGGTCATCGACAAGGCGTTCGCCGACGGTGACGTCGACGTCGCGATCGTCGCCTTCGGCATCCAGGGTGACGACGAGCAGGCCTGGCAGGACCACGGTCTCGCGGTCGCCGAAGCCGAGATCAACTACACCGCAGCGGTTTCCGTTGGAGTCCTGCTGGGCGAGAAGTTCAAGGTACAGGGCCACGGACAGATCATCGCGATGAGCTCCGTCGCCGGTGAGCGCGTGCGCCGCAGCAACTTCGTGTACGGCTCCACCAAGGCCGGACTGGACGGTTTCTACCTCGGGCTCGGAGAGGCGCTGCGCCCCTTCGGTGCTCGCGTCCTCGTCATCCGTCCCGGCCAGGTGCGCACCCGGTTGTCGGCGCATGTCAAGGAAGCGCCGCTCACGGTCGACAAGGAGGACGTGGGTCGCCTCGCGGTGGCCGCGGCCACCAAGGGCAAGGAGATCGTCTGGGTGCCCGGGCCGTTCCGCTACATCATGATGGTGCTCCGCCACATCCCGCGTCCGATCTTCCGCAAGCTGCCGATCTGATCGCTGAATCGCCCAATCGCTGAACAGCAGAGTCTGAGTGGACGTGATGAACCGACCTGACCCTTCGAGACGTCCCTCCGCAAGCTCCGGGACTCCTCAGGGAGCGGAAGAGGACTCGCCCCCCGCAAGCTCCGGGACTCCTCACGGTGCGGAAGAGGACTCGCCCCCCGCAAGCTCTGGGACTCCTCACGGAGCGGAAGAGGACTCGCCCTCCGCACCGCAGGGTTCGACGGGCTACGGACGCGCGGTACTGTCCCTGCTGATCGCCGTGGTGGTCGGCGGGTTGGTGTCGATGGCGGGACTGACGGCCATCGGGACCGTCGAGTGGCCGGCGTTCAACTCCTCCAACGTGACCCGGTCGCTGACGACCGCCGGACAGGTGCTGGCGATCGCCATCCTGGTGATCGCCGCACTGCTCTATCGCTACGGCAAGGGCCGCCTGCTGGTGCCGGTGCTGTCGGCGGCCGCGATGTCGGGCTTCGTCACGGTGACCATCGGAATGCCGCTGGGCGCAACACGTCTCTACCTCTTCGGACTCTCGGTCGACCAGGAGTTCCGCACCGAGTACCTCACCCGCATGACGTCGAGCCCGCACCTCGCGGACATGACCTACACCGATCTGCCGCCCTACTACCCGGCCGGCTGGTTCTGGTGGGGCGGCCGGTTCGCGAACCTGCTCGGCCAGCCCGGCTGGGAGGCCTACAAGACCTGGGCGATCGTGTCGATGGCGGTGGCCGCGGCCGTCGGCGTCATCCTGTTCATCCGCATGTTCGGCGCGGATCGCGGTGTCGCGCTGGGCCTCGCGGTCACCACCGTCACGTTGCTGTACACCTCGCCGGAGCCGTATGCGGCCATTCTGGTGCTGATCGGCGTACCCATGCTGATCACGCTGACCTACGCGCTGCGCGGACGAACCCGTGCCGTCGACGGGCCCATGGGTCCGCTCTTCGGCGCGACGAGTTGGCCCGCGGTGGCGGCGTCCGGTGCGTTCCTGGGGATCTCGGCCGCGACCTACACGCTCTACACCGGACTGTTCGCCCTCACAGCTGTCCTGCTGGCCGGTTACTTCGCCGTCCAAGGCTGGCTGAGCGCGTCGAACAAGGCCACGCCGTCGGCCACGGTGACAAGCCGCCGGCGCGGTGTCGTGCTCGCGGTGATCGGTCGTCTGGTCGTCGTCGGGGTCCTCTCCGGCCTGATCGCCCTGCTGGTGTGGGCGCCCTACCTGTGGGCACGCCTGACCAACACGCCCGCCAGCGGTGGGACCGCCGAACACTATCTGCCCGAACGCGGTTCGGTGCTGCCGCTGCCGATGTTCGGGCTGAACCTCGTGGGCGCGATCACGATGATCGGCCTCCTCTGGATTCTGCTGCGCTTCCGCACCCGCACCGTCGCACTGGCCATGGGCGTCACGGTGGTGACGGTCTATCTTTTCTGCCTGCTGTCGATGCTGATGACCGCCCTGGGCACGACCCTGCTCTCGTTCCGTCTCGAGCCGATCCTGGTGGCCACACTGAGCGCGGCGGGCGTCTTCGGTGTCGTCGACCTCGCGCATGCGGCGGTACGGCGCTTCGGCGACGTTCGTGTGGTCGTCGGCGCACTCGCCGTCCTCTCGGCAATCGCGATGGCACAGAGCATCCCGGGTCATCTCGCCACCGAGATCACCACCGCCTACACCGACACCGACGGATACGGCGAACGCGCCGACGCCCGCCCGGCGGGTGCCGAATCCTATTTCGCGGAGCTGGACAAGCTGATCGGTGAACAGACCGGCCGGCCGCGCACCGAAAACGTCGTCCTCACCGCCGACTTCGGTTTCCTGTCGATCTACCCGTATTGGGGATTCCAGGGACTCACCTCGCACTACGCGAACCCTCTGGCCGAGTTCGACAAGCGCGCAGCCGCGATCGAGCGTTGGGCGAAGAGCGAGAACGCCGACCAGCTCGTCGACGCGCTCGACCGATCCCCCTGGACCCCGCCGAATGTCTTCCTGTTCCGGTACAGCGCAGACGGTTACACGCTCCGCCTCGCCGAGGACGTCTATCCCAACGATCCGAACGTGAAGCGCTATACGGTCACCTTCGACCCGGCGGTGTTCGACGACCCGCGTTTCGAGGTCACCGAGCGCGGCCCGTTCGTGCTCGTCGTCCGGAAGTGATGATGATGCGACTCCCGTTCCGTACCGCGCGACCGATGACGATCACCCGGGTCGACGGCGATTCGTCGACAACGCATTTCGTCTCCACCGACGTCGTGAACTGGGTGCTGCTCGAGCAGGACGGCGAGCTGACGCTCATCGACGGCGGTTATCCGGGCCAGGCCGCCCAGGTCGTCGAGTCCATCGAACGGATCGGCCGCAAGCCCGAGGACGTACGTGGCGCGCTCCTCACCCATGCTCACGTCGACCACCTGGGTGGTCTCGTCAAGCTGCAGGCGCAGTACGGGTTCGACGTCTACATGGACCCGGTCGAGGTGGATCACGCGCTGCGCCATCACCTCCAGCAGGCGAACGCGCTCGATCTCGCCCCGCAGGCCGCGAATCCCCGCCTGTGGGCGTGGCTGGCCAAGACCACTCCGCTCGGCGTCCTCAGCCGTGCGGGTCTCGCGCGGGCGTCGGGGTTCTCCACCAGTGGGCACCAACCGCTCGACCTCCCGGGCGCACCGGTCCCCGTGGCGAGCCCCGGCCACACCGACGGCCACAGCGCCTACCTCGTCGCCGACGGCCGCGCCCTGGTGTCCGGCGACGCACTGGTGAGCGGACACGAGATCTCGTCGATCACCGGCCCGCAGTGCATCCCGTCGCTCTTCCAACACGACGAACCCACCGCGCGACGCAGCGTCCAACGGTTCACCGAGCTCGACGCCGACATCCTGCTCCCGGGCCACGGCCCGATTCATCACGGCGGCGTGGCCGCGGCCGCGCGTGCGGCGCTGCCACGCTGAGCCCCGGCAGGATCAGCCCCACCGCTACTCGAAGCCGACGAACGTCGCGGCCTCGGCGACCGACTTGCGTTCGGAGACCACCGCATTGGCCGGGAAGGTCTCATCCGGCCAGCCGAGCGCAATGCTCTTCATGATCACTTGATCGTCGGGAATGCCGGCGTGCTCGCGAACCACGGGCGACTGCATGATGCCCTGGCTGTTGATGACCGCGCCGAGACCGCGCGACCAGGCGGCGTTGACCAGCGCATTCGAGACCGCGCCGCAATCGAACGGGGTGTCGTCGCTGCCGTCGAGGATGCGGTCGTAGGTCACGATCACACAGACCGGCGCGTCGAACTGACGGAACCCCCGCAGCACCCAGTCCTGCCGCATCTCCATGTCCTCGCGGGCGATGCCCATCGCGCCGAACAGTTGCTTCGCAACCTGGACCTGACGGTCGCGGTGCGTCCCGGTGAACTTCTCCGCGCCCGTCCGGAACTCTCGCGAATGGGGAACGCCGGCCAGGTTGCGCTCGGTGTTGCCCGCGCGGATGCGATCCAACGGTTCACCCGTGATCACGTGGAAGTTCCACGGTTGTGTGTTCATCGACGACGGGGCTCGCATGGCGAGGGTGAGGATCTCCTCGATGAGCTCTCGAGGCACGGGGTCGGAGGTGAACCCGCGGGTGCTGCGACGTCTTAGAACCACTTCGTCGTACTGCATCGTCGATCTCTCCTCGCACGCCTCGAACAGCCCCGTCGTCGCGGACGGCGATGCAGCGACCACACCGTCCGACGACCGGTGAACACGTCACCGCCGACCGGCCGGATGTCTCCGCTTCCCGTGTCATGCCCGGCCGACCGGACCGCATCCCCGTGCTCCCACCCCGCTCCGATCGTGCTCCTTCGCACGACTAAGGGTAGGCTTGCCAGGCAAGCTGTCGGGGCCGGAGGAGGGGCCGAGTCCCGCGCGGCGTGGCACCGTTGCCCGGGCTCGAGTTCGCCTGGCCCGTCCATGACCGTCGACGTTTCCCGCCTCCGCGGAAGTTTGAGGACATGAACAGCCATAACCCTCCCGAAGCCCGGGTTACTCCCACCGGCACTACGGCAGTCACCGACCTTCCGGGCGTCGACGCCGCCGACACCGCCGCGGCCCGATGGCGAGCCGTCGCCGCGGTACGTGGTGAGGCCGTCGCACTCCAGACCCCCGAGCAGTCGATCACGTTCGCCGACGCCGCCTCCCGGGTCGACGACCTCGCGCGCACGATCGTCGCCACCACCGATCCGGACCGACCCGTCGCGGTGGAGATCGAATCCGACATCGACTCGGCGATCGGGATGCTGGCGGTGCTGTGTTCGGGACGCCCCCTCGTCCTTCTCGACCCGTTCCTGCCGCCGGACCGACGCGAGGTCGTGCTGGAACGGTCCGGTGCCCATCTACTGCAAACCGCGGCCGATGCCCGAGAACCAGGTCAGACGCGTATCGCGGACGAGCCCGGCCCTGACGATCCGGCGGTCCTGCTGTTCACCTCGGGCTCGACCGGCACCCCCAAAGGCGTGGTGCTGGCGCAGAAGATGCCGGTCAATCACGCCCGGGACGGCCGTCGCTTCCTCGGCATGCGACCCGACGACCGCGCCGTCGTCCTGCTGCCCCTCAGTTTCGGCGGCGGCCTCGACGCGCTCGCGATGAGCTTGCTCAACGGGTCGACCATGCTGCTCTGGGATGTCCGCCGCCGCACCACGACCGGGCTTCGGGACTGGCTCGTCGCGCAGGAGGCGACGACCGCGCACTGCACCCCGTCGCTGTTGCGATCCTGGCTGGGTGAACTGTCGGCCGGCGACGCCGTCGACTCCCTGCGACTGCTGTCCACCTGCGGTGAGCCGACCCACCGCGCCGACATCCAGCTGGCCCGCGACACGATCCTGACCGACGGAGTGTTCTGTTGCTGGGCAGGCGCATCGGAGGTCGGCAACCTGGCCTTCAACCTGTTCCCGCCCGAGCGGGAAGTAGAGCCTGGCGCCATCCCTGTGGGCGTGCCGGCGTCGGACAAGCACGTTCGGATCGTCGACGCGGACGGCAACGATCTGCCGGTCGGCAGCACGGGCGAGGTCATCGTCGAATCCGCCCATGTAGCGTCCGGTTACCACCAGGATCCGGAGCTGACGGCGACGCGCTTCATCGTGTTGCACGACGGCCGGACACGTTATCGCACCGGCGATCTCGGACGCTTCGACGAGTCCGGCGAACTCGCGCTCCTAGGACGCAGTGATGACGCGATCAAGATCCGCGGGTACCTCGTCGAACCGCTCGAGGTGGAAGCCGCCATCCGCGCGCTGCCCTGGACCACCGAGGCGGTCGTCACCGCCAACCGCGACGAGGCACGGCTCACCGCCCACGTCGCCGTGGACCCCGAGAAGTGGTCACCCTCCCCGGCCGAGATACGGCAGGAGCTCGGGAAGACGTTGACCCCGTGGATGGTTCCGCGCGACATCATCGTGCTCGCCGAACTTCCGCGCAACGAGCGCGGCAAGGTGGACCGGGCGGCCCTGCCTTCGCCGCCCGCACGTCCGGATCACGAACCGCCCCGTGGGATGACCGAGATGGCGCTGCACCGGTTCTGGTGCCAGATCCTCGGCCTCGAATCCATCGGCCGGAACGAGGATTTCGTCGAACTCGGGGGCGACTCGCTGGCCGCCGCGAAGATGCTGGCCGAGGTGCAGCATCACCTCCAACTGGACGTCAACACCGCGATGCTCGCCGAGGCGCCGACCATCGCGCTGTTCGCCCAGCGCATCGAGTCGGCCGCGAAGGAGCGGTCGGCGAATGCGTCGGGGGCCACCCTCATCCCGCTGCGACAGGGCACGGGCCGGCCGATCTTCCTGGTGGCCGGCGCCGGTAGCCTGGCGACCAGCCTCACCCCGGTCGTCCGAGCACTGCAGACCGATCGGCCGGTCTACGCGATCCAGTCGCGGGGCGTCGAAAAGCGCGGCCGCGCTGATCATTCCGTGCGCGCCGCGGCACGGCGGGCGATCGCCGACATGCGATCGGTCCAGCCCGGCGGCCCGTATCAGGTCGGCGGTTACTCTCTGGGCGGGTTCGTCGCGATGGAGGTCGCGGTTCAGCTGACCAAGGCCGGCGAGACATGCGATCCGGTCGTCGTGCTGGACTCGCTCTTCGACCCGGCACTGGCCAAGCGTGTTCGTGGTGAGAAGGTCGGGATCGTCGGACGCCTGCGTGCGCTGCGCGGAGGTGCCCGTGACACCGCCCTGCCCGACCGCACCGGGGACGACCCCACGCCCGCCCGCGAACCGCTCCCCCAGCGAATCGTGAAGGAGCTCGCGCTGGCCGTCCTCGTCCCCACTGCCGGGATGGTCGAGCTCCCGACGCCGGTGCAGTGGATCGTGTTCTTCCGGTTGGGCACCAGGATGATCCGCCGGTACCGACCCCGGGAGTACGCGGGTCCCGTAGGCGTCATCCGCGCCCGCACCAATCCCGACGACCCGGACCTGTGGCGGCGGATGTCGACCGGCGAAGTGACCTTTCACGACGTCTCCGGCGACCACATCTCGATGATCCGCGCACCCCACGCCGCCGACACCGCCAGGGCGATCGACGAGGTGATCAGCTCCGCCGCTCCCCCCGCTACAGCCGCCCCGTGAGGAGCCCTGCGCTCTCTGAGCTGAGGGAGCGAGTCGACGCCCCCTCTGCTCCCTGAGGAGCGAACTTGCGAGCGTCACGAAGGGTCTCTCGAGTCGTCTCACCAGGACCCTTCGAGGCTCGTCGCTATCGCTCCTCGCACCTCAGGGAGCAATGGGTGTCGCTTCTTTCGGATCATGGAGGGTTGTCGTGCGGCTCAGCCCTCTTCGGCGCGGAGTTTGATGTCGGCCAGACGGCGATCCCAACCACGGCCGATGGTGTCGAGCCGATGCGCAACCCGCGACAGCTGTGCCCCCACGGCTTCGTAACGGATCTCGCGGCCGACACGTGAGGACGTCACCAGTCCCGCCTCGGTGAGGACCCGAAGGTGTTTCGCGATCGCCTGCCTGCTGATCGGCAGTTCGGCCGCGAGATGTGACGCGGACGCGGGTTCCGAACCCAGTCGCGTGAGGATCTGCCATCGGCTCTCGTCGGACAGCGCGGCGAAGACCTCGACGGGAGCGACGTCAGGCATGCACGCCGCCGAGATGTGTTCGGGCCAGCTCGAGTTCGATGGTCCATCCCTCGTTGTTGCCGTCGAACCGTGCGCGTCGCTCCGCTTCCGTTCCCGGCAGCGACGCGAAACCGGACTCCACGACCTTGAGGAGCACGCCGGAGTCCGCCGGCGTGATCCAGAACTCGACGAGCGTCGAATCCGATTGCGGATCAGCGGCATCGGCGAGCCATCGAAACGCTGCGTATCGCGGCTCGTCGAGTTCGACGGTGCGGAAGGTGAAGGCGCCGTGGACCGGGTCGTGGATGGTCGACAGGTCGCCGTCGCGTTCGATCCGGTGCTCGGTGATCGCCTTGTCGTTGATGAACCATCCCGGTTCGCTGACCAGAGACCAGACCCGGTCGGCGGGTGCGTCGATCGCGATCTCGCGCTCGATCCGGTCGAATTCTCCTGTCGCCGAATCGGTCACGTCATGTGTGGTTGTGTTCTCGCTCATCGATACTCCCTCGCCTAAGTTGATTGCTGCAACTCCATAGTTGCAGTAGTCCGGAGGTTCTGCAACCCTACGGTTGCGCCAGTCGATGAGTTCTGGACTCGCGAGTCGCTTGACGGCGGCTGCCCGAGGCTGACAACTAACCACTGGCGGGGCGAGATCCAGCCGGAGCCTGCCCGGCGGGACCGCCCGCTCCTCCGGCCATGCCGGTGGCGGCTTGCTGGGTCACGCTGCCGGCGTAGTCGTTGCCGGGATCGCGATAAATCGTATGGACGTGTCCCCAGCCCGACGTCGTGACGCCCTCGACATCGGCACCGGCGGAACCCTGCTGGGCGGCGAATTCGATGTACACATCGGGGCCGGAGATCTGGAAGTAGATACCGTCACCCTGTGTCATGTCGTAGGCGGTGGCTCCCGACCAGTTGATGTAGGTCTCGTCGAGCGTCGCTTCGATCTCGGCGAGTGCCTCGGAGGTGGTCTCCTCGTCGGACAGGCCCACCCAGTTCGCGATGACGTCGAGCAGCAGCTTTTTCTGCTCATCCGTCAGATCAGCGCCCGAAATTCCTGTCCCCGTGGGGTAATCACAAGTGCTTCCGGGAGCGCACACCATGTTCGCGACGGTCGACCCCTGGTACAGGGCTGCCTTTTGTTCGTCGGTCAGGCTGTCGTAGAACGCGAACGCCGTGGTGTAGATGCCGTCGAACGGTTGGACCTCGTTGCCGTCGGAATCGGTGTACACCGCCGGCTGAATTCCCAGATGTGTGGGAGCGAAGGTGATCTCATCGGCCGCGCCATCGAGTGTGGCGTTGATGCCGAGATGGTGCCCGCCGAACTGGATCTCCCAGGCACTCGAATCAGACGGATCGCCGAAGAAGGCGATGTAGTACTGGCCGAGCGACTCCTCCGTCGAACTGCTCTTCTCATGAAGATATTCGTCACCGCCCATGATTCCGGTGACGGTGGCGTAGCCCTCGTCGCTGAGGAGCGCTTCCAGAACCTTCATCGCGGCGGCCCGCTGCTCGTCGGACAGATCTGCGAGGTTCACCCCGGCGCGGTCGACGAAGGTGACCGGGAAGTTCGACCACGACGTCGTCTTGGTCTCGTCGTCGTAGTCGTAGGTGACCTGCTCGCGTTGTTCATCGGACAGGGTGGCCAGGAACGCCTGAGCGGCTTCGGCGGACGACGAGATCGTGGTGGCGGTGGTTGACGCGTCTTCGGTGGTGATCGAGGAGGACACGGACGAAGACGCAGAGGTCGAGGCCGATGACGTGCTGGGAGCGTCGGTGGTGCAGCCACCGAGGAGCAGGCCCCCGGCCAGCAGCGCCGACACGATGGCGAAGCGCACGCGGCGAGGAGAAGAGGCAGGGGCAGAGGCAGAGGTTCGCTTGTGCATACGACGAAAGCTATCGGCGCCCACTGCTCCCTCCCTGGGAGAAACCTGGACGGTTCCTGGGAACCGTGCCGCTCTGGTCAGCCGACCAGATCGACGAGTCGGCGAACCGCGAATTCGTAACCGCGGATGCCGAAACCGGCGATGACCCCGGCGGCGATCGGTGACACATAGGAGTGATGCCGGAATGCCTCGCGCCGATGGACGTTGCTGATGTGCACCTCGAGGATCGGGACATCGGGGACGACGAGCGCATCGGCGAGGGCGACCGAGGTGTGGGTCCATCCCCCGGGGTTGATGACGATGCCGCTGATCTCGCCGACGGATTCGTGGATCCAGTCGAGCATCTGCCCCTCGTGATTGGTCTGCGCCGCGCGTACACCGAAACCGAGTTCGGCGGCGGTGCGCTCGGCCAGGTCGACCACGTCGGCCAGAGTGTCCGAGCCGTAGACGGCCGGCTCCCGGGTGCCGAGAGTGTTCAGGTTGGGGCCGTTGAGCAGCAGGATCGGCAGACGGTCGGGCACCTCGGCGTCGGACATGGCGTTCACCTTACTGGCCCTGACCTGGCGATCGGCGTTCCTGCGTCGCCGCGGCGCGACCGTGAGCACCCGCCCGTCGTGCCCGCACCGCCGCCGACGGGGGCGAGACATCCCAACGGCTACCATCTCTCTTTGTGCCAGCGCAGACCGTTCGACGAGCGAGGATCGTCGCCATCGTCACCGGTCTACTCGGATTCCTGCTCGCACTCGCGACTCCCCTCATGCCGGTGTCGCAGCGAACGGCCGAGATCGACTGGCCGCAGAACGGTCAGATCGGTTCGGTGTCGGCCCCGCTGATCGGCTACACGCCCGTCGACCTCGACGTCTCGATTCCCTGCACTGCCGTGAACGCCCTGCCGCCCGGCGGGTCGGTGCTGCTCTCGACGACTCCCAAGCAGGCACCGAAGTCCGGTGAGCGCGGCCTGTTCATCCGCAAGACCGGTGCTGCCGATGCGCCCCTGGACCGGCAGGGCGTCGAGGTGGTCATCCGCAACGTCTCGCTGGTGTCGGCGACGCTGCAGGACATGCGCGACCAGGGGTGCCGAGAGATCGTCGTGCATGCCGATTCCGACGCGGTGACCGCCGAATTCGTCGGCATGACGAGCGGCATCCGGAACGAGGACGGCGAGGACGAGCCACTCGCCGGCACGACCGAGGACAAAGAGGCCTTCAAGTATTCGTCCGACCAGCGCCCCCAGGTGACCGGCCTCTTCACCGATCTCACCGGGCCGGCGGCCGACATCGCGGGACTCGACGCCCACGTCACCATCGATTCGCGCTACAACACCGCGCCGACCATCTCGAAGTGGCTGGTCGTGATCGTCGGAGTGGCGTCGACGCTACTGGCTCTGTCCGCCCTGGCAGCACTGGACTCGACCGACGGCCGACGGCATCGTCGGATCTTCCCGGCACGGTGGTGGCGACTCAATGCGCGCGACTATGTGGTGATCGGCGCGCTGATCGTGTGGCACATGATCGGGCCCAACACCTCCGACGACGGTTACCTCCTGACCATGTCGAGGGTGGCCCAGGACAGCGACTACACCGCGAACTACTTCCGCTGGTACGGCGCACCCGAGGCGCCGTTCGGCTGGTACTACCAGGTCTTCGGACTGCTCAGCCACGTCTCGGTGGCGAGTCCGTGGATGCGTCTGCCCGCACTGTTGTGCGGAATCCTGGTGTGGCTCATCGTCAGTCACGAGGTCCTGCCCCGCCTGGGACGTGCCGCGCTGACCCGCCCGATGGTCGCCTGGACGGCGGCGTTCGCGTTCCTGGCGTGCTGGTTCCCCTTCAACAACGGCCTGCGGCCCGAACCGATCATCTGCCTGGGCGCCCTGCTGACCTGGTGTTCGGTCGAACGGGCCATCGCCACCGGTCGCATGCTGCCGGCCGCCGTCGCGTGCCTGATCGGAGCGTTCAGCATCGCCGCCGGCCCGACGGGCCTGCTCGCGGTGGCGGCACTGATCGCCGGCGCACGCCCGATGATCATGGCGCTCATCAAGCGAGCCCGCGTCGTCGCCGAACTGTCCTCCGCCGACACCGAATCCGCAGGATCGGCATCCGGCGATCCCGAGACCGCCGACCGCGATCGCAAGCGCTCGCTGCGATGGTCGTTCGTGGCGCTCATCGCGCCGATCCTCGCCGCCGGAACCTTCGTCGTCTTCGTCGTGTTCTCGAACCTGACCCTGCGGTCGTTCGTCGAGGCGTCGAGTATGAAGTCGGCGCTCGGGCCGTCGATGAGCTGGTACAACGAGATCGGTCGCTACTCGGCGCTCTTCGCCTTCTCCGCCGACGGTTCCATCGCCCGTCGGTTCGCGGTACTGGCCATGATCCTGGGGCTGGTCGTCTCGGCCGCGGTGCTGGTCCGCAAGAACCGCATCCCCGGGACCGCCATCGGCCCGACCCGCCGCATCGTCGCGATCACCTTCGCATCGCTGGTGTTCCTCATGTTCACCCCCACCAAGTGGACCCACCACTTCGGCGTCTTCGCCGGTATCGCGGCCGCCCTCGCCGCGATCGCGGCCATCGCCGCCAGCCAGCAGTCCATGCACTCGAGGCGAAACCGCACCCTGTTCTGCGCGCTCGTCCTGTTCATCGGCGGACTCGCCTTCACCGCGCCGAACTCGTACTACTACTACTCCGCGTGGGGCATGCCGTGGGGCGTCGAGCAGGTCAAGATCGGCGGCATCATGCTCGGCAGCGTGCTGCTCTATGCCGCGCTCGCCCTGCTGCTGGTCGCACTGTGGTTCCACTTCCGCGAGCCGTTCACCGGGACCGATCCGCACGTCGAGGAATCCACCGGCGCCGACGCCGCGCATCAGCGGTGGTACCGACGACTGGTCGCCTCGATGGCGGCCGCCCCGCTGGCCTATCTGGCGATGGCGGTGGTCGTCTTCCAGATCGTCACCGCGATCTTCGCCGGCATCCACCAGAGCTCGTCGTACTCGGTACCCCGGTCCAACTTCGCCGCCGTCGCCGGCAACCCGTGCGGGATGGCCGACAAGGTCTGGGTGGAGTCCGACCCCGACCGCGACATGCTCCGCCCGGTCGACCCGACGCTGCCCAACCCTCTCGGCGGACCACCGCCCGCACCGGGCAGCGTGCCGTCCACCTCGGGATTCTCCCCCAACGGTGTGCCGACAGCACTCGAGTCGACAGCCAGCGAGGGGTCGCTGGGTGTCCTGTCCGGCGACGTCTGGCAGTCCCCCGACATCGTCAACTCCAACCCCGGCGGTACCGGCGGCGGCGAGATCGCCGAACCCGGGATCAACGGCAGCACCGCGGCGCTCCCGTTCTTCCTCGATCCCGCCTCGACGCCGGTCATGGGCAGCTACTCCAAGCTCGACCAGGTCCCGGCCCGCCTCACCTCCGGGTGGTACGCGCTGCCGCCGGATTGGCGGGACCGCCCGCTGCTCACGATGTCGGTGGCCGGTGAGTACGACAATCCGAACGTGATGCTCGAGTACACCGCGGACCCGATCGGTCCCGACACCCGCGATGCCGACCTCGAGGCCGCCGGCGACACCGAACTCATCGACCCGGGCCCGCGCCCGTCGTGGCGCAACCTGCGCTACAACACCGACGAGCTGCCGTCCGACACCACCGCCGTGCGGATCGTCGCGACCGACGACAACCTCGCCGAGGACCGGTTCATCGTGCTCACCCCGCCACGGATCCCGCAGATGGACACCCTGCAGGACGTGGTCGGCAGCACCGATCCGGTCCACATCGACTGGACTTCGGGCCTGGCGTTCCCGTGCCAGCGCCCGTTCACCCACGACGTCGGGGTCGCGGAGATCCCGAAGTGGCGCATCAAGCCGGGCTCAGACCTGGCAGCCGCGGTGTCGGCGTGGCAGAACCGCTTCGGCGGCGGCCCCCTCGGCTGGCTCGAGGTCTCCCAGCAGGCGACGGCGGTGCCGACCTATCTGATGGCCGACATCGGACGCGACTGGGGCGCCCTCGAACGCTACGAGCCATACGGCGACGTCGACACGCTCGCCGAGATCGAGACCGGCACCGCCACCCGCAGCGGACTGTGGAGTCCCGCGCCGTTGCGGCACTGACGGTTAGGCGGCCCGGTCGCCGCGGTGGTAGTCGGCGAGGCGATCTGCTTTGCCGTCACCGGTGGTCGGTGAGTATGCGTGCGAGTTCTGCTTCGACCGGGGTCAGCGGTGGGCTGGTGAGGTGCTCCGGCGGTGTTCGCGGATGGACCAGTTCGCGATAAGCGAGTTCGAGACGGAGGCCGCGGTCGCCGTAGCCGACGGCATCGGGGCGCCCGCTGCTCCCTGAGCAGCCTATGAGGGTTTGTGTCAACAGGGTCCTGTGATGGGTGTGGGCGTGGGGGTGTGGCCCGGCGGCCGGTGGTGGCTGCGG
>NZ_JBHUXZ010000039.1:0-45718 GCF_042668985.1 Gordonia sp. NPDC057258
CAGGTCAGCGAATACCACACGCCCACAACACAATCAGGCGATCACGCGCCCCAACCCCACCCCACCTGAACTCCTTCCACGGATCCAGGCTGAGGAGCGCCCGGAGCTTGCGGAGGGTGCGTCACGAAGGGTCTTCGCAACCCAACTCACCTGGACCCTTCGTGACGGCCTCCGCAAGCTCCGGCCTCCTCAGGGAGCAGTGATTGGGCTCGCGCCGAGCACAACGGGTTCTTTCGGAGTCCACGACGGCCGGCAGGCCGCAGACACTGAGGTATGAGGAGCGATAGCCGCCGGGCCGAGCAAGCGACGAAGGAGCACGTCGAGGTCGGCGAGCTACGACGGGTCCTCTTGCGTAGCAGCGCAGTCAGTTGCGTGCGAGGAGCTCGGCTAGGAATGCTTCGACGAGGGAGGGTTGGAGCTGTCGTTGGCCGGGTCGGGTTGGTCTCACGTCGATGACGTGGCTGGTTCTCGACCATGAGCGACGCGCGTCGTCGTGGTGCCGGTTGTTCGGGCGCGCGTGATCACCGGACCGCGTTGGTGGTCCGTGGATCTGTTCGCGCACGGTGTTCAGGTGTTGTGTGAATCGCCGGGGTATGTCGGGTCGGCGGTTGAGGCGTTCGGGGTTGGGTGGTGCGCCGGGCTCGGCGTTGAGTCGCCAGAGGCAGCGGCCTTCGTCGGGTCCGGACCGGGCGATGCGGGTGGTGTACTGCCCGGGTTGGTCACCGACCATGCGGTTATGACGGGGACAGGCTGGGGCGAGATCGTCGATGTCGGTGAGACCACCCTTGGCCCAGTCCTTCTGGGCGTGATGAAGCTCGACGTGGGTGGCGGGCTGATCACACCCGGGCGTCGAGCACACCTCGCCGTCAGGGCGGGCGAAGGAGACGAGGCGTTGTTCGCGGGTGGCGAGTCGTTTCCCGCGCCCGAAGTGCAGCGGGACGGCGGTGGCGTTTTTGAAGATCGCCAACCACGGCTGGACCTCACCGGCCATCGCGATCAGGTCCCGGATGGGCAGCACGGTGCCGGTGGCGGTGGTCGCGAGTCCGGCTTCGCGGATGAGGTCGTTGAGGTCGGCTTTGACGATCAGTTGCACGGGCAACCCGCGGTGCGACTTTCCAAGGGTCCCGTCGGCGAAACCTGCGGCCAGGGCGGCGTCGAGCGCGTCGTGATTGATCTGCGCGGGAGTACGGCTGTCACGGTCGGCTGCGGTGGTCAGGGCGTCGGGGTCAGCGGCCCCGGCCGGCCCGCTGGGTGCCTCGGGGTCGTCGGGATTGTTGAGCCCGGGTTTGCCCCATACCGCGAACATCATCGTCAGCCGGGCGGCGAGTTCGGGGGTCAGCGTGCCGGAGATCTTCGCGGTGCCATCAGCGCGTTGGCGGCCGATCCACAGGTTGCGGCGTCGTTTCTGGTCGGTGTCATCAGCCAATGTGCCGTCGGGGTCGAGATGAGCCAGCAGCCGGGCACCGAGTTGAGTGATGTCGGCGGGTGTGTGGTCGGTGGCGATCTCGGCCATCTGCCGTTCGGCCGCGACTTTCACGTCGTGGTCGATTCCGTGGGGGATCTGGTCGAGGACATCGAGGGCGGCCTGCACGTGTGCGGAACCGACCGCTCCTGCGGCGAAAGCCTCGGCCAGGGTGGGGTGTTCGGGTTCCAGTTTGTCGCCGCCGAGGCTGGTGCGGGTGGCGGTGGCGTCCATCTGCTTACGGCGTCGCATCGGGTTGGAGACGCGTAGCCGGTGGGTCATGTACTGCATGAGTGTTCGGCACCCGGCTTTGCGGGGCAGGTCGCGGGCCTCGACCTGATCGATCTGCCGGTCACCGGCAACAGTCAACCGTGCGATCGCTTTCTCGGTATCGGCTGCCACTTCGGCCAACTCGGCATCGGTGCACGGCCCCAGGTCGACCGTCTGCAACTCGTCCACGATGCGGTGGAGGTCGGCAATCAACTCGACGGCACGCGGCTGCGGCGTCGCTGATCCGTCAGACATGGCCACCCCCCCCAAGAACCGTAGCTGCGAATGTACGTTCGAGTGTACACCACAGCCGGCATCTCGCAACTCGAAAGTTTCTGTTGTGCAACGGTATTCGGCGACAGCAACTTGTCGGTGCGTTGTGGTAGGTGGGGGCGCCGGTTTGCGTTGTCCTCGAATTATGTTGTTACGAGTCCTCTCTCGACTGCGGATGTGCGCGGGGAGGCCAGAGACCGCTCAGACGTCCAGCACTTCGGTCAACTGCGGGACGATCTGCTTCTTGCGCGAGACGACGCCTTTGCCGAAGGCGTGGCCGTCGGCGACGGTGACACCCAGCGCCTGCTCGATGGCCGAGGCGGGTTCGCCGACCACGAGCAGGTCCGAGTCGGCCTTGATCACATCGGTGATGAGCAGGAGGTAGAGGTCGTAGCCGGCTGCCTCCTTCTCGGCGGTCATCGCCGTCAGGAACTCGTCGCGACGGTCGAGTATCTCGGCGGAGTCGACCGTGGTGATCTGCGAGACCCGCACCGTCTTCGGCCCCATTTCGAAGCTCTTGGAGTCCCGTCCGATGATCGCCGACACCGGCTCGTCGCCGAGCGCGGTCCCGGCCCGTAGAAGCGCGTCGCCGTACTCGTCGACGTCGACGCCCGCGATGTCGGCAAGCTCGGCGGCAGCGGCGCGATCGGCGTCGGTGCAGGTGGGGGAGTTGAACAAGAGGGTGTCGGAGATGATCGCCGACAGCATGATGCCCGCCTGCGGACGCGGGATCTCGACCCCGTTCTCCGCGTACATCCGGGTGAGAATCGTGCAGGTGCATCCGACCGGCTCGACGCGCATGTACAGCGGCGCCGCCGTCTCGAAATTGGCGATCCGATGGTGGTCGATGACCTTCAGGACGGTCACGTCGGTGATGTCGGCGACGCTCTGCTGGCGCTCGTTGTGGTCGACGAGCATCACCTCCGCCGGCGCGGCCGTCTCGATGACGCGCGGCGCGTCGAGTCCGAAATGCTCCAGTGCGAAGGCGGTTTCGAGACTCGGCCGGCCCAGGGCGACGGCCTCGACATCGCTGCCCAGCGCGGCTTCGAGGTGGGCGAGGCCGATCGCCGCCCCGATGGCATCGGTGTCGGGGTTGCGGTGTCCGAACACCAGGATCTTCGACATGGGAGCTCGGCTTTCTCCTCGGCGGTGCGCGTGGGCCCAGACTACGACGATCCCGGCGCCTCGCGGGTCTCGTTCCCGGTGAGCATGATCCTCAGCCGGTCGGCGCCGCCCCGGGGTCGGGGTTCTACATTGGCTCCATGTCCACGACCGGGCGTCGACGCGTCATCCTGGTCGTCTGCTGTCTGAGCATGTTCCTCGTCGGCCTCGACATCTCCGCGGTCAACGTGGCGCTGCCGTCGATCGGTGCCGATCTCGACGCCACGCCGTCTCAGCTCCAGTGGGTGGTCGACTCGTACACGCTGGTCGTCGCGAGCCTGCTCATTCTCGGTGGCACCACCGGCGACCGGCTCGGTCGCAGACGCATCTTCGGGGTCGGCCTCGCGGTTTTCGGAACCGGGTCGGTGCTCTGCGCGGTGTCGCCGACAGCGGAGGTGCTCATCGCGGCCCGGGCCGTCCAGGCGGTCGGTGGCTCGATGCTGAACCCGGTGGCCCTGTCGATCGTGACCACTGTGTTCACCGAGCCGAAGGCGCGTGCGCGGGCGATCGGGTTGTGGGGAAGTGCATTCGGGGCGAGTCTGGCCTTCGGCCCGGTCGTCGGTGGTGCGCTCGTCTCCGGCCTGGGCTGGCAGGCGATCTTCGTGCTCAATGTCCCGGTGTGCGTGCTCGCCCTCGTTCTCAGCCGGCGGTACGTCCCTGAGTCGAGGGCGCCACAGCCTCGACGGGCCGATGTGGTGGGTCAGCTGCTGATCCTCGTGCTGTTGGGAACCGTGACGTTCGGGATCATCGAAGGGCATGTGCTGGGCTGGAGGTCCGGCGTCATCGTCGGCTGTTTCGCGGTCGCTGCGTGCTCGTCTGCGATCCTGATCTGCTACGAATTGCGCCGCGACGAGCCGCTCCTGGACCCGCGGTTCTTCAGCAGTGTGCCGTTCACCGTCGCGGTCGTGTGCGCGGTCATCGCGTTCGCGGCGACCGGCGGGTTCCTCTTCCTCAACACCCTGTACCTGCAAGAAGTCCGCGGGCTGAGTCCGTTCGGCGCGGGTCTGATGCTGATCCCGATGGCTCTGGCCGCCGCGTGCTGCGCTCCGGTCTCAGGACGCCTCGTGGCCGCGCGGGGGTCCCGGCCGTCACTGTTCGCAGGCGGGATCGGGATGGCGGCGGGCGGAATGCTGCTCCTCGGCGTCGGACCCAATACCCCGTTCACCTACCTCGGCGCGGCCTACCTCGTGTTCGGCATCGGCTTCGGACTGGTCAACGCGCCCATCACGAATGCCGCGGTCTCGGGCATGCCGCGGACCCAGGCGGGGCTCGCCTCCGCGATGGCCTCCACCGGGCGGCAGGTCGGGACGGCGCTGGGCGTGGCGGTGTCCGGTGCCATCGCGTTCTCCGGACGGGTGGAAACTGTGGCCGACGACCTGAGCGCCACCGCACGACCGTTCTGGATGGTGGTGACATCGTGCGGCGTGGCGATCGCCGTGCTGGCCTACCTCGCTACCGGCGCCTGGGCGGAACGAACCGGCGTGCGCACACGCGACCGCGTCGAGTCCCGATCGGGCTCCTGGACGGCGTGAGATTCCCACCATCGCGCGATCAGCTCGACGATCCCGTCAGGCGTCCGCGTCCATCCGAGGTGCGTCGCGACGCCCCCGGCCGGACCGTCGGAGGCCCGGTAACACAGTGCCGACATCGCGTCCTTGTCGAACGCCGCGTCGTAGGCGTCCGCGGCGCGGCCGGACACGACCTCGTCGTCGTGCAACCGGATCGACAACGCCGGCAACCGCATTCGGGAGTCGAGTGCGAACGGCGCCCACCCGGTCAGCACCATGCGCGCCCATTCCCGCATCAGCGTGCGCGGCGTCGGACCGCCGAAGCCGCGTCGTGGCCACCGGCCGAGCACCGCCGCGACCGGCGTCACCGACGCGGCCAGTGCGGCGAGCGGGATCCCGCGTGCGCCGTAGTGGCGGAAGTGGGGGACCGATGCACCGATCGCCACGACCCCGTCGGGAGCTTGGTCGGTCCGTGACGCCACCACCGCCGCCAGCTGTGCACCCAGGCTGTGACCGAGCACCAGAACCCTCACCTCCGGGGTTTCGTTCCGCGCGGCGGTCACGGCGTCGGCCAGGTCGTCCGCCTCGTCGGCATAGGACCAGTCGGAACGTCGAGACGGTGGCTCGCTTCCCTCCTCGATCCCTCGCCGAGGGACGATCACGACGTCGAAACCGGCTCTGGTCAGGGCCTCCGTCAAGCGCCGGTACACACGCGCCGGCACTCCCATCGCCGGCGAGATCAACACCGTCGTGTGCCGTGTGCGAACGGGGTCGTTCTCTATGCGGGTCATGTCCCCAACGTCTCGCACCCACGCCGCCGGCACCACTACCTACCAGGTAGTCGTTTCAGGGCGCGGCCCTGTGGATACCAACCAGCGATGGTCGACGCGGACACGAAGGGAGCGACACATGTCGGATGTGAGTGACTTCTCGGAAACCTGCAAGCGCGTGGCGGACGCCGCGATGGAAGCGGGCGTCCGGATCGCGGTCGCCGAATCGCTGACCGGCGGGAACCTGGCAACCGAACTGAGCAAGGCGCCGAACGCGGGTACGTGGTTCCGCGGCGGGGTCGTGGCCTACCACAAGGACGTCAAGTACGACCTGCTCGACGTGCCCGAGGGGCCGGTCGTGAGCGAGACCGCGGCGCGCGCGATGGTGGCGTCGACCGCCCGGTTGTTCGACGCCGACCTCGTCGTCGCGGTGACCGGTGAGGCCGGTCCCGAACCCGACGAGGCGGCACCGGGAACGGTGTGGTTCGGACTGGATCACCGCGGCCGCGTCAGCGCCTCCCGGGAAGTGTTCGACGGTGAACCCGAAGAGGTCCTCGCCCAGACGATCGGACACTCGTTGGAGTTGATCGAGTCCTGTCTGCGGTCTTGATCGCCGGACGACCGTTACCCGTGAGGTAGTCGCCGCGCTCCCGCCCGGGACCTACCATGACCCCATGACCGTCGAGGTGGGAAGCATGCTGCGGCAGTGGCGCTCTCGCCGCTCGCTGAGCCAGCTGGATCTCGCCTACGAGGTCGGTGTCTCGCCGCGTCACCTCAGTTTTGTCGAGACCGGCCGGTCACGCCCGAGTCCGGCGCTGCTCGAGGCGCTCTCCGAGCGGCTCGATGTTCCACTGCGAGAGAGAAATTCGCTGCTCCTCGCTGCCGGGCACGCACCTCGCTACAGCGAGGAACCGCTCGACTCGGACACGATGGCCCACGTCCGGTCGTCGGTCCAGCGATTGCTCGACGCCCACAACCCGAACATGGGCATGGCGCTCGACCGGACCTGGAACGTCGTGCTGGCCAACGACACCGCGCTCACCCTTCTCGAGTTGTTGCCGCCCGAACTGCAGACCGGACCGGTCAACCTGTTCCGGGTGTCGCTGCATCCGGACGGATTCGCGCGGGCCACGCACAACTTCGACGAGTGGGCGACCTACCTGCTCGAGTTGCTCCGGCGGATGGCGCGGATCACCGGCGATCCGCGCCTCGCCGACCTCGAACGGGAGGTCTCGGGATATCCGACCGTCGCCGCACTCGACGGACGTCTCGCCCGCGACCGTGCCGGAGTCGGGGGACAACCGCAGTTGCTGGTGCCGTTCCGGCTCGCCCTCGGCGACCAGGTGCTGTCGTTTTTCAGCACCCTCACGACGTTCGGCTCCCCACGCGATGTCACCCTCGAGGAGCTGACCATCGAGCTGTTCTACCCCGCCGACGAGCCCACCGAGCGGTGGGTTGCGATGATGCAGGGGTGACCGACACCGCCCCCACCGTCTCCACCGCCGGCCCCACCTCACCGTCGGGTGCGCGACTCCCCGCTGCCGTGCTGTGGGACATGGACGGCACGCTGCTCGACTCCGAACCGATCTGGGACGTCGCGATGGCGGAACTGGCCGCCCGGCACGGCATCGTCATGTCACCGGAACTCCGCGAATCCACTCTCGGGAACTCGCTGGCGGACGCATTGGCGAAGGTGCATGACGCGGCCGGTCTGTCCGCCGCGGAGCGCGATCCCGATGCCGACGGACGCTGGACTCTCGATCGGGTCGCCGAACTGTTCGCCGACGACCTGCCGTGGCGTCCCGGCGCAGCCGAAGCACTCGACCTGGTGGCCGGGGCAGGGATCCCCATGGTGCTGGTGACGAACACGGTGCGGGAGTTGACCGAGGTGGCCCTGGAGACCATCGGGCGTGGACGATTCACCACGACGGTCTGCGGCGACGAGGTGGCGGTGGGCAAACCCGCGCCCGACCCCTACCTGCGCGCGGCGGAACTGCTCGGTGTCCCGTCGGCCGACTGTCTGGCCGTCGAGGACTCGCCGACCGGCGCCCAGGCGGCATCGGCGGCCGGATGTCCGACGCTCGTCGTCGAGTCCGCGGCACCGGTCGAGCCGGGCCGGTTGCGCGTCTTCCGGACCAGTCTTGTCGGGCTGGACCTCGACGATGTCGCCGGTGCATGGACCGGCGGTCTCGCGCGCATCTCCACATGCAAAAATGAGGAATCGTGAAGACTTTCGAGGAGCTGTTCGCCGAACTCAGCGACAAGGCGCAGAGCCGTCCCGAGGGTTCGGGTACCGTCGCCGCCCTCGACTCCGGCGTCCACACCCTGGGCAAGAAGATCATCGAAGAGGCGGGTGAGGTCTGGCTCGCCGCCGAACACGAATCCGACGAGTCGCTCGGCGAGGAGATCTCGCAGCTCGTCTACTGGCTGCAGGTGATGATGATCAAGCGGGGACTGACGCTGCAGGACGTGTACCGACATCTGTGACCGGTTGACCCGGTCCGGACACAGTCCACACGACACAGTTCTGCTCCATCCCCGCGCCCGCAGGCGCACTCCACGAAAAGGACAACGAGATGCTGAGAGTGGCCGTACCCAACAAGGGTGCGCTCTCCGAATCCGCGTCGGCCATCCTCTCCGAGGCCGGCTATCGCCGCCGGACCGACGCCAAGGACCTCACGGTCCTCGACAACAACAACGACGTCGAGTTCTTCTTCCTGCGTCCCAAGGACATCGCGATCTACGTCGCCTCCGGCCGGCTCGACCTGGGCATCACCGGACGTGACCTCGCCCGCGACTCCGGCGCCGAGGTGGGCGAACAGCTGGCCATGGGCTTCGGCTCGTCGACCTTCCGTTACGCGGCTCCGGCCGACCAGCAGTGGGCGGTGGCCGATCTCGCGGGCAAACGCATCGCCACGTCGTACCCGAACCTCGTGCGCGAGGACCTGGCCGGTCATGGCATCACCGCCGACATCATCCGGCTCGACGGTGCGGTCGAGATCTCGATCCAGCTCGGTGTCGCCGACGCGATCGCCGACGTCGTCGGTTCCGGTCGCACGTTGCGTCAGCACGGCCTGGTGGCGTTCGGTGAATCGCTGTGCGATTCCGAGGCGGTCCTGATCTCCCGGCGCGACGCCGACCTCACCAAGGCCGAACGGCAGTTCGTCGCCCGAGTGCAGGGCGTGGTGTTCGGACAGCAGTACGTGATGATCGACTACGACTGCCCCCGTTCGCTTCTCGATCGGGCGTCGGCGCTCACGCCGGGCCTCGAGTCGCCGACCGTGGCGCCCATGGCCGACCCGGACTGGGTCGCGGTCCGCGCAATGGTGCCCCGCAAGGACCACCAGAACCTCATGGACGAGCTGTCCGAGCTCGGCGCCAAGGCCATCCTGGCGACGGACATCCGGTCCTGCCGGTTCTAGCGGAGGCAGATCCACCCATTTCGTCAAACCCACCAGCTGCGAGCTGGTGGGTTTGCCGATTAGTGGTGGGTTTGTGGCTACTGCACCGCGCTGAGCATCACCGTCTGGGCCGACCGGCCGATGTGGCCGGAGGCGTCGTAGAGGTCGGCGAAGGTGCTGCCGAACCCGTCCGGACCGGCGATCATGTGGGCGTCGATGCCGACCCACGGTCCGCTCGGGACGCGCGTCAGGTGCACGGTGGTGTCGGTGTTCATCCACGTCCACCGATTCGGGCGGAGTCGGGTGCCCAACCCGTTGGCGACGTCGATGACGGTGAACATCGATTCCAGGTCCTCGGTCTTCTCGTCGGCGACGAGCGGGATCGCCGGCCGCAGCCATACCGCGGGAGTCGAGCCGTTGCGTCCCTCGGCCCGGACCGACTCGATGGTGCCGATGAACCCGAGGGTGCCCCAGTCGACGGCCTCGCCGTTATCGTCGGAGAAGCCGATCACCGCCTTCGACTCGTCCGGTCCGGGCGTCAGGGGATCGGGACCGTTCGCAATCTCGGCGGTGTCGGCGACGCGGAGCCGCCACCCCACCGAGCGGGCGGCGGCGCGGAACGTCCCGTCGGCCTGCTGCACCTGCAGTTCGGTCTCGACGAGGCTGATCTGGCGGCCCGGCCGCACGACCCGGGCGGCGACCCGGTTGACGCCCAGCCCGACCGGGCCGAGGATCTCGGTGGTCACACGCGTGAAGTGCTGAGCCGGGTCGGGCTCGCACCGCAGCAACGACCGCATCAGGAGGGCCGACGGGGGACCACCGTGCTGCATCGTCGGCGACCACACGCTCAGCGTCGCCTCGGTCGGGCGGAAGTACTCGAAGTCGCCCTCGTCACGGGCAGCATCCGACGGGGCATCGATGGGTTCGTAGTACGAGTTCTCCACCCGAGTCACTCTATGACTGCCGACATAATGGGTCGGGGCGGGGGCGTCCCGCGGACGTCGGGGCTGCTCAGACTGCGAAACCCGCCGGGGGACCGGGGTACGGCGGGATGACGCCCCCGAACTCCGGACACCGGGCGCGGTGCTCACAGAACTTGCACGACCACGACTTCTTCGGCCGGAAGTCGCCCGAGGCCACGGCCGTGCGGATCGCCTGCCAGATCGCGCGCAGGGTGCGCTCGAAGCGGAGCAGCTCGTCACGGTCCGGGCGATAGATCAGCTGTTGCCCGTCGGAGAGGTACATCAGCTGCAACCGGGCGGGAACGACTCCGCGGGTGCGCAGGATCGCGAGCGCGTAGAACTTCATCTGGAACAACGCCTTGGCTTCGTACGCCTCACCCGGCGACCGCCCGGTCTTGTAGTCGACGACGCGTATCTCGCCGGTCGGCGCGACATCGATGCGGTCGATGAACCCCCGCATGAGCATGTCGTCGGCGTCGATCTCGACGTGTTCCTCCACCGCGTCGGCGTCGAAGGCGGTCGGGTTCTCCATCGTGTAGTAGGTGGCGATGAGCTTGTGCGCATCGGCGAGGAACGCGGCCTGGCCACCTTCGCCGATGACCTTTGCGAGCTCGGGGTCGCCCTCGCACATCGCGGCCCAGGCGCCTTCGACCAGCAACTCGGCCGAGTCCTGCGTGCGGAGCTCGGCCGGGAGGTCGAACAGATTCTCCAGCGCGGCATGGACGACGGTGCCCCTGGTCTGCGCGGTGGTGGGGGTCTCCGGGAAGCGGTCGATCGCACGGTAGCGGTAGAGCAGCGGGCACTGCTTGAAGTCCGCAGCGCGGGACGGCGACAGCGCCAGCGGGCGCCCGACGATCCCTCGCGCCTTCGGGTCGGGGCCGCCCGGGGTCCCTGTCGGGGTCGTGCTGGGGGAGGCGTCTCCGACTCCGGTCATCGTGCTCACCCTTCGCAGGGTAGGCGCCGGGCCCGACAGTCCGAGGTCCCGACACTCGGGTCCGCTCGCCGGCCACCCGGGCGGCGCCCTCCCCGCAGCGACACGAGGCAGGACCGGCCCACCTCGTCGGGTAACGTCCACACGGCCCACGAACCCCTGCGCCGAGTCGCGCGGGTTCGGATCGTTCACGAGAGGAAGCACCAGTGCCCACCACCGGACCGTTCGTCGTCGGCGACCGGGTTCAGCTGACCGATGCCAAGGGGCGCAAGTTCACGGTGCTGCTCGACGAGGGAAAGCAGTTCCACACCCACCGCGGTGCCATCTCCCATGACGACCTCATCGGTTCGCCCGAGGGCAGCATCGTCTCCGCGACCAGCGGTACCCAATATCTGGCGCTGCGCCCGCTGCTCGTCGACTACGTGCTCTCGATGCCGCGCGGGGCCCAGGTCATCTATCCCAAGGACGCCGCCCAGATCGTCCTCGAGGGCGACATCTTCCCGGGTGCCCGCGTCCTCGAAGCCGGTGCCGGCTCCGGGGCGCTGACGTGTTCGCTGCTGCGCGCGGTCGGTGCCGACGGTGAAGTCGTCTCCTTCGAGATCCGGGATGACCACGCCGAGCACGCGATCCGCAACGTCGAGACCTTCTTCGGGGGACGGCCGGACAACTGGCACCTCACCGTCGACGATCTGGCGAACGTGGATCGGGACGAACGGTTCGATCGCGTCATCCTGGACATGCTCGCGCCCTGGGAACCGCTCGACGTCGTGCGGACCGTGTTGAAACCAGGCGGGGTCTTGACGGTCTACGTGACGACCGTCACCCAGTTGTCCCGGGTGATGGAGGCCCTGCGCGAGCAGGAGTGCTGGACCGAGCCCCGGGCCTGGGAGACGCTCCTCCGCGAGTGGAGCGCGGTGGGCCTCGCGGTGCGTCCCGAACACAAAATGCAAGGCCACACCGCGTTTCTGATCACGGCCCGGCGCCTTGCCGACGGCACCACCACGCTGCGTCCGCAGCGCCGTCCGAGCAAGGGCTGAGCGCGGCCGCGGAGCAACGGCCAGTCGCCGGGCTGTGCGGTGAAACATCGCGAATACGTTGCGAAGACGCACATTTAACACACCGTCAACACCGGCGATTGCGCGGTGGACGGCGATTCGCCGTCTCGGCCGGTAGCGTAGGGATACGGCGCGAGCATTCCGATCGAGGGATCGGGTGATTGCCGGCGAGAGGAGTCAGCAATGACCGAATCTGACCGCCACGACGCACTGGGGGACCGCGCGGTTCCCGAGGGCGCCAGTGCATCCGACGAGGGCTTCGTCCCCGCCTACACTCCGCCCCCGCCGCGGAGCGGCACCGAGTCGCCGCTGTCGCGGAGCGGTCCGGACTCGTCTGCGCGCGGCGCAGCCGGCCGGCCGGCCGGGGATCTCCAAGAGCGGGTGGACAGCCTCACCGCACGCAACGCGAAGCTGCTCGACACCCTCAAGGAAGCCCGACAGCAACTCGTCGCTCTCCGCGAGGAGGTCGACCGTCTGGGTCAGCCGCCGAGCGGGTACGGCGTCCTGCTGGACGTGCACCCCGACGCCACCGTCGACGTGTTCACCTCGGGCCGCAAGATGCGCCTCACCTGTTCGCCCAACATCGACACCGACCTGCTGACCAAGGGGCAGACCCTGCGTCTGAACGAGGCTCTGACCATCGTCGAGGCCTGCGAATTCGACACCGTCGGCGAGATCAGCACGCTGCGCGAGGTGCTCGGTGACGGCAAACGCGCCCTGGTCGTCGGTCACGCCGACGAGGAGCGGGTGGTCTGGCTGGCCGAACCGCTGCTGGGCGAGGTCGACGGTGAGGACGGTCTGCGTCGCAAGCTGCGTCCCGGCGACTCACTGCTCATCGACACCAAGGCCGGGTTCGCGTTCGAGCGGGTGCCCAAGGCCGAGGTCGAGGATCTCGTCCTGGAGGAGGTCCCGGACGTCGGTTACGAGGACATCGGTGGCCTGGGCCGCCAGATCGAGCAGATCCGCGACGCCGTCGAACTCCCGTTCCTGCACAAGGACCTGTTCCGCGACTACCAGCTGCGTCCCCCGAAGGGCGTGCTGCTCTACGGTCCGCCCGGCTGTGGCAAGACGCTCATCGCCAAGGCCGTGGCCAACTCCCTGGCGAAGAAGATCGCGCAGGTGCGGGGCGACGACGCCAAGGAGGCGAAGTCGTACTTCCTGAACATCAAGGGCCCCGAGCTGCTCAACAAGTTCGTCGGTGAGACCGAACGGCACATCCGGCTGATCTTCCAGCGGGCGCGCGAGAAAGCTTCGGAGGGCACGCCGGTCATCGTCTTCTTCGACGAGATGGACTCGATCTTCCGCACACGCGGATCGGGCGTCTCCTCGGACGTGGAGACCACCGTCGTCCCGCAGCTGCTCAGTGAGATCGACGGCGTCGAGGGCCTCGAGAACGTCATCGTGATCGGTGCGTCGAATCGCGAGGACATGATCGACCCCGCGATCCTGCGCCCAGGGCGCCTCGACGTGAAGATCAAGATCGAGCGTCCCGACGCCGAGTCCGCGATCGACATCTTCTCCAAGTACCTGACCGAGGAGCTGCCCATCCACGCCGACGACATCGGCGAGTTCGGGGGAGATCGCACGGCCTGTGTCAACGCGATGATCGAGAAGGTCGTCGAGCGGATGTACGCCGAGAGCGAGGACAACCGGTTCCTCGAGGTCACCTACGCCAACGGCGACAAAGAGATCATGTACTTCAAGGACTTCAACTCCGGCGCGATGATCCAGAACGTCGTCGACCGGGCCAAGAAGTACGCGATCAAGTCGCAACTGGACACGGGTGCACCGGGTCTGCGCGTCCAGCATCTCTTCGACTCCATCCTCGACGAGTTCGCGGAGAACGAGGACCTGCCCAACACGACCAACCCCGACGACTGGGCCCGGATCTCGGGCAAGAAGGGCGAGCGGATCGTCTACATTCGCACGCTGGTCACGGGCAAGAGTGCGGGCGCGAGCCGGGCCATCGACACCGAGACGAACACGGGTCAGTACCTGTAGCGACAGTGGTCTCGACCGAGCAGACAGCCGACTCCCACGGGGTCGGCTGTCTGCTCGACAGAACCGCGTGAACAGCGCCGTCAAGCACTAGAGTTGTCGGCGATGAACAGCACATCGATGGCGCGTGGACGAGTGATCGTCGACGGTGGGGCGCCGCATCCACTGGGCGGCGCTCCGCGCATCACCCTGGGGCGTGAGCCCGACAACGACATCGTGATCAATCATCCGATGGTGTCGCGTCGGCATCTCGCCATCGAGTGGCGCGGTACGGCCTGGTGTCTCGTCGACATCGGCAGCACCAACGGCTTCTTCTTCAACGGCCGGCGAATGGCCGAGTTCATGGTGCCCGGTACGACCCAGGTACGCCTCGGCGACGTGAACACGGGTCCGGTCGTCGACCTCGTGGTCGACGTGCCCGCATCCGGCGGCCGGCCGCCCTCGAGTGGTCCCGGGCGCAGCGCGCCGTCCCGGCCGGGTCCGCCGGTCTCGCGTCCGATGCAGTCGGGCTACCCGCCGTCAGGTCCTCGCTCGGCGGGGTTCCCGGGCGCGCCTGTCCCGGCCTCAGGCCAGATGCCGGCCCATGCACCGGGCGGGCGACAGTTTCGTGTGGACCCGATGCCGCAGGAAGTCCTGAGCGCGCCGCATCTGCAAGCGCTGCAGCAGAACGTGTCGGCGGTCTACCGCCTGCCCGGGGCGCCGACACCGCCCGAGCGCGAGTCGATCTCGCTCCGCGGAGTCCAGCGGATCGGACGCACGCCCGACAACGACATCGTCGTCAGCGACGTCCTGGCGTCCCGGCACCACGCACAGGTGTCCAGCCGCGGGGCCGCCCTCGTGATCGAGGACCTCGGCAGCGTCAACGGAACGTTCGTCAACGGCCGGCGGGTGTCGAGCGCGCAACTGACCGACGGCGACGTCGTCACCATCGGCAACAGCGACTTCGTGGTGTCCGGCGGCACGCTGATGCGCGGGCAGGAGAGCGCCGCGGTCGCCGACGGCCTCCACGTCCACGGGGTCAGTCTCGTCGTCGACGGCGGGAAGCGTCTGCTCGCCGACGTGGACTTCAGCGCCAGTCCGGGCACGCTGACCGCGGTGATCGGCCCCTCGGGCGCGGGTAAGTCGACGGTGTCGAAGATCGCGGCCGGACTCAACTCACCGACGAGCGGCCTGGTCACCTTCGAGAGCCGCAACGTCCACGCCGAATACGACGCTCTGCGCACCCGCATCGGCATGGTGCCGCAGAAAGATGTGCTGCACCACAAACTCACGCTGCGGCAGGCATTGCGCTACGCCGCAGAACTGCGCCTGCCACCCGACCTCTCGAAGGCCGATCGGGACCGGGTCATCGACGGGGTGCTCAGCGAGCTGCAGCTGACCGAGCACGTCGACACCCGCGTGGAGAAGCTCTCTGGCGGTCAGCAGAAGCGCGCATCGGTCGCGATGGAGTTGCTGACAGGTCCGTCGCTGCTCATCCTCGACGAACCGACCTCCGGTCTCGACCCCGCACTCGACCGGCAGGTGATGGCCACCCTCCGCCGGCTCGCCGACGCCGGGCGTGTGGTCCTCGTGGTCACGCACTCGCTGACCTATCTGTCCATGTGCGACCAGGTGCTGCTGCTGGCGCCCGGCGGCAAGACGTCCTTCTGCGGCCCGCCCGGACAGGTCGAGGGGGAGATGGGCACCTCCGACTGGGCAGAGATCTTCGCGTACGTCGCCGATCAGCCGGACACCGCACACATGCGGTACCTGGACCGGCACCGCCGAGCGCCGAATCCGCCGCCGCCCCAGCGTCCCCCCGGTCCGCCGATACCGGTGCCGCACACGAGCTTCACCCGCCAGTCGTCGACCATCGCCCGACGCCAGGTGCGGCTCATCTTCGCCGACGTCGGCTATCTCGTCTTCCTCGTGCTGCTACCCGTCGTGCTCGGCCTGCTCACCTTGGTGATCCCGGGTTCGAGCGGGTTCGCCCGCCTCGAGGTGATCCCGAACGCGCCGCCACCGAAGGACGGCGCGGAGGCGATCCAGATCCTCGTCGTGCTCGTCGTCGGGGCCGCGTTCATGGGGGCCGCGCTGACCGTGCGCGATCTCGTCGGGGAGCGCGACATCTTCGAACGCGAGCGCGCCGTCGGGTTGCGGCCCGGCGCATACCTTTTCGCCAAGATCGTGGTGTTCTTCATCGCCGCGGTGCTGCAGACGATCATCATGGTCGGCATCACCTTCGCCGGTCGGGGGCTGCCCGACTTCGGCGGTCCGATCCTCCCGCCGCCGCTGGCGTTGCTCGTCGCGGTGGCCGTCCTCGCCTGCGTGAGCACGCTCGTCGGTCTCGCCATCTCGTCGGCGGTCAAATCCAACGAGCAGGTCATGCCGCCGCTGGTCATCGTCGTGATGGTCCAGTTGGTGTTCTGCGGCGGCCTGTTCAAACTCGACGGCATCGGACTCGAACAGCTGTCGTGGATCTTCCCGTCGTTCTGGGGGTATGTCGTCGCGGCCGGCAGCGTGGACCTCTACAACATCAATGTGGCCGCGCCGCAGCGCATCACGCTGTGGGAGACATCGGTCGCGCATACCGCACTCGCATACGGGGTGCTCGCGGTGATCAGCGCGCTGCTGCTCGCCTTCACCTATTCGCGGCTGCGATTGAAGAAGCGCTGACGAGGCCCATCACCGGACGTCGAGCAAGCGAACCCCGGTAGGCGTCGCACATCGTTGCGCCGGACGCAACATCACACGACATCTGCGGACACGCTCAACCGGTCGTCGCCGGAAAGCGTACGAACCCGAGTTCGGACTCCGACGACAACTGCGGATGGCGGGGCAGCACCCGGACGGTGTAGCCGAGATGACCGGAGGCCGACGGCGGCACCAGTGCGGTGAACACCATCCGGCCCGACGCATCGCGGTCGGGTCCGGGGGTCATGTCGGTGAACGTCGGTGCCAGGATCTCGCCGTCGTCGCCGACCCGGCCGAGTACCACCTGCACCGCGACCGACTCGGGCGCGAGATCTCCCAATGCCACATGGGCGGTGATCCAGAGTCCGTCCTCGCGACGCTCGTCCTCGACCCCGGCCACCTGCACCGACGACCATCCGGTCTCCAGGGTCCGGCGATAAGCCGCGAGGTCGCGCGCACCCGCGTAGGAGTCGGCGCATGCGGACTCGTAGGCGCGGGCGGCCGGGCAGTAGAGGTCGGTCGTGTAGTCGCGGACCATGCGCGAGGCGAGTACCTGCGGGCCGAGCCGAGTGAGGGTGTGGCGCATCATCTCCACCCACCGGCGGGGTACACCGTCGTCCGCCCGGCGATAGAAGAGGGGGATCACCGTCTCCTCGAGGAGCGTGTACAGCGCCTGCGCCTCCAGATCGTCGCGACGATGTTCGTCGGTGATCCCCTCCGCGGACGGGATCGCCCACCCGTTGTCGCCGTCGGCCATCTCGTCCCACCAGCCGTCCAGGATCGACAGATTGAGCCCGCCGTTGAGCGCCGATTTCATCCCCGAGGTCCCGCAGGCCTCCATGGGACGGACCGGATTGTTCAGCCACACATCGCAACCGGCGTAGATGAAACGCGCCATCGAGATGTCGTAGTCGGGAAGGAACACGATGCGATCGCGCAGTTCCGGATCCTCGGTGAACCGGACGACCTGCTGGATCAAGGACTTGCCTCCCTCGTCGGCCGGGTGGGCCTTGCCCGCGATGACCAGCTGCACCGGCCGATCGGGATCGGTGAGGATGGCGCGCATGCGCTCGGGATCGCGGAGCATCAGCGTCAGCCGCTTGTAGGTCGCCGCTCGCCGTGCGAATCCGATGGTCAGCACGTGCGGGTCGAACAGGTCGGCGGTCCATGCCAGCTCGGCGTGGGTGAAGCCGCGGTCGAGGCCGCTGGCGAGTGCGCGCCGCCGCACCTCGTCGACGAGTTCCGCGCGCAGCTCCTCGTGCGTTCGCCAGATCGTCTCGTCGGACAGGCCCGCGTACACCTCGGGCGCGGAGTCCTCGTCCCCGTCGGCGAAGTCACGCCACGCCGGGGCCACCCAGGTCGGTCCGTGCACGCCGTTCGTGACCGCGCCGATGGGCACATCGGCGGCGTCGAAACCCGGCCACAGGTCGGCGAACATCTCCCGACTCACCGCACCGTGCAGCTGCGACACCCCGTTGCTGCGTTGCCCGAGCCGAAATCCCATGTGCGCCATGTTGAAGACGCCGGGGTCCGCCTCGTCGCCGAGTTCGGCCACCGTCGCCGCGGCCAGCCCGGGCAGCAGGCGGGATTTGCCGTCGGAGTCGGCGTCGAGGTAACGGGCGACGAGGTCGGCGGGGAAACGGTCGATCCCGGCCGGCACCGGGGTGTGGGTGGTGAACACGTTCGAGGCGCGGACCACCGCTTCCGCGGTGTCGAAGTCGAGCCCGCCGGCCACCAGCTCGCGGATGCGTTCCACGCCGAGGAAGCCCGCGTGTCCCTCGTTCATGTGGAACACCGTCGGCTCGGGCCGGCCGGTGATCCGGACGTACTCGCGGAGCGCGCGGACACCGCCGATGCCGAGCAGGATCTCCTGTGCGATCCGGTGTTCCTGATCCCCGCCGTAGAGCCGGTCGGTCACCGCGCGCAGGGCGGCGCCTTCGGGCTGGTCGTCGTTGCGATCGATGTCGGAGTCGAGGAGCAGCAACGGGATTCGGCCCACCGACGCCACCCACACCTGGGCCGACAGGGTCGCCCCGCCGGGCATCGCGACCTCGACGATCACCGGCTCCGCGCCGTCGCCCGGGGCGAGGAGCGTGAGGGGCAGGTCGGCGGGATCGTTCACGGGATACCGCTCGATCTGCCAGCCGTCGTGATCGAGGCCTTGGCGGAAGTAACCGGAGCGGTACAGCAATCCGACGCCGATCAGCGGCAGCCCGAGGTCGGAGGCCGCCTTGAGATGGTCACCGGCGAGGATGCCGAGGCCGCCGGAGTAGATCGGCAGGACCTCGGAGACGCCGAACTCCATCGAGAAGTACGCGATTCCCGGGGGCACCACCCGGTCATGCGCCGAACCGTCCTGTCCCGATGACTCGGCCGCATACCGCTGGAACCACTGCGGTGCATCGAGATACTGCTCGAGGTCGACGTGGGCCTCGGCGACCCGCGCCACGAAACCCTCGTCGTCGGCCAGCTCGGCCAGACGGGCGGGGTCGGTGTCGGCGAGAACCCGGACCGGATCGCCGGTCGACGACCACAGGCGCGGGTCGATGGTGGCGAACAGCTCCTGGGTGGGGGTGTGCCACGCCCAGCGCAGGTTGTGCGACAACGGCGCGAGGGTCGCGATCGGGTCGGGCAGCGGCACTCGAACGGTGAACCGGCGGAATGCTTTCACGGCGTCGACCGTACTCAGCACGTGCGGTGGTTGCGACCGGTGGCAAGTGAACATCTACCCTCGAAGGATGCAGCGAATCATCGGGACCGAGGTCGAGTACGGAATCTCCGCGCCCGGCGACCCGACCGCGAACCCGATCATGACGTCCACCCAGGCGGTTCTCGCCTACGCCGCGGCCGCCGGTGTACCGCGCGCGAAGCGGACACGCTGGGACTACGAGGTGGAGTCACCGCTTCGCGACGCCCGCGGTTTCGACCTCGGCCGCGGGGCCGGACCCGCACCGATCATCGACGCCGACGAGATCGGCGCGGCCAACATGATCCTCACCAACGGGGCGCGGCTCTACGTCGACCACGCCCACCCCGAGTACTCCGCACCCGAGGTCACCGACCCGATGGACGCGGTCATCTGGGACAAGGCCGGGGAGCGCGTGATGGAGGCCGCGGCTCGTCACGTGGCGAGCGTCCCGGGCGCTCCGAAGCTGCAGCTGTACAAGAACAACATCGACGGCAAGGGCGCCTCCTACGGCACCCACGAGAACTACCTGATGGCGCGGGAGACCCCGTTCACCGCCGTCATCGCCGGGCTCACGACCTTCTTCGCGTCCCGGCAGGTGATCACCGGTTCGGGACGCGTGGGTATCGGCCAGTCCGGCGACGAGGCGGGCTATCAGCTGTCGCAGCGGTCGGACTACATCGAGGTCGAGGTCGGGCTGGAGACCACGCTCAAGCGGGGCATCATCAACACCCGCGACGAGCCGCACGCCGACCCCGAGCGATACCGGCGACTCCACGTCATCATCGGCGACGCCAACCTCGCCGAGACCTCGACCTACCTGAAGGTCGGGACCACCGCGCTCGTCCTCGACCTCATCGAGGCCGGTGTCGACTTCTCCGACATCGAGCTCGCGCGGCCGGTACAGGCCGTACACACCATCAGTCACGACCCGTCGCTGACGGCCACGGTCGCACTCACCGACGGTCGCGAGCTCACCGGCCTCGCTCTGCAGCGCGAGTATCTGGAGCGTTGTCAGAAGTTCCACGACCAGGAGCACTCCGACGACCAGCGCGCCGCACACGTCCTGCAGACGTGGGCGGACGTGCTCGACCGCCTCGAGCGCGACCCGATGGAGTGCGCCGACATCCTCGACTGGCCCGCGAAGCTGCGCATCCTGGAGGGGTTCCGCCAGCGCGAGAACCTGTCCTGGTCGGCACCGCGTCTGCAGCTCATCGACCTGCAGTACTCCGACGTCCGGCTCGACAAGGGGCTGTACAACCGGCTCGTCGCGCGCGGGTCGATGAAGCGTCTGACCGACGAGAACGACGTGCTCGCCGCGATCAGCGAGCCGCCGCGGAACACGCGCGCCTACTTCCGCGGCGAGTGCCTGCGCCGGTTCGGCGCCGACGTCGCGGCGGCGAGCTGGGACTCGGTCATCTTCGATCTCGGCGGGGACTCGCTGGTCCGTATCCCCACCCTCGAACCGCTACGCGGCACCGCGGCGCACGTCGGCAAGCTCCTCGACTCGGTGGACTCGGCCGCCGAACTGGTGGATCAGCTCACCACCTGACAGGCCGCGGCGCCTCGCCGTCTCCGACGGCATGTGCTTCGTTCCGCCACAGTTGTCGTCCCCACAGGTAGTGTGGGAGCACACGATTCCGCAGGGTCGAGACACCGGATCACCGCCGCGACAGCGACACCCGATCCCGACTCCCTCGACCGCGGTAGCCCGCCAAGGGGCGATCGGTTTCAAGGAGGCAGCAGATGGCGCAGGAACAGACCAAGCGTGGTGGCGGCGGCGACGACGAGGGCGTGGGCCCCGATTCCGGCGCCGGACAGGAACGTCGCGAGAAGCTGGCCGAGGACACCGACGACCTGCTCGACGAGATCGACGACGTGCTGGAGGAGAACGCCGAGGACTTCGTGCGCGCCTACGTCCAGAAGGGCGGCCAGTGAGCGACAGGTTCGGTTCACTGCCCCCGCTGTCCCAGTTCCGCCCCGGCGCGTTCGCCGGCGCCGACATCTCGTCGTTCACCGAATTCCTCCGGACGCATGCGCCGGAACAACTCCCGCAGGCCCAGGTCGACCGGGTGGGGTCGTTCGCCGGCGGCGCCGACGGCGCCGGTGACATCCCGCACGGCACGACGATCGTGGCCGTGTCGTACCCGGGTGGGGTCGTCCTCGCCGGGGACCGCCGGGCCACCATGGGCAACCTCATCGCCACGCGCGACGTCAAGAAGGTCTACATCACCGACGAGTACTCGGCGGCCGGGATCGCCGGCACCGCCGGGATCGCGATCGAGATGGTCCGGCTGTTCACCGTCGAACTCGAGCACTACGAGAAGATCGAAGGCGTCCCGCTGACCCTCGACGGCAAGGTCAGCCGGCTGGCCTCGATGGTGCGGGGCAATCTCGGCGCGGCCCTGCAGGGCCTGGCGGCCATTCCGCTGCTCGTCGGCTACGACATCGACCACGACGATCCTAACGAACGCGGACGCATCTTCAGCTTCGACGTCGCGGGTGACCGGCACGAGGAGTTCGGTGGTTACACCGCCATCGGCTCGGGGTCGGTGTTCGCCAAGTCCTCGCTCAAGAAGCTCTACCGACCCGATCTGACCGCCGCCGAGGCGCTCGCGATCGCCGTCGAATCGCTGTACGACGCCGCTGACGACGACTCGGCGACCGGCGGGCCCGATCTGGTCCGCAAGATCTTCCCGATGGCCGCCATCGTCGGCGCCGACGGGGCCCGGGAGGTGGACCCGACCGACATCGAGGCGGCGGCACGTGCCGTCGTCGAACGCCGCAGCGCCGAGCACGAGGGGGGTGCCCGATGACCTTCCCGTACTACGCCAGTGCCGAGCAGATCATGCGCGATCGCTCGGAGCTCGCCCGCAAGGGCATCGCCCGGGGACGCAGCGTCGTGATCCTCACGTTCGCCGACGGTGTGCTGTTCGTCGCGGAGAACCCGTCCAACACGCTCCGCAAGACCAGCGAGATCTACGACCGGATCGGTTTCGCGGCGGTGGGCAAGTACAACGAGTTCGAGAGCCTGCGCAAAGCCGGCATCCAGATCGCGGACATGCGCGGCTACAGCTACGACCGTGCCGACGTGTCCGGGCTGTCGCTGGCCAACACCTACGCCAACGCACTGGGCAGCGTCTTCACCGAGCAGGCGAAGCCGTTCGAGGTCGAGCTCTGCGTCGCCGAGGTCGCCCGTCCGGGCAAGCCGAAACGGTCGCAGCTGTACCGGATCTCCTACGACGGGTCGATCACCGACGAGACCCGCTTCCTGGTGATGGGCGGGGCGACCGAACCGATCGCGGCGGCCCTCAAGGACTGCTACGAGCCCGACATGGAGCTCGGCCGGGCGATCGGCGTCGCGGTCACCGCCCTGACGGCGCCGGCCGACAACGGTGGCGGGACCCCGACCGAACGCCGGGTGCTCGCCGCGGGCGATCTCGAGGTCGCGGTCCTCGACCACAACCGTCCGCGGCGCGCGTTCCGGCGCCTCACGACGTCCACGGTCGAAGGGCTCCTCCCGCAGGCTGCGGCGGCCCAGTCCACGGATACACCGTCCGAGGCGGACGAAGTCCCTGGTGAGACGCCATCCTCCGAACAGTGACGAGAACGCCGCGGCGCGCGGCGGCCGGTGCGTGTCGACCGGTCCGCCGCGGTCCGCGCGAGTAGGGTTGGTCAAGTGCAGCGACGAATCATGGGCATCGAGACCGAGTTCGGTGTCACGTGCACCTTCCACGGCCACCGCCGGCTGAGTCCGGACGAGGTCGCGCGGTACCTCTTCCGCCGGGTCGTGTCGTGGGGCCGGTCCTCGAACGTCTTCCTGCAGAACGGCGCTCGCCTCTATCTCGACGTCGGATCGCATCCCGAATACGCCACCGCGGAGTGCGACAGCCTCATCCAGCTGATCAACCACGACCGCGCAGGCGAACTGGTTCTCGAGGACCTGCTCGTCGATGCCGAACAACGCCTGGCCGACGAGGGCATCGGCGGCGACATCTATCTGTTCAAGAACAACACCGACTCGGCCGGCAACTCCTATGGATGCCACGAGAATTATCTCGTCGTGCGGGCGGGGGAGTTCTCCCGCATCTCCGACGTCCTGTTGCCGTTCCTCGTGACGCGCCAGCTGATCTGTGGTGCGGGCAAGGTTCTGCAGACCCCCAAGGCCGCGACCTTCTGCCTGTCCCAGCGCGCCGAGCACATCTGGGAGGGCGTCTCCTCGGCGACCACCCGGTCGCGCCCGATCATCAACACGCGCGACGAGCCCCACGCCGACGCCGAGAAGTACCGCAGGCTGCACGTCATCGTCGGCGACTCGAACATGTCGGAGATGACCACACTTCTCAAGGTCGGTTCGGCGGCTCTCGTCCTGGAGATGATCGAGGCCGGTGTCGCGTTCCGCGACTTCGCGCTCGACAATCCGATCCGCGCCATCCGCGAGGTCAGCCACGACCCGACAGGGCGGCGCCCGGTGCGCCTCGCCGGCGGTCGGCAGGCCAGCGCCCTCGACATCCAGCGCGAGTACCACGCCCGCGCCGTCGAGCACCTCACCAACCGCCGGCCCGACCCCGAGATGGACATGGTCGTGGACCTGTGGGGACGGATGCTCGATGCCGTGGAGAGCGACGACTTCGCCAAGGTCGACACCGAGGTCGACTGGGTCATCAAGCGCAAGCTGTTCCAGCGCTACCAGGACCGGTACTCGATGGAGCTCTCGGATCCGAAGATCGCGCAGCTCGACCTGGCGTTCCACGACATCAAACGCGGTCGCGGCGTGTTCGACGTCCTGATGCGCAAGGGGCTGGTCGCCCGGGCGACCACCGACGAGGCCATCAAGACCGCGGTCAACGAGCCGCCGCAGACCACACGTGCCAAGCTCCGTGGCGACTTCATCTCGGCCGCGCAGAAAGCCGGGCGTGACTTCACCGTCGACTGGGTTCACCTCAAGCTCAACGACCAGGCCCAGCGGACGGTGCTGTGCAAGGACCCGTTCCGCAGTGTCGACGAGCGCGTCGATCGCCTCATCGCCTCGATGTGAGCGCCGGGTCACCGGCGAACCCAGCGTGCCTCCGCACGCGGTGAACGGCCACGTTCTAACCTGACTCGGTGGCAACCCCCAAAGTCGAGCGTCTGCTCAACCTCGTGATCTGCCTGCTGTGGACGCGGCAGTACGTCACCGCCGACTACATCCGCCGCAACGTCGCGGGCTATTCGGACGACGGGCAGTCCGACGAGGCGTTCAACCGGATGTTCGAGCGGGACAAGAACGAGCTACGAGATCTCGGGATCCCGCTCGTGACCGGCCGGTCGCCGATGGCGGCCGGCGCCGAGGGATATCGCATCGACCGCGACTCCTACGAGTTGCCGGAGATCTCGCTGGAGTCCGACGAGGCCGCGGCGATCGCCATGGCCGCCGCGCTGTGGGACACCCCCGAGGTCTCGACGCTGTCGCAGACGGCGATCCTCAAGCTCCGGGCCGCCGGGCTCGATGTCCGCTCCGAGGACGATCTGGGGATCACCTCGGGCGGGTCGTCGCGATCGCTCGGTTCCGAAGAGGTCATCGCCGGCCTGCTCGCCGCGGTCCAGGACCGCCGTGCCGTCGAGTTCCAGCATCGATCGTCTGCCGCGGCCGCCCCGACCACCCGACGCGTCGAACCGTGGGGGGTCGTGTCGCATCGGGGCCGCTGGTACGTCGTCGGCCACGATCGCGACCGCGACGCCACCCGGACCTTCCGGCTGTCGCGGATCACGGCGGTCGCCGCGGTCGGTGCCGCCGACGCGGTCGTGGTCCCGGCCGGCACCGATCTCCAGCAGATCGTCTCCGCGGCGGTCGATTCCGCTGCCGGTTCGGACGGACGGACCGCGCGGATCTGGGTCGCGGCCGACCGCGCATTCGGCCTCCGCCGGGCCGCGACGACGACCGAACCCGCCGACTGCGACGGCGAACCCGGCGACATCGTGACCCTCGACGTCCACTCGCTGACGGCGGTGGCACGGATGGTGCTGGGTGTGGGCCCAGATGCGGTCGTCCTCGACCCACCCGAGCTGCGCGAGCTCGTCATCGCGAGCCTCGACCGTCTGATGGGGGTGAACGTCTGATGGCCGCGGCAGCGCCGTCGAGACTCAACCGGCTGCTGGCGATGGTCCCGTACTTCCAGGCGCGGCGGGGCATTTCGGTTGCTCAGGCCGCCGACGAACTCGGGGTCACGCAAGCGCAGCTCACGAAGGACCTCGAGCTGCTCTTCGTCTGCGGGCTTCCGGGCTATTACCCCGACGACCTGATCGAGCTCGAGTTCAGCGAGGGTTACGTCACGGTCGGGTTCACCGCGGGCATGGACCGGCCACTGCGGCTGACGACCGTGGAGGCGAGTACGCTCCTCGTCGCACTGCGGGCGCTGGTCGAGACCCCGGGCGTCGTCGACGTCGCGGCGGCCAGGCGGGCGATCGCCAAGATCGAGCAGGCGGTGGGTGCGACGGTGCCGGGGCTCGCAGGCGCGTCCGACACACCCGCCGGCCCGTCGGGGGAGAACCCCACGTACACGACGATCCGGGAGGCCACCAAGAAAGCGCGGGCATTGCGGCTGCGCTACTACTCGGCCGGACGCGACAGCGTCACCGACCGCGTGGTCGACCCCATCCGCCTGCAGGTCATGGACCAGCACACCTATCTCGAGGCCTGGTGCCGGATGGCCGAAGGCGTGCGGTTGTTCCGGTTCGACCGCGTCGACACCGCGACCGCCCTCGACGAGCCGAGTCGTCCGCCGGCCGAGGCGGCGGCGTCGAATCAGTCGGTGCTCGTCGCCGAGGACCCCGACCTCCCGGCCGTCGAGATCGAGATCGACGCCGATCACCTGTGGATTCTCGATTACTACCCGCTCGAACCCCTCGAGACCGTCGAGGACCGGCCCGATCCAGGTCTCCCCGTCCGCGCCCGGTTGGTCTACGGCTCGCCGGAATGGCTCACCCGATTCCTGCTCGGATTCGCCGGCGCCGTGCGGGTCGTCGATGACCCGGCGGTCGCCGCCGCGGTCGCCGACACCGCGGCGGCCGCCCGCGGACGTTATCGCTGAGACCGGCCACGGCTGGGCCCCTCCGGCTCGGCGTGTGTCGGGTAGCATTGGACACTGTCTGCTCCGAACTGAAGGGTGATCTCATGGGCTTCACGTCATGGTGGCACTGGGCGATCGTCGCCATCGTGCTGCTGATCCTGTTCGGCTCGAAGAAGCTGCCGGACGCCGCCCGTGGTCTGGGACAGTCGCTGCGCATCTTCAAGAGCGAGGTCAAGGAGATGCAGAAGGACGACGACAAGGACGCGCCGGCCACCACCGACGCGGCAGCGAACGATCCGGCACGACGCGAGCTGCCCGTGGGTGACTCGACCCAGCCGGCCACGCAGCGCGACGCCGACGCCAAGAAATCGGCTTAGGGGCGCGTCGGAGCATCGCCAGTGCGCACTCTCCCGATTCCCCGACGCCTCGACCCGCGGCAACGCAAGCGAAAACTCAATCCCGACGGCACCATGTCGTTGGTCGAGCACCTGTACGAGTTGCGCACTCGTATGGTCATCTCGCTGCTGGCCATCATCGCCACCACCATCTTCGGGTTCGTCTGGTACAGCCACGGCTTCCTGGGCATCCCGTCGCTCGGCGACGTGCTGCGCGGGCCGTACTGCGATCTGCCCGCGTCGTCGCGCGCGACGCTGACCCCGGATGATTCGTGTCGCCTTCTGGCGACCGGTCCGTTCGACCAGTTCATGCTCCGGTTGAAGGTCGCGCTGACCGCGGGTGTGGTTCTCGCCTGTCCGGTGTGGATCTACCAGATCTGGCAGTTCATCACGCCGGGTCTGCACGCCCACGAACGTCGCTACGGCATCATGTTCGTCGCTATGGCGACGACCCTGTTCGTCAGCGGCGCGGTGCTTGCCTATCTGGTGGTGGCCAAGGCCTTCGACTTCCTGCTCACGGTCGGCAACGAGGTCCAGGTCACGGCACTCGCGGGTGACCAGTACTTCGGCTTCATGCTCAACGTCCTGGTGATCTTCGGCGTCAGCTTCGAACTCCCGCTCCTGATCATCGCGCTGAACGTCGTCGGCGTGCTGACCTACGCCCGGTTGAAGAGCTGGCGCCGCGGGCTCATCTTCGCGGTCTTCGTCTTCGCCGCCATCGCGACACCGGGCCAGGATCCGTTCACGATGCTCGCACTGGCCCTCGCGCTCACCGTGCTGCTCGAGTTCGCGATCCAGTTCGCGCGGATCTTCGACCGACGCAAGGCGAAGAAGGCGCCCGCATGGGCGGGCCTCTCCGATGACGAGGCCAGCCCACTGCCGCCGACGAAACCGATCGCCCCGGCATCGCCGATCCCGGCGCCGGCGAACGCGGTCGCCAACGCCACCCGTACGTCGACGCGGGCACGCGAGACCTTCGACGACGTCCTGTGACCCAACTCGACTCGTTCACGTCGAGACTCGCTTTCCGCCTCGACGACTTCCAGCGCCGCGCGTGTGAGGCGCTCGAGGGCGGCCACGGTGTGCTGGTGTGCGCACCGACCGGCGCGGGTAAGACCATCGTCGGCGAGTTCGGCGTCCATCTGGCCCTGGCCGGTGGCTCGAAGTGCTTCTACACCACGCCGATCAAGGCGCTCAGCAACCAGAAGTACAACGATCTCGTGGCCGTCCATGGGCACGAGTCGGTCGGGCTGCTGACCGGCGACAGTTCGATCAATCCCGATGCCCCGGTCGTCGTCATGACGACCGAGGTCGTCCGCAACATGATCTACGCCGAATCACGGGCCCTGGACGGTCTGTCCCACGTCGTCATGGACGAGGTCCACTTCCTGGCGGACCGGTTCCGCGGGGCGGTGTGGGAAGAGGTGATCCTGCACCTCGAACCGTCGGTGCGGGTCGTCAGTCTGTCGGCGACGGTGAGCAACGCCGAGGAGTTCGGCGACTGGATCCAGACGGTTCGCGGTGACACCTCGGTGATCGTCGACGAACACCGTCCGGTGCCGCTGTCCCAGCACATGCTCGTCGGGCAGCGACTGTTCGACCTGTTCGATCCGGCCGACACCGGTCCGGCCCGCAAGGCCGGAACGCGACCGCGCGTCAATCCGGAGCTCAAACGCCAGATCCGGCACCGGATCCTGATGGCCGACGACGAGCGGGAGTCGTCGCGCGGCCGTGGCCGAGGACGTGGCGGCGCGCCCCGTCGACGCGACGGACGGGGACCCGCGCTCTCCCGGCCGAACCTCGTCACGCGACTCGACCGCGAGGGGCTGCTCCCCGCGATCGGTTTCATCTTCTCCCGTGTCGGTTGCGACGCCGCCCTGGCGCAGTGTCTGCGATCCGGGATCTCGCTTCTGACTCCCGCAGAGATCGGCGAGGTCGACGCGATCGTCGACCGCCACCTCACCGAACTGGCGCCGGCCGACCTCGACGTGCTCGGGGTGCATGAGTGGCGTGAGGGGCTGCGACGCGGACTGGCCTCGCACCATGCGGGGATGCTCCCGACCTTCCGGCACACGGTCGAGGAACTTTTCGTGCGCGGCCTGGTCCGGATGGTGTTCGCCACCGAGACGCTCGCGCTCGGCATCAACATGCCCGCTCGCTCGGTGGTTCTCGAGCGTCTCGTGAAGTACAACGGCGAATCGCACGTCGACCTGACGCCCGGCGAGTTCACGCAGCTGACCGGTCGCGCCGGCCGTCGCGGGATCGACGTCGAGGGTCACGCCGTCGTGGTGTGGACACCCGAGGTGGTGCCGGAGGAGGTCGCCGGCCTCGCCGGCGCGCGGACGTTCCCGCTGCGGAGTTCGTTCTCCCCGGAATACAACATGGCGGTCAACCTGCTCGGCCGATTGGGCCTGGACGGCGCGCGTGAGCTGCTCCATCGGTCGTTCGCCCAGTTCCAGGCCGATCGATCGGTCGTCGGTCAGGCGCGGAAGCTGGACGAGGCGCAACGGGCGCTGCGCAAGCTCGACGGCGAGCTGGCCCGCGCCGCACAGGCGCGGGGGGTGGAACCTGGTGGCGCCGAATCGGATTCGGACGACGGTCCGTACGCGGGCTTCCTCGGTTACATCACTTTGCGCGAGGACATCCGCCGCCGCGAACGAGATCTGAAGTACCGCAAGCGGGTCAATACACACGACGCCATCACCGCTGACCTGGCCGCACTCAAACGCGGTCATGTCATCGGCGTACCCGTCGGCCGGCACCGCGGTCTGGCTGTCATCATCGAACCGGCCACGCAAGCGCAGGATCCGAAGCCGCTCGTACTGACCGAGGACGCCTGGTGCGGACGCGTCGGTACCCGCGATTTCGTCAACCCGCCCGAGGTGCTGGGCAACATGCGGATGCCGAAGAACGCCGACCGACGCAGCGGGCGCGGTCGCCGCGACCTGGCGTCGGCGTTGCGATCGACCGGCATCGAGATGCCGCGCGGACGTCAGAAGAAGCGCGCCGACGCCGCCGACGACACCGAACTCGCGAACCTTCGGCGAACCCTGCGCGCGCACCCGGCACATCAGCTGTCCAACGGTGACGAGCTGTTCCGGCTCGCCGAACGCCGTAACCGGCTGGTGCGCGACATCGTCAACGCCGAGCGGAGCATCGGGGAGCGGACGTCCACCCTCGGGGTCACCTTCGATCACATCGTCGGCGTCCTCAGCGAGCTGGGATATCTCGAGCGCGTCGCCGAGTCGACCGAGTCCACCGGGCACACGATGATGGTGACCGATTCGGGCAAGCTCCTCGGCCGTATCTACAGCGAGAGCGACCTGGTCGTGACCGAGTGCATCCGAGCCGGGGTCTGGGACGAGTTGTCACCCGCCGACCTCGCCGCGGTCGTCGCCGCACTCGTCTACGAGAGCCGGCGCGACAGTTACAGCGGGGTCGACGCCCTGCCCGGCAGCAGCTCGATGCGTGCGGCGATGGCCGCGACCGTCGAGATCTGGTCGCGGGTCACCGCGGTCGAGCAGCGTCATCGGGTCAGTCCGACACGCGAACCGGACACCGGTTTCTCGGTCGCCGTGGCCACGTGGGCGTCGGGTCGTTCGCTCGGCGAGGCCCTGTTGCTGGCGGGCGAACGCGGACAGCTGCTCTCTCCGGGCGACTTCGTGCGATGGAACCGGCAGGTCGTGGACCTGCTCGAACAGATCCGACTCGGGGTGGGCTCCGACACGCGCCTCGGTGGGACGGCGCGGGCAGCGGTCAAGGCCATCCGCCGCGGCGTGGTCGCCGCCGAGCTCGGCTGAACCGCGCCGTCGACCTCCGCCGACGAGTGTGGGCCGGTGTCGGTTCACCGGACGACGCGACGCCGGGCCACGCGCGATGTTCGCTGATAGTCCCAGGCCGCTGAGGTAACGTTCATCCCGCATTCGGTGTCGGCGTGTCCTGCCCCGATACTGCCGCGACGTCACAGTTCGCCGGCACCCGTCCGGGTGAACGGCCGAGTGGGAGGGACTCATGACCGACCCGTACAACCCCAACCCGTCCCAGCCGAATCCCTCCGGTGATCAGTCCGGTCCCGACGGCAAGACCGAGATCGTGAACCTCCCCGGCGCCACTCCGACGGGCGCCCCGCAGGCCGACCCGACCACGATGGCCCCCAACCCGGGCTCCGCCAACCCCGGGTCACAGAACCCGGGTTATGGTCAGCCGCAACAGAATCCGTACCAACAGAATCCCTACCAGCAAAACCCGTACCAGCAGCCGGGTGGGCCGACGGGCCAGCCGCCCCAGTCGGCCCCGTCTCAGTCCCAGCCGACTCAGGTCGGTCATCCCGGCGGACAACCGGGGCAGTACGGACAACCGGCCGGTCAGCCCTACGGGCAGCCCGGCGGTCAGTATGGCGCCGAGCAATATGGAGCCGGTCAGTACGGGAGACCGGGTCAGTACGGGGCGGGTCAGTACGGGGCACCCGGACAGTACGGCCAGCAGCCCGCCGGCCAGGACCCGTACGCCCAGAACCAATACGGGCAGAACCAATACGGGCAGAACCAGTACGGGGGCGGCGACCAGTTCAGCGGAATGGCGACCGGGAAGTCGAACAAGACCGCCCGGACGCTGATGTTCGTCGGCGGCGGGGCGCTGCTCCTCATCGCCGCGATCGTGCTGATCACCGCATTCCTCTTCCCCGGATGGGCACCGAAGAACCTCGATCAGCAGGCGGCGCAGGACGGCGTGCAGAAGATCCTCACCGAGGACTACCAGGCCAGCGACGTCTCCGACGTCCAGTGCCCGTCGGGGCAGCGGGTGGAGACCGGAGCGTCGTTCACGTGCTCGGTCACCGTCGGCGGGCAGCAGCAGCAGGTCACCGTCACGTTCATCGACGACGACGGCCGCTACGAGGTCTCGCGCCCCAGCTGACTCGACCGGCTGTGACGTCCGGCCTCAGCAGGCTGTCACGTCCGGCCTCAGCCGGCTGCTACATGCGGCCTCAGCCGGCCTGGGGCCAGCCGAGAGCCTTGGCCAGCCTCCCCACCGACGCTCCGATACCCAGCTCCTCGACGAGTTCCGCGAGGGCCGCGGGGTCGGCGGGCTCGGCCGGGAGGATGTCCGAACCGCTGTCGATCGTCTCGGCGTCGGTGCGCACGGAGACGACGGTCCGCGCCGCCTGCAGGTACTCGACCGAGGCGAGCAGTGCTTTGCGGCTCCGCGTCGGAACCGACGACGACGGGTCGGCGGCAGCCGTCTCCAGGGCGTCGAGGCTGCCGTACTCGGTGATCAGTTTCGCCGCGGTCTTCTCGCCGATACCGGCCACGCCCGGCAGACCGTCCGAGGGATCTCCGCGCAACATCGACATCTCCGCGTAGCCGATACCCGCGCGCTCGACCGGCACGCCGTATTTCTCGGCGACCTCCACCGGGCCCATCATCTCGGCCTTCGCCAGACCGCGGCCGACGTACAGGATGCGCACCGGGACGGGATCGTCGGCGACCACCTGCAGCAGGTCCCGGTCACCGCTGACCACGATCACCGGATCGTTCGCCTCGTCGTAGGCGAGCGTGCCGATCACGTCGTCGGCCTCACAACCGACGGCGCCCGAGGTGGCGATGCCCGCTGCCGCGAGAACGGCCATGATCATGTCGACCTGCGGGGTGAGGGTGTCGGGTACCTCTTCGACGTCGATGTCCCGGCCCTCGACGTCGGTCCCACCGTCGGGGACCGCGACGCGATGGGCCTTGTAGGTGGGGATCAGGTCGGTGCGGAACTCGGGGCGCCAGTCGAGATCGAGGCACACCACCAAGCGTGTGGGGCGTTCGCGCACCACGAGATTGGCGATCGTGTCGACGAAACCGCGTACGGCGTTGACCGGTCGCCCATCCGGGCTGGTCATCTTCTCCGGCAGCGCGAAGAACGATCGGAACCACAGGCTGGCGCCGTCGAGCAGCATCAACGAATCCGTCACCCCCACACTCTGTCATGAGTCGGCGGTAGTGTTCGTCGCATGGCATCTGGGAGTGGGGCAGCACGGGTCGCGACGGCGGGCGAGGGGACCGGAGCCGGGCCACTCTTCGAGGCGCAGGTCTATCGCGACCGGGTCCGCCGCGCCGCCGAACTCACCCGCGCCGCGGAGTTGGACGCGCTGGTCGTCGCCCCCGGGCCGGACCTGCGGTACCTCATCGGTTCCCGGGCGGAGACCTTCGAACGGCTCACGGCGCTCGTGATCCCCGCGACCAGTGATCCCCGATTGGTGATCGCGCGGCTCGAGGTCCCGTCGCTGTCGTCCTCCGCGGTCGGTGATCTCGACATCGAGGTGGCCGACTGGGTCGACGGCGACGACGCCCACGCTCTCTCATTGGCCGGATTGCCGTCGCAGCCGCGGATCGCGGTCTCCGACTCCATGCCCGCCCTCCACGTCATCCCGCTGGCCCGACACACCGGCGCCACACCGCAATTGGCGACCGACGTGCTCCGCGAACTGCGAATGATCAAAGACGCCGCGGAGGTCGACGCGCTCCGCCGCGCGGGTGCCGCGATCGACCGGGTGCACTCGCGGATGGGGGACTGGCTGATCCCCGGCCGCACCGAACGCGAGGTCGCCGCCGACATCGCCGCCGCGATCCTCGAGGAGGGACACACCGAGGCGGCCTTCATCATCGTCGGGTCGGGACCGAATGGAGCCGATCCCCACCACGAATTCTCCGACCGGGTCATCGAGCGGTCCGACATCGTCGTGATCGACATCGGCGGCCCGGTAGAGCCGGGCTACAACTCCGATTCCACGCGCACCTACTGCTTCGACGATCCGCCCGCCGACATCGCCGACGCCTACGCCGCCCTGCTCGCGGCCCAACGCGCGGCGGTGGCCGCCGTCCGGCCGGGGGTGAGCGCGTCCTCGATCGATGCGGCGGCGCGTGATCTTCTCGCCGAGCGCGGCCTGGCCGATCGGTTCATTCACCGGACGGGCCACGGGATCGGGCTGTCGGTACACGAGGAGCCGTACATCGTCGGCGGCAACGACATCCCGTTGCGCACCGGCATGGCGTTCAGCGTCGAGCCGGGGGTGTACGTGCCCGGTCACTGGGGTGCCCGCATCGAGGACATCGTCGTCGTGACTGATGACGGCTGCGAGTCGCTGAACAACCGCCCGCACGAACTCGTCCGGTTGTAGGCGAAATTCGACCGGTGAACCTCATTTCGACTGCTGGACTTCGATCGAGGTCCAGCAGTCGAGTTGAAGTTCGCTGGTTGGCGGGTTTGAATCCGGGGGCGCGTCACGAAGGGTCCGGCGACCGAGCCTGCCAAACCGTCGGGTGGTAGGTCCGTGGATCTCATCGCGCCCGGTGTTCAGATGTTCTGCGAACCGTCGGAGTATGTCGGGTCGGCGGTTGATGTGTTCGGGGTTGGGTGGTGCGCCGGGTTCAGGGTTGAGTCGCCAGGCGCAGCGGCCTTCGTCGGGTCCGTTGCGGACCACCCGGGTGGTGTATTGGCCGGGCCGGTGCCGGACGGCTCCGCAAGAAGCATCCGACTTCCGACGCGCGTCACTAGCTGAACAGCGACGCCGAACCCAGCACCCGGCTCACGCTGATCTCGATCACGACGCGGCGCGGGTTCGGCCTGGGCTCCCGGTATCGCTGCGCGTAGCGCTGCTCGGCCTCGCGCACGCGCTCGGGCTCACGACTCACCGTCGCGGGTCCCTCCAGGGTCAGCCATCGCGGGCCGTCGACGTTGGTGACAGCCGCGTAGCCACCACGCTCGGTGTTGCGGACCTTCTGATTGCCGTCCGAGGTGATGACCCTCGCCAGGCCGGCGTCGGGATCCCAGGTGAAGCCGACGGCCACGGCGTGGGGGGTGCCGTCGGCGCGCAGCGTGGTGAGGGTCCCGAGGTGGCGTTCGACGAGGAAGGCGAGCGCATCGGGCCCGAGATCGGCGGCGGTACGAGGCATGACACCAAACTAGCCGCGACGCCGCACACGGTCGGTCGCGGGGCCGATGCGATACTGGCAGCCATGGCGTCACGCAGCAGAGGGGCATCAGCGCGTCCGGACACCGACCCGTCCGGTGCCCTCGTGCTGTTCGGCGGCCGCAGCGAGATCGGCGTCGCCACGGCGGCGCGCCTCGCACCCGGGCGGACCGTCGTCCTGGCGGCCCGCCGTCCCGACGACCTCGTGGTCGAGTCCGCACGACTGCTTGATGCCGGTGCAACCGAGGTACACACCGTCGCCTTCGACGCGAACGACACCGACAGCCATCCAACGCTGGTCGCGTCGCTGGCCGAACGACACGGGCCGATCGGGATCGCGATCATCGCGTTCGGCATCCTCGGCGACCAGGCCCGCGCCGAAACCGATGTGGCGCATGCACTTCAGATCGCCCACACCGACTACTACGCCCACATCAGCGTGCTGACCCCGCTCGCTTCGGTACTGCGCACGCAGGGCTCCGGAACCATCATCGTCTTCTCCTCGGTCGCCGGTGTCCGGGTGCGCCGCGCCAACTACGTCTACGGGTCGACCAAGGCGGGCCTCGACGGATTCGCGAGCGGACTCGCGGATGCGCTGCACGGCACCGGCGCTCGCCTGCTGCTGGCCCGCCCGGGCTTCGTGATCGGCGCGATGACCCGCGACCTGATGGCGTCCGGGGTGAAGCCGGCCCCGCTGTCGCGGGATGCCGAGCAGGTCGCCGACGCGGTGGCTCATGCCTTTCGCAAGGGCCGCGGCGAGGTCTGGATCCCGGGGACCTTGCGTCCGTTGTTCTTCGGGATGCGACTGCTGCCGCGTGCCGTGTGGCGGAGACTGCCCCGATGACCTCCGCGGAATCCACTGCGGTGGCGTCCGCATTCGTCGTGGTGGGTATCGGCGCCGACGGTTGGTCCGGTCTGGGCGAGACCGTCCGCAACGAACTTCGGCGCGCTCGCGTGATCTACGGCGCTGCGCGGCAGTTGGCGCTCCTCGACGGCGCGGTGCCCGAACTGGACGCCGAACTGCGACCGTGGCGGTCGCCGATGTCTGAACACCTCGCAGAAGTGGTCGAGAGCGAGGCCGCGGACGCCGTTCACCCGGACACGATCCACATCCTGGCGAGCGGCGACCCGATGTTCCACGGCGTCGGTGCGAGCATCATCGCGCGCGTCGGTGCCGACCGGGTACGGGTGTATCCGGCAGTGTCGAGCGCGAGCCTCGCCTGTGCGCGTCTGGGCTGGGACCTCGCCACGACCCGGATCGTCAGTGCGGTGCGCGCCGAGCCGGGCGTGGTGCTCGGCGAGGTCACCGACGGGGCTCGCGTACTGGTCTTGAGCCGCGACGAGACCACACCCGCCGCACTCGCCGGCATCCTGGTCGACGCCGGTTTCGGTGCGTCCACGATGACCGTCCTCGAGCAGCTCGGTGGGCCCGCCGAACAGATCGCCACCGGTACGGCCGAGACCTGGCGCCGCCGGGCCGGGGACCCGCTCAACATCGTCGCCGTCGACTGCGTCGGACCCCGCCGGTCCCGGCTCCCGGGCCGGCCGGACGACACCTATGAACACGACGGTCAGATCACCAAGTCGACGATCCGTGCCCTCTCCGTGTGCGCGTTGGAACCGGCCGGCGCGCAGGTCCTCTGGGACATCGGGGCCGGGTCGGGCAGTGTGACGATCGAGTGGTTGCGCGCGGACGACCGGGGAGTGGTCGTCGCCTTCGAACGCGATCCCGATCGCGCTGATCGATTGCGACGCAACGCCACCCGACACGGGGTGGCGCATCGGCTCTCGGTGCGGGGCCCGGCTCCCGTCGGCCTGTCCGACGCACCGCAACCGGATGCCGTCTTCATCGGTGGCGGACTGGACGAGGAGATCCTCTCGCTCGTCTGGACCAGGCTGCCGGACTCGGGGCGGCTCGTCGTGAACGCGGTGACCGTGGAGAACCAGACGCTCGTCACGCGCTGGCACGCCCGACACGGCGGTGACCTACGACGCCTGTCGGTCGAAACCGTGGCACCGCTCGGCACGATGCACACCTGGCGCCCCGCGCTGCCGATCGTGCAGTGGGCCGTCGCGAAGACGGCACCCCACGCTGCCGCCGCGGATTCGACGGAGGCGCTCCGTTGACCGTCTACTTCATCGGGGCCGGCCCGGGTTCGCCCGATCTCATCACGGTGCGCGGAGCGCGGCTGCTGGGGGAGTGCCAGACCTGTGTCTATGCCGGGTCACTGGTGCCCCCGGAACTGCTCGACCTGTGTCCCGACGGTGCCGAACTGATCGACACGGCGCGGATGCCGTTGTCGGACATCATCGATGTCATCGCGGCGGCCGTCGGCAAGGGGCACGACGTGGCCCGCCTCCACTCGGGTGACCTCTCAGTGTACTCGGCGATGTCCGAGCAGCAGCGTGAGCTGACCGCGCGTGGAATCGATCATGAGATCGTGCCCGGTGTCCCGGCGTTCGCGGCTGCCGCGGCGGCACTCGACACCGAACTCACCATCCCCGGTGTCGGCCAGAGCCTGCTGATCACGAGGGTCTCCACCCTGTCGACGGACATGCCGCCGGGGGAGGACCTCGCGACCCTGGCCCGGACGGGGGTGACACTCGCGCTGCATCTCGCAGCCCATCGGGCCGAGGAGATCGTGGCGGCGCTAGCCCCGCACTACGGTGGTGACTGCCCCACCGCCACAGTCGCTTTCGCCAGTCGGGAGAACGAGCAGATCGTGCGGTGTCCGCTCAACCGGTTGCCCGAGGCCCTCGACGCCGCCGACATCCGGAGGACCGCGGTCATCTTCGTCGGCCACGTGCTCGGCCCGCGCCGGTCGGACGTCACCGACAGCTATCTGTACTCGCACGCGCGGATGACCAAACTCCGCGCTGATCGCGACTCGACGCCGTGACCAAACAGATCCCGCCGGATCCTGTCCCGCACGTCCTGATCCTCGGCGGGACCGGGGAGGCGCGAGCGCTCGCCTCGACCCTCGCCGACACCGACATCGCGTTCATCAGTTCCCTCGCCGGCCGGGTGAAACACCCCCGCCTACCGGTCGGTCCGGTGCGCATCGGCGGGTTCGGCGGACCCGACGGGCTACGGGAATGGTTGCAGAGCAACCGCATTCAGGCAGTGGTCGATGCGACCCATCCGTTTGCCGCGACGATCACCCGTAGCGCGGCGCGGGCCGCAGCCGATGCGGGTGTGCCGCTGTTGCGCCTGCGCCGGGACCCCTGGGTGCCCGGAGACATCGACACCTGGATCCGTGTGCCCGACCTGCCCGCTGCCGCTCGTGAAGTGGCCGCCCGCGGCAGACGTGTCTTCCTGACCACCGGCCGCCAGGACGTCGGTGTCTTCGCGGGGATCGATTCGGCGTGGTTCCTGATCCGGGTCGTCGACGCCCCGACCGGAGCGCTTCCGCCGCATCACGAGGTGCTGCGCTCGCGGGGGCCCTATGACCACCGGTCGGAGCGAGAGCTGCTGCGTGACAACGACATCGATCTGCTGGTCACGAAGAACAGCGGCGGAACGCTGACCTCGGCCAAGCTGGCGGCCGCGGCCGAACTCGGGATCGAGGTCATCATGGTCGACCGGCCCGCCGAACCCGACACGCCGGTCGTCTCAGATGTCGGTGCCGCCCGGAACTGGCTCGAGGAGCTGTCCGGCTGAGTGGTCGGCGGTGTGATCGTCGCTGTCGACCGGGTGGTGACTGCGCGGCGTGAACACCAACGTTCCGGCCGCGCGCGACACGACCTTTGTCGCCGACGACCCGATGATGATCATCGTGCGCATGTCGACGACCGCGGGATCGAAGTCCGCGACCGTGGTGGTGGTGAGTTGCTGCTCTGGACCACCGACGTCCCGTCCGAGGACGACGATGCGATCGGGCGACACCGTCTGCGAGAGAGTGTGTTTGAGGGCGCCGACCTGCCAGGTGCGGCTCGCCGAGCCCGGGTTGTAGATGGCGATCACCAGGTCGGCACCGAGTGCGGCTCGGATGCGCCGTTCGATGACCGACCACGGCTTCAACCGGTCGGAGAGCGAGATGATCGCGAAGTCGTGCCCGAGGGGCGCTCCCACGGCAGCGGCGACCGCGGTCGCGGCCGTGACGCCGGGCACCACACGGACGGGCACCTCGTGCCACCGGGGCTGTGCGGCGACCTCGGCGACCGCGGCGGCCATCGCGAACACGCCGGGATCACCGGACGAGACGACGGCGACGCGAGCGCCGCGTCGAGCGAGGTCGAGCGCGAACTCGGCCCGCTCGGCCTCGACCCGGTTGTCGCTGGCGTGTACTCGCTGCCCCGGCCGAGGGGTGACGCGCTTGAGATAGGTGGTGTAACCGACGAGGTCGGTGGCCGTGGCCAGTTCGGCGCGGACCTCCGGGGTGGTCCAGCTGTCGTGACCCGGTCCGAGGCCCACGACGACGAGTTCACCGGGCACGGGCTCAGGTTCGAACATCGGATTGTTGCGGCGTCCGGGGACGACGAGGATCGAGAAGTACGGCACCTCCGCGGGATTCACGTCGGCGGCCGGCAGCACCCGCTCGACGGTCGTCGACGCGCGTTCGACGTAGAAGGCCTCGTCGAGACGCCCGGCCTCGCGGAGGGCGTCGCGCACCCGCTCGAAGGTCCGACCGAGTTTCATGACCACGATCGCGTCCGCGGACCGGAAACGGAAGAGCAGCTCCGAGGTCGACGCGGTGCCGGGCACGACGGTCAACGTCTCCTCGCCCTCGACGAGCGGGACCCCGGTCGCCGCGGACGCCGCGCTGACCGAGGTGACGCCGGGCACGATCTCGGCGTCGAAGTGCGGTGCCAGGCGCTTATGCATGTGCATGTAGGAGCTGTAGAAGAGCGGATCGCCCTCGGCGAGCAAGACGACATCGCGGCCCGCACGCAGGTGCACCGCGAGGCGTTCGGCACTCTCGGCGTAGAAGTCGTCTAGCGCGCCCTGATATCCGCCGGGGTGGTCGGTCGTCTCGGTGGTGACCGGGTACATGAGACGTTCCTCGGTCTGGCCGTCGCGCAGGTAGGGTGCGGCCACCGATCGCGCGATGCTGTTGCCGTGTCGCGCAGAGTGATACGCGATCACGTCCGCGGTGCTGATCAGGCGGGCGGCCTTGACGGTCATCAGCTCGCTGTCACCCGGGCCGAGTCCGATGCCGTAGAGCGTGCCCGGCCATGACTCCCGTCCGGCCGCTGCGGTGCTGTCAGAGTTCATGTGATCCACCATCATTCCTGCGGGGTCGCGAGCGCGTTGACCGCGGCCGCGGTGATCGCCGACCCGCCGCGCCGGCCCGTGACCGTGATGAATTCGAGGTCGTCGCGTTCGGCCAGTGCCGCGCAGGATTCGACCGCGCCGACGAAACCGACGGGTGCCCCGACGACGGCGGCGGGACGCGGTGCGCCGTCGTCGATCATGTCCAGGAGCGCGAACAGTGCGGTCGGCGCGTTGCCGATCGCGACCACGGCACCTTCCAGGCGCGGCCGCCAGAACTCCAGTGCCGCAGCGGTCCTCGTGGTTCCCATCTTCTCGGCGAGGGCCGGGAGGGTGGGTTCGGACAGGTGGCAGAGCACCTCGTTGTCCGCGGGGAGACGCTTGCGCGTGATCCCGGACGCCACCATGTTGGCGTCGCAGAGGATCGGGGCGCCGGCCTCGAGTGCACTGCGTGCGGCGGCCACGACGCCGGGCGTCGCGACCACGTCGTGCGTCAGGTCGGTCTGGCCGCACGCGTGGATCATGCGGACGACAACGGTCGCGACGTCGGGCGCGAACGCGGAGAGGTCGGACTCGGCGCGGATCGTGGCGAAGGACTGGCGGTAGATCGCGGCGCCGTCACGCAGGTACTCGGTCATGGTGGGAACGAGCCTAACGGCGCCGCCGTTCGTATCCGCCGTCGGGCGTGGCCTGCACCGACAGGTGCGATTCGGCCGGCGACCCGCAGCCACGGGCGCAGCCCACCCAGTGTTCGCGCTCCTCGACGGGGTCGCCGTCCTGCACTCGGGCCATCAGGTCGTCCCGGACCGGCGCGTGCGCGGACGAGCAACCCGGGGCTCCCACGCAGCAGCTGACCTGGGCCCATGGCGAAGCGGCGTCGAAGATCAGACCCATCGGTGCGAGCACGCGGACGACGGTCTCGGCCACCCCTTCGCCGAGGTCGCACAGGAGGATCTCGCGGTCGGGGGTGAACACGACCGGCGCCTGCACAGCCGCGATGAATTCCGCCAGCCGGGCCGGCAAGCGTCCGAGTTCGACGACCGCGCCGAGCAGCACCGCGCCGTCGTCCTGGTCGAACCAGCCGACGATCGGTTCCTCCGAGGCGACCGGTGCCGAGCCCGGGTCGGCCCCGATGACGGGATCCAGCGTCGAGGCGATGAGTTCCGCGAGCCGGAGCCGGGAGTCGTCGTCGAGGTCGCGGACCCGCCAGGCGCCGGGCGAGACCTCGCCCAGACCCGCGGCCACCGCGATGAGCGCGCGGACGATCGCCTCCGTACCGGTGGCCGATCCGACGGCCGTCCCGCCGATGAGCACATCTGCGGCCAGGGGAGTGTCGCCCCGGATCACCGCGCACGCGTCGGGTCGTCGTCCGGCGATGTCACCGCGCCCGTCGTCGATGCCGAACAGGAACCGGCCGGACAGGGTGGCCGCGGCCGGGTCGGCCCGCAGGGCGTCGTCGAGGGCCGCGGCGAGCGGACGCGCGTCGGCGTCGCCGCCGATGCGACCGGTCAGGGGGCTGAGCTCGATGTTGCGCACCTTGTCGTGGCTGCTGCTCGGCGCGAGCCCGGCGGCGACGACGGCCTGCGCGACGGCTTCGACGTCGGTGATCCCGCGCAGCTGGAGGTTGCCGCGCACCGTCAGTTCCAGGTGCCCGTCGGCGTGGTCGGCGGCGGCCCGGGCGAGCATCTCCAGCTGGTCCGGACGGATCCGTCCGCCCGGCAGCCGGACACGGGCCAACGCGCCGTCGGCCGCCGGGTGCGTGTCGAAGACGCCTGGGCAACGGTCGGTGGCGGCCCGGGCTGGCTGGTTCATCCCACCAGCCTACGACCGGCGGGCGCGGTGGCCGTAGGCTGAACGCACCGCGAGCGGGCTGAAGCCGGTGCGATTCCGGCGCGGTCGCGCCACTGTGACCGGGGGTCGGCATCGGCCGGACATCCGGAAGTCAGACCAGACCCTCGCACTGCACCCGCCACTCACGGCACCGACACGCACCGGGCGCGACAACCCGGCGAGGAGACACGATGATCCTGCTGCTCTCGACCTCGGACACCGACCTGCTCACGGCCTCGGCTGCCGACGAGGGCACCGCGTCGCCCGACGCGTCGGTGTCCTACCGCGGCGCGAATCCCTCTCGCATCCTGATCGAGGACATCCCGCGCCTTGCCGCCGACGCCGATCTCATCGTCGTGCGCATCCTGGGCGGCGTACGCGCCTGGGAGGACGGGCTGGCTGCGGTCGAGGCGACCGGCAAGCCGCTCGTCGTCTGCTCCGGTGAGCAGCAGCCCGACCCCGATCTGATGGCGCACTCCACCGTGCCTTCCGGCGTCGCCGCCCAGGCCCACGACTATCTCGCCGCGGGCGGTGTCGCCAACCTCGTGAACCTGCACCACTTCCTGTCCGACACCGTCCTGCTGACCGGCAACGGTTTCGAACTCCCGCAGCAGACCCCCGCGTGGGGCGTGCTCGAACGTTCCTCGCGCCCCGAGGCTTCTGCGCTGCCTGACGTTTCTCCGCTCCCTGAGGGTTCGGCTCTGCTCCCTGAGGTGCGAGGAGCGCAAGCCGGCCCTTCTCTGCTCCCTGAGGTGCGAGGAGCGCAAGCCGCCGGGCCGAGCGAGCGACGAAGGAGCGCGTCGAGGTCGACGAGCCACGAAGGGCCCGACGCCCCGACCATCGCGGTCCTCTACTACCGCGCCCAGCACCTGGCGGGCAACACGCGGTACATCGCCGCGCTGTGCGATGCGATCGAGGACCGCGGGGCCCGCGCGCTGCCGATCTTCTGCGCGTCGCTGCGGACCGCCCCCGACGACCTCCTCGAGCTGCTCGGTACCGCCGACGCCCTCGTGGTCACGGTGCTGGCCGCCGGCGGCGCCACCCCGGCCACCGCATCGGCCGGCGGCGACGACGAGGCGTGGAACATCGAACGGCTGGCCGCCCTCGACATCCCGATCCTGCAGGGTCTCTGCCTCACCGGGTCCCGCGCGGACTGGGAGGACAGCGATGACGGCCTGTCGCCACTCGACGTCGCCACCCAGGTGGCGGTGCCCGAGTTCGACGGCCGCATCATCACCGTGCCGTTCTCCTTCAAGGAGTTCGACGACGACGGATTGCCGTGGTACCAGCCGGATCTCGAGCGCTGCGCACGGGTGGCGGGGATCGCCACCGCGCACGCCCGGCTGCGTCGGACCCCGGCCGCCGACAAGCGGATCGCAGTCATGCTGTCGGCCTACCCGACCAAGCACGCGCGGATCGGCAACGCCGTCGGTCTCGACACCCCGCGCAGCCTGCTGCGCCTGCTCGCCGCAATGCGCGACGCCGGCTACGACATCGGCCCGGAGGCCGGCCCGGACGCGATCCCCGGTCTCGCCGAAGATGATTCGGATGCGCTGATCCACCAGATCATCGCCACCGGCGGTCAGGATGCCGACTGGCTCACCGAGGAGACCCTCGCGGCCAACCCGATCCGCCTGTCGGCGCGCGACTACCGATCGTGGTTCGACACCCTGCCCGAGGGGCTGCGCTCGGCGGTCACCGAACACTGGGGACCCGCACCGGGCGACCTGTTCGTCGACCGCACGCACAATCCCGACGGCGACATCGTCATCGCGGCATTGACCTTCGGCAACATCGCGATCATGGTGCAGCCGCCGCGCGGGTTCGGCGAGAACCCGGTCGCGATCTACCACGATCCGGATCTGCCGCCGTCGCACCACTATCTGGCCTCGTACCGGTGGATCGCGGCGCACGACACCGGCTTCGGCGCCGACGCCATCGTGCACGTCGGCAAACACGGCAACCTCGAGTGGCTGCCCGGCAAGAACCTCGGCATGTCGGCGGACTGCGGGACCGACGCCGCCCTCGGCGACCTCCCGCTCGTCTACCCGTTCCTGGTGAACGACCCGGGCGAGGGGACGCAGGCCAAGCGCCGCGCTCATGCGGTTCTCGTCGACCATCTGATCCCGCCGATGGCACGCGCCGAGTCCTACGGCGACATCGCCCGGCTGGAACAGCTTCTCGACGAGCACGCCAACATCTCCGCACTCGACCCGGCGAAGCTGCCCGCGATCCGCCAGCAGATCTGGACACTGCTGACCGCGGCGAAGATGGACTCCGACCTCGGGCTCACCGAACGGCCCGACGAAGAGGTCTTCGACGACATGCTGCTGCACGTCGACGGGTGGCTGTGCGAGATCAAGGACGTGCAGATCCGTGACGGGCTGCACGTGCTCGGCGAGCCCCCGCGCGACGACGCCGAGGTCGACCTCGTCCTCGCCATGCTGCGCGCACGCCAGCTCTGGGGTGGCACGTCGGCCCTGCCCGGCCTGCGCGAGGCCCTCGGACTCGTCGAAGACGGCTCGGCCGAACGCGGTTCCGTCGACGCCGTCGAGGCGCAGGCCCGCGAACTCGTCGCCGCCTGCGCCAAGGACGACTGGTCGACCGAAGCAGTTGCCGCGGCCACCGCGGGACTGCCCAGCGCGGTCGGGGATGTGCTCACTTTCGCGGCGACCGAGGTCGTCCCGCGCCTGCGTCAGACGACCGCCGAGGTCCCGCGGGTGCTGCACGCACTGGACGGCGGGTTCATCCCGGCCGGACCGAGCGGGTCACCGCTGCGCGGGCTGATCAACGTGCTGCCGACCGGACGCAACTTCTACTCGGTCGACCCGAAGGCCGTGCCCTCACGGCTGGCGTGGGAGACCGGCCGCGCGATGGCCGACTCCCTGCTCGAGCGCTACCTGACCGACCACGGCGAATACCCGGCGTCGGTGGGGCTGTCGGTGTGGGGGACCAGCGCCATGCGCACCTCGGGTGACGACGTCGCCGAGGTGCTCGCGCTGCTCGGGGTCATGCCGGTGTGGGACGAGATGTCGCGGCGGGTCTCCTCGCTCGAGCTCATCGGCCTCGAGGAACTCGGACGTCCCCGCATCGATGTCACCGTCCGCATCTCCGGCTTCTTCCGGGATGCCTTCCCGCACGTCGTCACGATGCTCGACGACGCGGTCGCGCTCGCCGCGGCCGCCGATGACGAGTCCGACGAGCAGAACTTCGTCGCCGCCCACGTGCGCGCCGCGATGTCCGAGCACGGCGACCGGCGTCGGGCCGTGACACGTGTCTTCGGTTCCAAGCCCGGCACCTACGGCGCCGGCATCCTGCAACTCATCGACTCACGGGACTGGCGCAGCGATGAGGACCTGGCCCGCGTCTACACCGAGTGGGGCGGTTACGCCTACGGACGCGACCTCGACGGGGTGCCCGCGGTCGACGACATGCGCGCCGCGTACAAGCGGATCGCCGTGGCGGCCAAGAACACCGACACCCGCGAACACGACATCGCCGACTCCGACGACTACTTCCAGTACCACGGCGGCATGGTCGCGACCGTTCGCGCTTTGACCGGTTCCTCGCCGGAGGCCTACATCGGCGACGGCACCCGCCCCGACTCCGTCCGCACCCGCACGCTGTCGGAGGAGACCAGCCGGGTGTTCCGCGCCCGCGTCGTCAACCCGCGCTGGATCTCGGCCATGCAGCGCCACGGATACAAGGGGGCCTTCGAGATGGCTGCCACCGTCGACTATCTCTTCGGTTACGACGCCACCACCGACGTCGTCGCCGACTGGATGTACGAGAAGCTCACCGAGTCCTATGTCCTCGACGAGACGAACCAGCAGTTCATGCAGCAGTCCAACCCCTGGGCGTTGCACGGCATCGCCGAACGTCTCCTCGAGGCCGTCGAACGCGACATGTGGCGCGAACCGCCGGCCGAGCTCCTCGACGCCCTCCGCACCGTCTACCTCCAGACCGAGGGCGACATCGAGGGCCGCGGCGAGGACGCCTCTGCCGGCTGAGCCGCCCACCGCTGGTTGAGCCGCCCACCGCTGGTTTCAGTGTCAGGGTTGTCTAGCCACTTCGGTGGTGGTTGGGTTCTGACCATCAGGCATCTGGCTCTACCGCTGGTTACCGCCC
>NZ_JBHUXZ010000040.1:0-44323 GCF_042668985.1 Gordonia sp. NPDC057258
CACACCGAACGGAGGTGCCACCGACCTAGAACATCCCGCACAGGGTGGGGACTTTTACCTGGCCACCAGCGGGGACATCAAACTGGCCGTTGACACGCGCCTAGCACTCGCTGCTGCGCTAACTGGACTAGTTCTGTTGGTCGCCTACCTAATTGACGTGGACGTCCCGTTTTTCGTAGCCGTCGTGCTCGCCGTGATTCTCAGTAGTCCAGTCTCGATGATCGTCCTCAAACCCCTACGAACTCGTATCAATCACCGGGCCGAAGCAATGGACTCCCGCCGAGCAACCAAGAAGGGACTCGCCAGACCGGACGCGCCATAGGTTGATATCAGACCAGCAAACATGGTCAGCAGGCCGCCTGTCCGACAGGTGCCGGAACATGCAGTGCAGTCTGCCGGATCGGTGAAACCAACGCAGTTCACCCTCAATGACCACAACCACCCGCACACCGATCCTCTCAAACGATCGGGGTAGGCGCCCATCTGTGTGGCCGTCGAACCGATCACTGCGCCCGCGGATTTGGCCCGACCTAGTCCCGCCTCGAAGCTCGCGACACCTGAGCGGGACCACTCGTCGTCACACCTCCCGCGCCGATGAGGCGGGTCATCCGACGACGTAGACTCCCCGGGTTCTCAGCCACTGTGCAGGATCGAGTTTGGGTCCATCTTGCTGCCAGACCTCGTAGTGCAGGTGTGGGCCGGTGGAGTAGCCGCGGTTTCCTACCGTTGCGATCTGCTCGCCGGCCAGGACTCGCTGTCCGACGCTCACCAGTGTCTCGTTGATGTGCCCGTACACGCCGATCGTGCCGTCGTCTTGCAGCACTCGTATCCATAGACCGAAGCCATCAGCCGGACCGGATTCGATGATCTGCCCGTCGCTGGTCGAGACCACCGGTGTGCCAATCGTGTTGGCGATGTCGAGGCCATAGTGCGTGGTACTCCATCGAGCTCCGTAACTCGAGGTCACGGTGCCGTAGGTCGGTGCCGCCGACCGCGGCCGTTGCGGCACCGGGGGTTCAGGCGGCCGCGCGCGATCTGGCTGTGTCAGTTCTCGCATAGCCGAGGTCAGCTCATCGCGTGACGATGCACGTGCCGACGTGCGGCTTCGCTGTTCGTCCACCGATCCGACGGTTACAGAGCGTGGGGCTGCTGCGGGCTGGACGTCGACGGGCACGCCAGCCTGAGTCAGGGGAGTGACCGTCAGGTCGTGTCGATCGGCGACCGCAGTGGCCGCAGTCCCGCCGGCAGCGCATAGAACCACCGCGGCCATGAGTGATCCACCCAACCCGGCCGCAGCCGCCGACCGAGTTGAGGTGCCCGAGACCTCCTCGCCCTCGAGCACCTCGAGAAAGCCTGACTGAGCTTGCTCGCTGGACTGAGGTTCAACGACCCACAACGCCCGCTCCCACGGTGCGGTAGGCGCTGCCGATGGATGCCTGCCGAGGTCGAGCGGGCGCTGTGAGCGAGGCGGCCCGAAAGCTCGATGGCCAGGCCCGGCTTGGCGGGGCAAGGCAGTACGCGAGCGCGCAGTGTGTGGACGGCCACTGCGAGGTGGGTATGACAGCGACGCCCCGGGCGCCGTCGTCGATCGAGCATGCGGCGAGTAGGAGGGCACCGGGGCGCCCGAGAAGATGGGCCGCGTGAACCCAGCCGACACCTCGGGTTGGACAGGCATTCGGTGTCGCCCGGCCGCATGCACGACGTGTGAATGCTGGGGCCCCGCGAGTCCAGGGGTGAGGCTCGCCGATGCGCCGCGCCGGAACGCAGAGATACCAGCGGAGGGCGGGCTGGGATCAGCTTTGCGATGCCGTGCCAAGAGGAGTCCTTCAGTCCAAGCGTCAGTCCGGATGAAAACAGTTCGATATCGAACGAGCCACAGACAGGTTACTACTATCCAGGTTAGTTTCTCCCCGCTGGCCCCAAAATCGATTCTTCGAGCTCTGCGCAGCTCCGACGGTGCGCTTGGTTGACCAGCGGGTACATTGTGGCCGACTACGCGTCGGCGTCAATGCGTGCGCAAGTTCTCGCCTGGGCAACTGCGTCGATAACGAAGCGTCCGGCTCGTAACGGTCACCATAGATCGAACCGACTGGTGGCTTGGCTGACAGCCCCTGTCGCCGACAGCCTGCACTCGACGATCACCCGCCAGAGAGCGCGACAGCGGTCCTGGCATGATCGGCCGCATGCGTGGACTGCTACGAGCGCTCGGGTGGGGTGCGGTCCTCGCCGCTGCTGCCGGGATTGCTGCCCACTATTCTGGCCTGGTCAGCAATCTCGTGTCCCGGGTGGCGGCGTTCACGCCGGTGCTGATCATCGTCGGCGTCGTCGGTCTGCTGCTGTTGCTCGCTGCGCGCGCCTGGCTCTCCGCGGCGGGAGCTGTGCTCGTCATCGCCGTGGGCGTGACGGCGCAGGCCCCGCTGTATCGGGGGGCGGACGAACAAGTCTCGGACTCGGACCTGACCGTGATGCAGGCCAATATCTATCTCGGGCAGGCTGATCCGGACGCGCTAGTGTCGCGGGTGCGCGACTCAGGCGTTGACGTCGTGACGGTGGTCGAGCTGACGTCTGAGGCGGTGGGAGCCCTCGAGCGCGCCGGGTTGCGGCAAGCCTTGCCGTTTGCGTTTCTTCGTCCCCGAGACGGTGGAGGTGGAGCTGGCATCTATGCGCGGGCCCCGCTGACCGACGGGCAACTCTTGCGTGGGTTCGAACTGTCGAATCTTCGTGCGCGACTGTTGCTTCCGAACCGATCGCCAATTTCGATCTATGCACTGCACCCGTTGCCGCCGTATCCCGAACCGTCGTGGCGCTGGGATGCCGAGCTCCGCGAGTTGCACTCGATCCTCTTCGCCGACACAGATCCACTGATCATCGGCGCCGATGCGAACTCGACCTACGATCACCGCTCCTTCCGGCAGCTACTGTCGGGACCGCCGGATTCGCCCCAGCTGACCGACGCCGCCGAGCATCTCGGATCGGGCGTCGTCGCGACCTATCCTGCCGGCCGGCCCTACCCGTCGCTGCTTGCGCTCGACCGGGTGCTGACACGCAATGGCCCGACACCGACATCGTTCCAGCGGATCGATCTGCCGGGCTCCGATCATCACGGGGTGCTCGCGAGCATCCGGCTCAGCGAAGGATGACGTCCCCGAGTAATCTCGAACCATCGGAACACCTCGGTTCGTGACCGACAGCCTTATGTCAACTCGATCGAGCCTGGCAAGCTATCTCCCCCAACGCTTTCCATATGCCGCCACTGGCTACTTCATGATTCAGCCGGGTGGCGCCGGTGAGGGTGGAGGTGGGTTGCGGTCGCCGGGTTGGGGAATCGGGAAGGTCATCGACAGGCTCGGTGGGTCCGGTGGTGCGAGCCGGCTTTGGGGGTTGGCGCGCACCGCGGCCTCAGCCTCGGCCAGGGGCGCGGAGGCTCTGCCGCGGGCTTGCTGTTCGGTCACCGGTTTGCGGCCGTCAACCGGGATGAGGGTGTACCACTCCTCGGACTCGAGGTAGCGGGTGGCGAACAGGTACCACTGGCCGACCTTGAGTGGTGTGTCGCCGTTGACGGAAATGTAGACACCGTCTTTGACTCCGCCTTGCTGGTTGACTACCACGCTCTCGAAGACTTCGCCCTTGATCGCTGTTTTGGTGAGCACGCTGTACTGAGTTTCGGGGAGCGGCCCGAGTGCCTTGGCGCCAGCAGCTGATTCGACACGGCCGCTGAAGACGTGTGTGGAGATCGCCATCAGATTACGCAAGTCAGAGGTGTCGGTAATCGAGTCCGCATGGGCGGTCGAGGTGGCCGTGGCCGATTCGAGGGGCGGGATGCCCTCATTGACGGTTTGTTCGCCGCACGCGGCCAAGGTGGCAGCGGCGAGGATGCCGGCGATGCCGAGTGTGAGGGCCGCCGGTCGTGCTGCTCGGTGGTGGGTCATCAGAATCCCCACTTGTTGTGGTATAGGTCGCGGGTGAGGCCGGTGGGTGTGTAGGACGTTTCGCGGGCCCCGTCATTATCTGCTATCAGGTCGTTGGAGCAGGTGGAACAGCCCCAGTGCGTGCCCGACCTCAGTCCAAGTTATGTCACTTTCTAGTAAAAGTGCCTGTCCCCCAGCTGTTTTAATGTGCCGATAATTTACGTTATGTAAAGTAGGCGATGCCGAGTATCCCGCGAACTCGACCTCTCCCAGAGCGGGCCAAATGGCAGGTGGCTTGGTAGAGGAGCCTAACGAGCTATCCGATTGTTAGCTGGTGGCGACTGTGCCTTCCGTGATTGCATCACGCAGCACGTGCTTGAGAATCTTCCCCGAGGGGTTACGGGGAATGGGCCGGGTGATGAGCTCGCGCGGAAGCTTGTAACCCGCAATGAACTGGGATCCGTACTCGCGGAGCGACTCCAAGGTGACCTCGCGGCCCTCGACCGGGGTGACGACGGCGATGAGGCTCTCCCCGAACATCTCGTCCGGCCGCCCGACGACCGCCACATCGGCCACGTCCGGGTGGCCGGCGAGGGCCTGTTCGACCTCCACCGAGTACACGTTGCGCCCGCCCGTGATGATCATGTCCTTCATCCGATCAACGATCGTGATAAACCCGTCGGCGTCCCGGACCGCCACGTCGCCGCTGTGCAGCCAGCCGTCGCGGAGCGCATCGGCGGTGGCCTCGGGCTTGTTCCAGTAGCCCTTCATGATGGTCTCGCCTCGGTAAATGATCTCCCCGGGCTCGCCGACCGCGGTGTCGTTGCCCTCGTCGTCGACGATCCGCGTCTCGGCGTTAGTGATGGACGCCCGTCCGGTGGCATCTGGGCGGGCGCGTACTTCGTCCGGAGTGAGGAAGATGCCGGTCGGGCCGCCTTCGGTTTGGCCGCACAGCTGGAAGAACTGCACGTGCGGCAGGGTGGCGAGCAAGCTGGTCGCCGCGCTCGGCGGCATTGGTGCGGCGCCGAAGAAGCCCAGCCGCCACGCGGACAGATCGCGCGTGCCGAGCTCGGGGTGCTGCAGCAGTATCTGGTACATGGTGGGCACGCCCAGGAACACGGTGATGCGGTGCTTCTCCAGCGCATCCAGGACCGCCTTGGGCTCGAACGCTGGCAGCACCACGTGAGTGGTGCCCAGGCTGAACCCTGACATAACGAACAGGACCAGCTCCGCGCAGTGGTACATCGGCGCGACGTGCAGATTCCGGTCGAAGATATTCATACCGAGTGCGGAAACCGAGTTCCCCACCCACAGCATGCGGTGATGGTCGAACAACGCTCCCTTGGGACGCCCGGTCGTGCCCGAGGTGTAGAGGATAATGCAGTCGTCGTCCTCGATGACCTCCACTTCCGGCGCGGTGGTCGGCATGGTGTCTGCGAGCCGCGCGATGCCCTGCGCGGCGGGCTCGTCCAGCACCAGACTTTGCGGCGCGGACGGCAGCGGATCGAGTTCGTCGAGGCCGGCCACCACCACCGCGAGCCCCTCGGAGTACAGCAGCACCGTCGCACCGGAGTCCTCGAGCAGGTAGCGAAGTTCGCGGGCCGGCACGCGAGGGTTGAGAGGCACGGCGACGGCCCCCAGTCGGAACGCTCCGTACAGGCCCAGGATGTACGCGTCGGAGTTCGGACTCAGCAGTGCCACCCTGTCGCCCTTGCCGACTCCGAGCGACGCCAACGCGTGCGCATACTGATTGATCCGGGCCGCGAGCTGCTCGTACGAGTAGGTGCTCTCGCCGAAGATCAGTGCGGTCTTGTCCGGGTGCCGGCGGGCATTGAGCGCGAGGGCGCCTCCGAGAGTGGCCATGGTGACTCCTGAGGTGTCGATGACTCCGGGATCGGGTATGTGACCCCGGACACAGCAGGAACAGTAACCGCCAGCGTGATGCTTGTACAGATGTTCAGTGAAAGTGAAACTCGGGTCAGGTGGCTGACCCGTGGGAACGATCGACAGCTCCTCCCCCGGACACGCTCACGCCGAGTTCGGGCTTGCTGTGCCCCTCGGTGTGGGTGAAGGTCCCGAGGTGGGTCCAGACGGCATCCACCAGCGGCTGCAGGAACAGTCGGCCCATCTGGTTGATGATCACGTCGACCACCTGGACGGAGTCGGCGCGACCTCGCGAGGCCGCGCCGGTCTCGCGCATCGCAACGACCTCCCGGTGGGTGAGTTCGGTGAGCCGCTCCAGCAGTTGCCCCCGCTGGCCGCCGGGTTCGAGTAGCGCCCGGCGGAGGTAGTTGACCACCTCCGGGTTTCTGAACAGCATTTCCGCGACGGATTCATTCCGGACGCGAGCGATTTCTTCGCCGGCCCCGTCGGTCGGCGCCGAAGCAAGGGCCGACGCAAAACGCTCCACGACGATCTGCTCCACGGCCTCGCGGAGGCCGTCTTTGGACCCGTAGTGATGGACCACCAGCCCGACAGTCACCCCGGCGGCGGCCGCGACCGCCCGCATCGGTGTGCGGTCCTCGCCGTTGGCCGCGTAAAGCTCGAGAGCGGCGTTGCGGATTCGCGCTTTGGCGGTGAGATCTTGGTCGCCGGAGTGCTGGGCGGGGCGGTCCACGCGGTCTCCCTTCGGTCGACAAACGAGTCTACGGGGACGCGCCAATCGCTAAAGCTATACAGTGGCTAAGTTTACTGACTACTTGTATAGTCGCTGGAATGAGTCCTCGATCGCTCCGACCCCTGGCCGGCATACAGGTCGTCTCTTTGGCTACCAACCTGCCCGGTCCGCTGGCCGTGGCAGGCCTTCGTGACCTCGGCGCAGCGGTGATCAAAGTGGAGCCGCCGGTGGGTGACGCCTTGGCCGTGGCCGCGCCCTCCTGGTACGCAGAACTGACACAGGGGGTGGAGGTTCGTCGGGCCGACCTCAAGAGTCGTAGCGGCCTGGAGGAGCTGACCAGGCTGCTCGATACGGCGGACGTGTTGGTGACCGCCATGCGCCCGTCAGCGTTCTGCCGACTCGGCCTCGGCGATCTCAGCGACCGCTACCCGCGGTTGTGCCATGTGGAGATCGTGGGCTACGACGGCGCCGACGAGGAGGTCGCGGGCCACGACCTGACCTATCAGGCGAGATACGGCACCATCCGGCCGCCGCACCTGCCGCTGGTCCCGGTCGCCGACACCGTCGGTGGGGAGCGGGCCATCTCGGCCGCCCTGGCACTGCTGCTGGCGCGGGGACAGCACGACTCCGGTGGACATCAACGCATCACTCTCGACGCGGCCGCGTACGACTCCGCGGCTGCCCTCCGGCACGGCCTGTTTGGCAATGGAGCACCACTGGGCGGGGCTCTGCCCTCCTACAACATCTATGCCACCGCCGACGGCCATATCGCCCTGGGGGCACTCGAGCCGCACTTCGAGGCCCGCACCAGAGAGGTACTCGATTGCGACGGCACATCCGCCGCCTACACCCGCGCCTTCGCCGCGCGCACCACGGCCCACTGGGAGGATCTGGCCGCGCGCCACGACATCCCGCTCAGCGCCGTTCGCGATGCCCACCCGGCCACAGCGCAGACCACTCACGCGCTCACGGCGACTACCGCCTGACCACCTTGAGGAAGGACCCAGTCATGACCGACTCCCCCCAGCCCCGTAGTTCCCGAGCCACCCGCGAGGCGGTGATCGTCGATGCCGTCCGGACCCCGGTCGGCAAGCGCGGCGGGGCGCTGGCCGCCTGGCATCCCGCCGATCTGCTGGGGGCCACCCTCAGTGAACTGGTTCGCCGCAGTGATGTGGCGCCGGAGAAAATCGACGACGTGATCGCTGGCTGTGTGATGACGCACGACCAGCAGAGCTCCAACATCGCCCGCCATGCTGTACTCTCCTCCGGCCTGCCCGATTCGGTGCCGGCCGTGACCGTGGACCGACAGTGCGGCTCGGGGCAGCAAGCTGTCGCATTTGCCGCCCACGGTGTGGAGGCGGGGTCCTACGACCTCGCCATCGCATGCGGCGTGGAGTCGATGTCACAGGTGGCGCTGCCATCCTCACTACAACCCGGCGCCCCGCTCGGCCCGCAGTACTCCCCCCGGGAGCTGGCCCGCTACGACGGCGGACTGCTGGTGCAGGGCCCGTCCAGTGAGCTGATGAACACCCGCTTCGACCTCAGCCGGGAGGAACTCGACGCGTTCAGCCGCCGGAGCCATGAGCGGGCGCTGGCTGCCACCCGCGACGGCCGCTTCGAGACCCAGCTGGTTCCGTTGCGCCGCGACCCGCTCGATGACTCCAGCGAGCCCGTGACCGCGGATGAGGGGATCCGGGCCGAGCTCGACCCGGAGAAGATGGCGTCCCTGCGGGCGGTGTTCGCCGAGGACGGCAAGACCACCGCAGCCAACTCCTCCCAGCTCAGCGACGGTGCCGCCGCACTACTCATCGCCGACCGTGAGTTCGCCGAGGCCCACGGGCTCACCCCCCGCGCCCGCTTCGTGGTCCACGCGGTCGCCGCGGCCGATCCGATCATCCAGTTCACCGCGATCCTCGAGTCCACCCGCAAGGCCCTGGTCCGGTCGGGGCTCACGGTGGACGATATCGACCTGTTCGAGGTCAACGAAGCGTTCGCGGGAGTACCGCTGATGTTCCAAAAAGAGTTCGGCGTCCCCGACGACAAACTCAACGTCAACGGCGGCTCGGTGGCCGTGGGCCATCCCCTCGGATCCACCGGCGCCCGCATGATGACGGACCTGCTGACCGAGCTCGAACGCACCGGCAGCCGATACGGGCTACAGACCATCTGCGAAGCCCACGGCACCGCTAACACCACCATCATCGAACGCCTCTGACGAGCCCCCTCCGTCCCAGCCACCGTCCCAACCCCACTTCAGGAGCACCAACATGACGTCCCACCCCATCGTCACCGGTCTGCCGTCGACACACGGTGACAGTTACCAGCTCAACACCACCACCCTGCTGCGGCACTCCGCCCGGACCTACCCCGAGCAGGAGATCGTATTCCGCACCATCGACGGGGGCTGGGACCGCTACACCTACGCAGACATGTTCGAGCGGGTCGGGAAGTCAGCCCACGCGCTCACCGGGCTGGGGGCCGGCCCCGGAACGGTGGTGGGAATCCTGGATTGGAACTCCAAACGCCATATGGAGCTGTACTGGGCGATTCCCGGTATCGCATCGGTGATGCTGCAGATGAACCTGCGGCTCGCCCCGGTGGACCTGGCCTATGTCACCGACCACGCCGAAGCCTCGATCGTGCTGGTCGACGAGTCCCTGCTGCCCGTGGCCGAGGCGCTGGTCGAGCAGGGCGTCGGGGTGAAGACCTGGGTGGTCATGACGGACAAGCCACTCTCGGAGATCTCCACCACCCTGCCCGGGGTCGTCCACTGGGAAGACGCGCTGACGGCCGCGGAATCGACCTTCGACTGGCCGATGATCGACGAAACCTCGGCGTACAGCGCGTGCTACACCACCGGCACCACCGGCCGCCCCAAGGGCGTGTACTACTCCCATCGCGGGATCTACCTCCACACTCTTGCCGAGGCAGCGCAGTTGAAGATGGGCGACGACGACACCGTCATGGTCATCACCCCGATGTTCCACGGCCAGGGCTGGGGACTGCCGCAGTCGGCCATCTACTCGGCCGCCAAGGTCGTGCTGCCCGGACGGTATACGGCCGAGGACACCTCTGTGCTGGTTGACGCGATGATCTCCGAGTCCGTCACCGTAGCCAACGGTGCCCCCGCGATCTTCGAGCCGATGCTCGACTACATCCGCACACTCAAGACGCGCCCGGACTTCAGCCGCGCCCGTCTGCTGTCCGGGGCGACCGAACCGTCGTTGACGCTCATGCGCGGCTTCCATGACCTCACCGGCGCCGACATCATCCACGCCTACGGCGCCACGGAGACCACTCCGCTGGTCACCGTCAACGCAGGCCTGAAGCACACGCTGCGGGACGTGCTCAGTGAGAAGGAGAAGTGGGATCTCAAGCGGGCCCAGGGTCTGCTGGTCAACGGGATCGACATCAAGGTCGTCGGACCGGACGGAACCGAACTACCCCACGACGGTGTCTCCCAGGGCGAGGTGCTCATGCGCGGCCCGTGGATCATCGAGCGCTACCACAAGATGGAAGACAAAGGCGGCGCGTTCGCCGATGGGTGGTGGCGCAGCGGCGATGCCGGCACGATCCGCCCCGACGGCTACCTCAAGCTGACCGACCGCATCAAGGACGTGGTCAAAAGCGGCGGCGAATGGATCTCCTCGATCGACATGGAAAACGCGATCGTCGCCCACCCACAGGTCCGCGAAGCCGCCGTGGTGGGGATCGAGCATCCCAAGTGGCAAGAGCGCCCGGTTGCGATCGTCGTCCAAGAAGACGGTGCCGATCTTGACGTCGACGACATCCACGCCGTGTTGGAAGACAAGTTCGCCAAGTGGCAACTGCCCGACATCGTCATCTTCGCCGACGCGCTGCCGCGCACCAGCGTCGGCAAGTTGGACAAAAAGACGCTACGCACCGACCACGCCGATCTCTACCGGGGAGCCGAGGAATGAACAACCGGAGCGGACACGATGATGTGGTGCGCAGCGAACGACGCGGAGCCGTCGCGATCCTGCGCATCAACCGACCCGAGGCCCGGAATGCACTGAACGCCGCGGTGTTCGCAGCCTTGAACGGGCACCTAGCCGAGCTGCGGACCGATGACTCCGTGCGCGCCATAGTTTTGGCCGGCGCGAGCGGCGTGTTCTGCGCTGGAGCAGACATCACCGCGTTCGACGCCCTGCGGGCCGATCCGTTGATCGGGCAGCGGCGGGCCTCCGGGGGGACTCTATGGGCCGACCTGGAGAACTTCCCCAAACCGGTGATCGCAGCCGTCGAGGGCCTGGCCCTGGGGGGCGGGCTCGAACTCGTCCTGGCCTGCGACACCAGCATCGTCGGCCAGGGTGCCCGCCTTGGATTACCCGAGGTCAAGCTCGGCGTCATCCCCGGCGGCGGCGGCACCCAACGACTCATCCGGGCGCTCGGCAAACCTCGCGCCATGGCACTGCTGCTCAGCGGCGACCTGGTCACCGGGACCGAGGCCGCCACCCTCGGCCTGGTGGGAAAGGTGGTCGACGACGACGAGGTCGTCGAACAGGCGATCGCCCTGGCGCAGCGGATCTCGGCTAATTCCCCGCTGGCCGTGGCCCTGGCCAAAGACGCCGCCCTGGCCGCGCAGACCGGGTCGATAGCCGCAGGGCTCGAGCACGAAAAGCGCAACTTCGTCTATTCACTCGCCTCAGACGACAGCCACGAGGGCCAGGCCGCCTTCGTGGCCAAGCGTTCGCCGAACTTCACCGGCCGCTGACCCGGCCCGACAAGGACAAGATCATGACCACCACCCTGTTCCCCGACCACCGCCCCACCTGGCAAACCGAGTCCCACGAGTTGCTACGGGACCACGCCCGCGCCTTCTTCGCCAGAGAAGTCACCCCCCGCCAGGCGGACTGGGCCCGGCAGGGCCACGTCGACCGCGAACTCTGGAACAGAGCCGGAGCGGCAGGCCTACTGCTCACCGACATCGCCGAAAAGGACGGCGGCGGGGGAGGCGACTTCGGCCACGAGGCTGTAGTGGCCCAGGAACTGGCGTACGCGCACGACAGCGCGTTCGGCTTCACCGTGCACTCCACGATCGTCAGCCACTACATCAACGCCTACGGGACCGAGGAGCAAAAGCGCCGCTGGCTACCCGGGCTCGCCTCCGGCGAGAAAGTGGTGGCCGTCGCCATGACCGAGCCTGGTACCGGCTCAGACCTGCAGAACGTCAAGACCACAGCGATCCGCGACGGCGACCACTACGTGGTCAACGGCGCCAAGACCTTCATCTCCAACGGCACCCACTGCGACTTGGTTGTCATCGTGGCCAAGACCGATCCAGCGGCCGGCGGCAAGGGCATCTCCCTACTAGTCGCCGAGGTCGACAATAACGTCGCGGGCTTCTCCCGCGGCGCCGTCCTCGAGAAGATCGGCATGCACGGATGGGACACCCGCGAACTCTTCTTTGACGACATGCGGGTACCGGTGGAGAACATCCTTGGCGAGGAGGGCTCCGGCTTCGCCGAACTCATGACCCAGTTGCCGCGGGAGCGACTCATCATCGGAGTCGCCGGCGTGGCAGTGGCCGAGGCCGCGGTGATCGAGACCATCCGGTACGTCAAAGAGCGCGATGCGTTCGGCAAGAAACTCCTGGACTTCCAGAACACCCAGTTCGTACTAGCCGAGTGCAAGGCCGACGTCTACGCCGGCAAGGCGCTGATCGACGACGGCATCCGCCGCCAGATCGACGGCACCCTCGACGCCGCCGGCGCCTCGATGATCAAGCTGTGGGCCACCGACATGCAGTGCCGCGTGGTGGACAAGTGCCTACAGCTGTTCGGTGGCTACGGCTACATGATGGAGTACCCCATCGCCCAGATGTACACCGCCTCCCGCGTGCAGCGGATCTACGGCGGCACCAACGAGATCATGAAGCTGCTCGTAGCCAGGTCGCTGTGAACGCCACTCCCCCAAGTCCGTCCGTCTACGCCGAAGACTTCACCCCGGGCCAGATCCTCGAACTGGGCGATCACACCGTCTCCAAGGCCGAACTGGTGGATTTCGCCACACGCTGGGACGCACAGTGGTTTCACATCGATGAGGAAGCGGCCGATCAGGGACACTTCCGCGGACTCATCGCCAGCGGGGTACACACCATCGCCATCGCTCAACGGCTGCTCACACAAACAGTGCTCAACCAATGGGCAGTGATCGCCGGGCTCGGATTCGACCGGGTCCGGTTCCCGGTGCCCGTCCGACCCGGGAACGTTCTCACCGGAACCGTCCGGATTGCCGAGGTCACTCTCGACGGAACACGCGGGCGAGTGAAGATGGAGATGCGGCTGACCGATCAGGACGACCACACCGTCCTCTACGCCGAACTGACCATCGTCATGTGGCAAAGAGAGCAGGCCACGACACCGTCCGGAGGCTTCAACTGACACACGGCAGGACGTCACCAGAAAGAGCCACGGTCCCGCCCTACATCGACGAAGCGACCTTCATCTCGTATCCGCAAGTCAGCGTGGGACGTGACGACCCCACCTCACGACGGTGGCTCAAGGTAGTCAAACCCCCGTCCGAGCGCGTCCGCTAGCTAGCGATCGATTTCGCGACACTCACAGAACCAGTCGTTTCCGCAGGGCAGCAGTGTCCGAAAACTCGTGTCGCCTTGCCACCCACATCGAGCACCGGTAACCAGACGTTATGACAAGTAGCGGGTGCTGAGTTGTAAGTTCTGCGAACTCGACACCTCCCGGACATTCTCTCGCCCGCCCTGTCCGGCACCCCGACTGACCTGCACGTCGTCACGTGACGGACCGCTTCCCGGGGCCGCCTCTGAGTGCAGTGGCCCAACCTCCGCGGACTGACTGGCAATGCCGCTACCTGCGACCTCTTGTGTTGATTCGCGCAAAGTGCGATACTTTCGCATATATCGCGAACCATGTTTGGGTGGTGCGAGATGGCAGATCAGGATCCTCCGCCGGGGTCGGCGCGGCTGCAATTGGCCGACGGCATCGCTGTCCTGCGGCCGGAAGCCGCGGTGTTCGAGGCGATGGTCACCGGGTGGTCGCACCAGCAGATGGCCCGGAACCTGTCCGTTGGCACGATCGCGGCCCAGGTCGCCACGATCCGGCGGTTCCAGGACTTCTGCGGTGTCGCCGGCCCCTGGCACTGGACGCCCCGATGGTCGATGACTGGTTCACCGAACTGCGCGGGGTCCACGGCCTGGCCCTGGGCACGGTGCTGAGCTACCAGGGTGCACTGCGGCATTTCATGGACTACCTGCTCGATCCGGCCTACGAGTGGACCCAGCAATGCCAGGACCGATTCGACACGCATCCGATACAGATCATCACCGAGGCCAACTCGGCCCGCCACACCTACGAGGGCCCCGACAATCCACTCAAACGGGCCTACACCACCGATGAACTGCAGGACCTTTGCGATTTCGCGGACGATCAGGTCAACCACCGTTTCGAGGCTGGCTCGAAGGGCGCGATGGTGGCCCTGCGGACCGCGACGATCATCAAGGTCGCCTACGCGTGGGGCCTGCGTCGCAACGAAGTCCGCATGCTGGATCTGACAGACTTCGGACCGAACCCTCGAGCACCACAGTTCGGCCAGTTCGGGTTCTGCTACGTCCGCCACGGCAAACCCGGCAAGGGATCTGCGGCCAAGCGGCGTGGCGTCCTGACGGTCCCGGAGACCGCCTGGGCGATCGACTGCCTCAAACGATGGATCGACCAGGGCCGCACCACCTTTGACCACCCGGTCGGGACCGCATTGTTCCCGACCGAGCGATCCGAGCGCATCTCGAACGGCGCGTTGTCCCATAGCTTCGCCGACCTCTGCGACACCGCCGGCCTGACCGATCCCGGACTGGATTTTCACTCCCTGCGCCGCAGCTACGTCACGCTGCTGGTCGAGTCCGGATACGACACCCGCTTCATCCAGGAACAAGTCGGACACAAGTACGCCTCAACCACCTCGCTCTACACCTTCGTCTCCCCCGACTACCGCAGCCGTGTCGTGGCCGCCGCACTTCGCGCCGCGGCCAAACGCCTGCCCGAAAGGACCGACCAGCAATGAAACACCGGATCGCCTACCAGTGGCGACTACGCCAGGTCATGACCGACCGAGATATGCACACCCTGTCCGACCTGATCACGCCATTGCACGACGTGGGAATCGAACTCTCCGCCTCCCAGCTCTACCGCCTCCTGGGACGCACCCCTGAGCGACTGCCCCTGGCCCTACTCGGAGCGCTGTGCCACGTCCTGGACTGCACCGTCGAAGACCTCTGCGTCTTCCACGTCGACACCTCCCCCTCCAGACGCACCGCCACAGCCACCGACGCCTCCCCCGCAACCGACGTGCCACTGCGACCGAAGCGGGCACACATCCACCGACCCGGACCGACGGCGTAGACCCCCAGGCAGGCGGCGGACACATGGCTGACACATCGAAGTACCACTGCACACGGTGCAACGACGAGCAGCAGCATCGCGGAGTGCGCTGGCCCGAGGGCTTCGTCTGCCGCCGCTGCTACCAACAGGCCACCCGCCGACGCGGCACCTGCCCCCGCTGCCAACGCCCGGATCGACTGCTGCCTGGCCTCGCCAACGACCAGCCCATCTGCACTGACTGTGCCGGAATCGACGACCCCCGACTGACCTGCACCCGCTGCGGAGACCAGGACGAACCCCACCGCCGAGGACTGTGCGCACGATGCTGCCTCACCGACGACCTGACCGCTGAAGTGCCCCGGGTTTGATGGAGACATCGATTACCCGGGGCACTTCAATGGGATCTGCCCAGAAGTTGGCCATCTCGGGTTTTCGGGTTGTCAGGACAAGGGCTTCACTCCCTGGCCTGCGAGTGCTTCGGAGAGGCGGACGGAGTCGCCGCTGGTCTGGCAGACGTGGGCGCGGTGCAGTAGCCGATCCACTGTCGCGGTGGCGATGGTCTTGGGCATGAGTTCGTCGAAACCGGCCGGGTGCAGGTTCGAGCTGATCGCGATGGCACGTTTCTCGTAGGCGGCGTCCACCAGGCGGTAAAGCCCATTCGCTAGGCACCCGGACCGAACTTCTCGACGCGGTGCGCACGATCCGTTCCCGGGGGTTCGCGTCGAGCAAGGAGGAGAGCGAGGAGGATGTCGCCTCCCTCGCCGTCGCACTGGCCTCGACCCGCTCTCCGCGGTTGGCTGTCAAGGCCTCGCTGCCGCTCAGTCGCATGAGCTCGGCGACCGAGCAGGACATCCTCACTCGGCTGGTAGCTGCGGCGGAGGAGATCGACCATCTCCTGCTCTGATCGGCGTGGTCAGGCCGAAGTCGGCTGGGCCTCAGGCTGGACTGGGCTGCCCGCCGTCCCGGTCCAGCCGGTTGCCGGTCCCCTGGACGTGGCGCACGAAGGACCGTACCGCCGGGGCGATGCCTCCTTCGCGTGACCAGTAGATCCACAGCGGGGCGCTCATCGGGGTGTGCTCGTCGACCAGCACTGGCCATCTGGCCGAGTCGTCGGCACTGAGGTTGTCGTCGGCGATGACGGCCACGCCCAGCCCTGCCCGGGCGAGCGCAACGATGGTGGTGGCGTTGACGCTCTCCGACGTGATGTCGAGCCCGAAGCCCCCTGCCCGCAGCGCCGGCTCCAGCAGGCGCCGGGTGAGGCTATCGGCGTGCCCGGTGAGCACCGGCTGGCCACGCAATTCAGCGACCAAGACGTGGCTCCGGCCCCGCCACGGGTGGTCGTCGGAGGTCACCACCGCCAGCCGCACGTCGCCGAGCTGGTGGCCCGCAAGACGCTGGTCGGCCTGCCCGAGGCCCGTCACGAGATCGACGTCCCCGTTAAGCACCTGTTCGATCGCGGGCAGGCCCGAGTACTCGTGGACGGCGACGTGGATAGCGGGATGCGCCGACCGGAAGGTGCCGATCAGGGGCGCGAGGAACCGTGACACGTGCGGATATGCGCAGGCCACCGTGACGACGCCCGCTCGACCGCGAGCGAGTTCGTGGGCAAACTGGGAGACCGACTCCGCTCGATTCAGCAGGTAATGGGCGCGGGGCAGCAATTGATTCCCGGCACCGGTGAGCTGTACTCCGCGGCCGGACCTCTCGAAGAGGGCGATGCCCAGCTCCGCCTCCAGCGCCTTGATCGAACGCCACAGCGAGGGCTGCGGCACATCGAGGGTGGCGGCGGCGCGGAGGAACGACCCCTCGCGGGCCACCGCAACGAGATACCTGAGTTGACGCAGCTCCACGCACGGCTCCTAGTTTCACCAGTGAATAGCTCGATACCAAAATAGCCCATAGACAGCCTGTGATGAAGGTCATACTCTTTTATGTGTACTGCAATGCAGAAAGCCGTCCTAACTTGAGGAGAATTGGATGTCGGAGTCTGGTGGAGAAACCGTGGCCACTGCGCGGCAGCGTCAGCTGGTCGAGCGGGCACTCGGTGAGTGGCAGGGCGAGGCGGCGGGTCGAGTCATCGTTGTCACCGGTGGAGCCCGCGGCATCGGCCGTTCCCTCTGCGAGGGACTGTTGCGCGCCGGCGCCAAGGTCGTTGCAGCGGACCTGACGTGGGACGACGCTGACGACTTCCGCAAGCAGCTGGAGTCGGACGGCAGCGGCATGGCCGTCGACATGGACATCACCGACGACGACGCCCTCGACGCCGCCCGAGACGCTGTAATCGACAGGTTCGGGACCGTCGACGTCCTAGTGAACAACGCGTCTCTGGTCTCCGAAACCCTCTTCCCGCCCACAGGCCACCGGAACACCCTTGACACGACCGACCGCGACTGGGAGGTGATGTTCGGCGTCAACGTGTTCGGCACGCTGAAGGCCATCCGCCGGTTCATCGAGCCGATGCGGGCCCAGCAGCGGGGCAGCATCGTCAACGTCGTCAGCAGTGGCGTCCTGGCCGTCGCCGCCGGCGGCGGCTACCACGGGCTGCGCCCGTGGACGGTCGAGATGCCTTACCAGGCCACCAAGGCCGCCGTGATGGCGCTGACCTTCTACCTCGCCGAGGAAGTGCGCGGCGACGGGGTCGCGGTTAACGCGATCATGCCGGGGCACACCCGAGCGTCGTGGTTCGACGCCACCGCCCGGGCCTTCAACGAGCAGGGCATTGCCTACTTCATGCGCCCGGCGATTCCCGAGCACCTGCTGCCGATCTCGCTCTTCCTCGCCGCCCAGGACAGCGCGGGGACGTCCGGGCGCCTCTACTACGTGCCGGAGTGGAACTACGACCACGGCTACGGGGACTACGCCGCCTGGCAGGACCATGAGCTGCCTCCGGACATGGAGGAGATCTACAGCCGGCTGGAAGCCGCGACCCCGTCATACGAGCGGGCCGGCGTGGCCCACCTCCCCTTCGACGCGCAGGGTGCCCTGTACGCCGCGGGCATGGCAAACCTCGGGGCCCAGAACAGTTGGACCAGCAATGACAGCGCTCAGTGATACCGCAGACGCCCAGACGATCCGCCTACAGGTGGGCCGTTCGGGTCCGCCCTCCCATCTCACCTCACGCAACCCGTCAGACCCCGAGAGGACCCGATCATGACCAGCATTAGCGAACGCCCCGTTGACGTGGCCGCCGCAAGACTGCACGACCTGGTGAAGCCCGACGAGGGTGCCGTCAGCAGAACAGTCTTCGTCGACGAGGCAACCTACCGCAAGGAATTGGACCGGGTATTCACCAAGACGTGGTTGTTCATCGGCCACGAGTCCCAGTTGAGTGAGCCGGGCGACTACCTGACGAACTTCATGGGCGAGGACCCTGTGATCGCCACTCGCGGTGCGGACGGAGTGATCCGGGTGATGCTCAACTCCTGCGCCCACCGGGGCATGGCCGTGTGTAGCACCGACGCCGGGTCCTCGAAGTTCTTCCGCTGCCCCTACCACGGCTGGACCTACAGCAACAACGGCGATCTGATCGGTGCACCGCGCGCAGATACCGTCTACCATGGCGAGCTGGACAAGCCGCGCCTAGGTCTGAAGGCCGTTCCGCGGGTGGAGAACTACAAGGGCTTCATCTTCGCCAATTGGGACGAGGACGCCATCCCGCTGGTAGACTACCTCGGCGCTGACCAGCTCTGGTATCTGGACCTGGCCTTCGAGGCGCCGCTCGGCGGGCTCGAGGTGATCGGCCCCACGATGAAGTTCCGGATCAAGGCCAACTGGAAGCTGGCGGCGGAGAACTTCGCCGGCGACGACTACCACGTGCTCTACACACATGGGTCGGCCTTCCAGATCGGCTTCCTCCCCGATTACGACACGCTCGGCGACTACATCGCATACTTCGACCACGGCCACGGGATGGGCGACATCAGCAAGCCCGGCCGGGCCTATCAGAACGACGTCGGGATGGCTCAGCTCCTCGGGCCGGAGGCGATCGAGTACGTCAACGCCGTGCACGAGCGGCTCAAGGCCCGGGTCTCCCCGCTGCAGGCGGAGATGCACGGGCTCGGTCAGGGCAATATCTTCCCGAACCTGTCATGGATCAAGTTCGGCGTCTTCCACGTCTTCGGGCTCTTCCAATGGCACCCGAGGGGACCGGGTGAGATCGAGGTCTGGCAGACGGCGCTCTTCGACCGCGACGCGCCGCAGTCGGTCAAGGACTTCGCCCGCACCCAGATGTCCCAGGAGAACGCCGCGGCCGGGATCTTTGGCCAGGACGATGGCGAGAACTTCGAGCAAATCACCGAGTCCGCCCGAGGGGTGGTCTCCCAGACCCGGGATTTCAACTACGCGATGGGCCTGGGGCACGAGGGCGAGATCCACGAGGAGGGATACCCCGGCCATTTGGGGCCCCACTATTCGGAGCAGAACCACCGCAACTTCTATCGCTACTGGCTCGAACTCATGACCACCCCGGGAGAGCAGAAATGACCAATTCCCTCACCGATCTGCGCCGCGACGTCGAGGACTTCCTCTACAGCGAGGCCAAGATGCTCGACGAGCAACGCTACGACGAGTGGCTCGACCTGTTCACTGAGGATGTCCATTACTGGATGCCGATCACGGAGACCCGTGAGGTGCGGCAGCACCGGGACCACGTCCCCGGCGAGTGGTCGCTCATGGAGGAGGACGCCCGTTTCCTCGCCAAGCGGATGGAGCGCTTGGCCGGTGGCCTTGCCCACGCGGAGCAGCCGCGGTCGCGGACGCGCCGGTTCATCAGCAACGTCCTGGTCACCCCCGGGCCGGACGGCGACCTGGTAGCGGAGTGCAACTTCATCATCTTCCAGTCCCGGCGAGCCAACTCCGAGCAGTTCTTCGTCGGCTCCCGTCGCGACCGGATCGTGACCTCCGGTGAGAGCTGGAAGATCGCCGAACGGACCGTGCTCCTCGACCACCGGGTGTTGCCCCGTGCCATCTCCATCTTCTTCTGAGGCCCAGGCGGCTGACCTCGACGGCAGTCGGGACGTCGGGGCTGATGGCGCACCAGAGCCGAGTTCTTGGCTGCGCATCGGCTCTGCCGACGGCGAGCTCGTAGTCCGCAACGAGTTCGCCCGGGTGCGGGTACGCGCCGACCGAGACGGCAACGACCTTCGCCTGGCCATCCGTAGCCTGCGCACCGGCCGCGAGGTCTTCCTTGACGCGCTGCAGCTGGAGAGCCTCACCTGGCTCGACGAGAGGGCCTACACGACATTGCTCTCCGAGCCGTTCGGACCGGAGTGACCGACCATCCCGCACCGGCCGCACGGCCGAACAGAGAGGAGCTTCAACGTGACGAGCACTGAAGGGGGAATGGCCCAGCCCCAGGGGAACTCGTTCTGGGTGGACCTGCTGGGAACCGAGGTCCGGTACCGCCAGGCGAGCTCTTACCGCACCCGCAGCATCGAGGCAGGCGCCGGTGAGCCGGTAGTCCTGCTGCACGGCGTGAGCGGGCACGCCGAGACCTGGGTGCGCAACGTCGCCGTCCTCGGCCGGGACTTCCGCGTGCATGCCATTGACATGCTGGGTCATGGCTTCACCGACAAGCCGCAGATCGAGTACTCGATCCGCGCGCTCGCCGAGCACGTGCTCGGCTTCCTCGACGAGATCGGCGCCTCGCGAGCCCACCTGGTCGGGCAGTCTCTCGGTGGCTGGGTCGCGGCGTTTCTCGCCGTCCACCACCCCGAGCGGGTCGCCTCGCTCGTCAGCGTCACCGGGGCGGGGCTGCAGGTGGACGCCGACGGTGCCACGCTGACCGAGAACGTCGGCCGGCAGGTCGCGGAGGCTACCACCAAGGCTCTGGACACCCCGACCCGGGAGAAGGTCCGGACTCGGCTGGAATGGCTGGTCCATGACCCGTCCGTGGTCACCGACGAACTGGTGGAGACCCGGTACCGGATCTACGCCAGCCCGGACTTCGCCGCCACCGCCGGTGACATGGTCGCCGCATTCACCTCCCGGCCCCGGCCGGAGGAACTGCTGACCGCCGAGCGGCTCGCGACGATCAACTGCCCGACGCTCGTGCTGTGGACCCGGCAGAACCCGACCATGCCGTGGACGGTGGGGGAGGCGGCCAGCCGGATCATTCCCGATGCAACGTTCCGTCTGATGGAGGACGCCGGTCACTGGCCGCAGTTCGAGAAGCCGGCGGAATTCCACGCTGTCGTCGGCGGTTTCGTGCGTTCGGTCACCGCGGGGCGCCGAGGTGGGCGCACCGACGGCGACGGCGACGGCGGCCCCACGGATCCGGCCACCAACCGGCAACGGGCGGCCCGCTGATGGGCAGGCTGGTAGGTGCGTACGCGACGTCCCACACGGCGATGATGATCCGAAAGCTCCAACCGGACAACGACGTGCACGCCGCAGTCCATCAGGCCTTCGCTCAGGTGCGTGCGGAAATTGACCGGCTGTCCCCTGACGTGCTCGTCGTCGTCAGCAGCGAGCACCTAGCATCCTTCAGCTACGACAGCTTTCCGCAGATATGCGTCGGAATCGGAGAGATAGCCACCGGTTGGGGCGATGGAGGAGTGGCCAGCGCCGAGGTCCCACTTGCTGGCGCCTTCGCTGCCCAGCTGCTCTCCGAAGGGGTGGCCGCCGGATTCGACCTCGCGTTCTCCGCCAACCCGAAGATCGACCATGCGTTCATGGCACCATTGACCCTGATCCGACCAGAGATGGACATCCCGGTGGTCCCGGTGTTCCAGAACGCCAACACCGAGCCTCTGCCACCCCTGTGGCGCAGCGCCCAACTGGGGGAACTGCTGCGCGACGTCATTACGCGGCGGCCCGCAGCCGAAACAGTGGTCGTGCTCGGGACCGGCGGGCTCTCCCACTGGGTCGGCACGCCGGAGATGGGCCAGATCAACTCCGCCTTCGACGAGCGATTCCTGCAGCACGTGCGCGCAGGGGACCTCGGCGCGATCCTCGCCATGAAGACCGCCGACGTCCTCGCTGAGGCCGGCAATGGTGCCCCGGAGATCTGCAACTGGGTCACCGCGATGGCCGCCGCGTCCCGTCAGGAGGGCTGGGGAGTGTCGGAGCCTGAGCGGACGGCCCGTGGGCCGAGAGGGGTCGTCCTGGCATACGAGTCCGTCCCGGACTGGGCGACCGGGATCGCGCTGGCTCGGTTGGCCCCCGAGGAGGAACCGTGAACTTACCCCTGGACCAGGTCATCCGCCGGGTCGTCCGGGATCCGGAGTTTCGTTCTATTGCGGAAGAGTCGGGCCAGCTCGCGGCCGACCTCGCAGGCGTACGGCTGGCCGATCTTGCGGCCGTCCTGGAGGGCGACCTGGTCACCCTCCAGCAAAGGGGCGCCCACCCACTGCTGATCATGCAGCTGGCCGGCGCGCTCAGGATCGATCCGATGCGGCGCTTCGCCGCCGAACAGACTGCCCATGACTTAACCACGGAGGGACGATGAACATGATGAACATTACGGTGGACCTCGAGCGGTGTGAGGGCTTCGCCTCGTGCGTTGTGACCGCGCCCGAGCTCTTCGACCTCGATGACGAGCGAAGCGTCGCCGTCGTTCTGGAGCCTGTTGACGGTGGCCCCCGCACCCGCGCCTTAGCGCTCGAGGCCGCCGCGAGCTGCCCGATGCGGGCCATCACCGTCTCCGACCCCCTGGTGGACGAACCATCGCTGCCGCGGCGCGGCCGGTGACCGACGGAGTTTCGCCGGACGCGGTGGCAACCGCGGTCGAGAACGAACCCCGTCGGGCGGCGGTGGCCGGTACGCCCTGTGCCCCGGTTCGTGAACGTGCTACCACCGACGTTAGCGGCCGGCTGCGCCGTTCAGCAGGTTCTCTCCGCTCGCGCTCTCGGTTGGAGGGGTGGCAGCCGCAATGGCCGATCGCTGAGCGGGTCAACGACCACGTTGTCAGACCGGGCGACTCGCGATCCGGGGCTCGATGCCAGCATCCCGGGCTGCCACGCGTACAGCATTTGGTCGCCGCGGCGGGCATATCGTTGACGCCCAAGAGGATACCGGCCTGCCTTCCTGCCGCACCTCGGGCACTGGCCCAGTCGGCTAGATGTACTGACCACGGAGGTTGTGTCTCCGGTCGGCATGGCGAGATGAAATGAGGAAGACCTCCGTGTGAGGTGTGAAAGCGACCAAGCAACCACACCCACAACGGAGGTCTTCGTGTCCCACGCTAACGCGACCTTGACGCCCACGGGAAGACTGCGCCTGGCCCGGTGTGTCGTCGAAGACGGCTGGCCCCCGGCCCGAGCTGCGGAACGGTTCGGTGTCTCGGTCACCACGGCCCGACGCTGGGCCAGCCGGTATCGCGAGCAGGGCAAGGCCGGCATGGTTGACCGCTCCAGCCGGCCGCACACCTGCCCCCACCGCACCCCGCGTCGTCGGGAGCGCCGGGTGATCGGCCTGCGCGTATCGCGCCGGTGGGGGCCAGCCCGAATCGCTTACCACCTGGGAATGCACCCCTCGACGGTGCACAAGATCCTGTCCCGCTTCGGGTGCGTGCGCCTGGCGTTCACCGACCCGGCCACCGGCGCCCCGGTGCGCGCCACCAAGCGACGCCCGCAGCGCTATGAGCACGCCGCACCGGGCGATCTGGTGCACGTGGACATCAAGAAGCTCGGACGCATCCCCGACGGCGGCGGGCACAAGTTCCTCGGCCGCGCCAAAGGATGGTCCCGGGCCGTTCGGCGAAGGTCCTCACCGAGTGGCTCAACGCCCGCGACCAGGCATTTCGAGACCGAGTCAAGGTGGTCACGATGGACGGGTTCGCCGGCTACCACTCCGCCGCAGCCAAGGCCGTGCCCGCAGCACGCACGGTGATGGACCCGTTCCACGTCGTGCATCTTGCCGCCGACAAGCTCACCGTGTGCCGCCAACGCATCCAGCAGGCCACCACCGGGCACCGGGGCCGCACCGGCGATCCGCTGTACGGCATCCGCAGGACGCTCAACACCCGGGCAGGGCTGCTGACCGACAAACAGAAAGTGCGCTTGTTCAAGGCGTTCACCGCCAACGATGCGCACGCGGCGGTGGAGGTCACCTACGGCGTCTACCAGCGACTCATCGCCGCCTACGAGGCCTCGGGCAAGCGGGAGGGCAAGATCGCGATGTACAAGCTCCTGCGCTCGATCCGGACCGGGGTGCCCACCGAGCTGCCCGAGCTCGCCCAGCTCGGCCGGTCGCTATGGAAGCGGCACCGCGAGATCCTCGCCTACTTCGACGTGGGTGCCTCCAACGGCCCCGTCGAGGCCATCAACGGCAGGCTCGAACACCTCCGCGGAATCGCCCTGGGCTTCCGCAACCTCAAGCACTACATCTTGCGGTCACTGATCCACTCCGGACAGCTTCAGGATCGGATCAATGCACTCTGAATCCGGAAGGGCCCTTTCTATTGACAGTCGATGCGGAGGCGCGTAGCTTTCAGGCACACGCAGAAGAGATTTCTACTGGCCAGAACTACCACGTCGGTAGGGGTCGAACTGCGATGAATTGTTCAATCGTTATCGTGCACAGAAAGGCGTTATCCGTGCCAAGCTCTTCAATCACCCAGAAGTTCCATACCGTCGATGTGAAAGGGGTTCAGACGCGTTATTTCGACGACGGCCAGGACAAGGATCCGATCCTCCTCATCCATGGGGGGCATTTCGGGTTCTTCATACCGGCCGGAATCGAATCCTGGGGCAACGTTCTAGAGGATTTCGGCGAGTACGGCCGTGTCCTCGCGGTCGACAAACTCGGTCAGGGCGAGACTGGTCTCCCGCTGAATGACGAAGACTGGACTGTCGACGCGGTCGCCGAACACGTTGCGAACTTTGCAACTCAGTTGGGGCTCAAGAACCTGACCCTGGTGGGTCACTCGCGCGGCGGCATGACGGCGGTCCTTCTCGCGTTGAAGTACCCTGAGATGGTAAAGAAGCTGGTCATCATCAGCAGTGCGACTGCGGCACCGGCGCCGCCCGTCGGAACCGACATGGACTTCTACGAGCGAGTCGAAAGGACTGCCCCCGGAGGTTCGGCCGAGTTGATCCGTCACTATCATGCTGCCCAGGCGGTTAATGAGGGAGATCTGCCCGAGGACTACATCGGGATCGCCACAAAGTGGCTCGAGAGCGAAAAGCAGCTCGACGCTGTCGCCGGATATGCACGCAATGCGGAGGAGCACTGGTTGCCTAGCCTCAGCGAGGGCAGGCGCTGGGTTCAGGAACGGCTTGCCGACGCAGGAATCCCGGTGCCGACGCTGGTTGTGTGGGGAGTCAATGATCGATCGGCGCCGGTGTCGATGGGTAAGGGGCTCTTCGATCTGATCGCTGCCAACACCCTGGATAGCTCGCTCTATCTCATCAACAACGCTGGTCATCACGTGTTCAGTGACCAGCGCGAAAAGTTCAACGCCGCGGTTGGTGCGTTCATCTCGCTTTAGCAGAACCCTTCGTCGGTCTTTCGTGCTCGAAAGACCAGATGTCTGATACAAACAACTTCGAAGAGGAAGCTGGAATCTAATGCACAACTCGCTTTACGACTATTCACCGATTACTGAGCGTCCACGATTCGAGTGGCCGGGCGGGAAGAAGGTCGCCTTCTACGCGGGCGTCGCGGTGGAACACTATCCGGTCGACAAGCCGTCGACATCAATTTTTGCCGGAACAGCTGGGCTGACCCCGGACCCCCTCAACTATGGGTGGCGAGACTATGGAATGCGGGTGGGGATCTAGCGGATGATCGAATCGCTCGATCGTCACGGAATGCGGGCGACCGCCTTTGTGAACTCTGACGCATGTTCGCTTTATCCCCAGGTCATCGCGGCCGGAAACGAGCGCAACTGGTCGTGGGTGGCTCATGGTCGCGACAATTCGACCTTCCAGAACGGGATGGAGAAGAGCGTAGAGAGAAAATATCTTGAAGAGGTCGTGGACGAAATCGAGCGGCACACGGGGACTCGTCCGACTGGTTGGATCGGTCCCGCGCTTACCGAGACATTTGAGACACCTCAGATTCTCGCCGAACTGGGGCTGGAATATGTGCTGGACTGGTGCGCCGACGACCAGCCGTTCTATCTCAATGGCGAGAAGCCGATGCTCAGTGTTCCGTACTCGACCGTTTTGAATGATGTGATGCTGTTCGGCGGAAACGGTCTCAGCGGTGAGGGCTTTGTCCAGCTGATTAAGGACCAGTATGAGCAGCTGTCTAAGGAAGCGGATGACCATGTGCGAGTAATGGGCATTGGCCTTCACCCGTTCATCATCAACCAGCCGTTCCGTCAGAAGTACCTTGACCTGGCCCTGGATTTCATCGCCGAACAGGACGATGTTTGGATTACTACGTCGGATGATATCGCGGCTCACTTCAAGAATAATGTTGCGGATCGTCCTGCGGCCTAGTGTCGCGTTTCTGAAGTTGGTTTAGGGTTGGCTTTCGCGAGGATCTGTTCGGGAGTTTTGGTCCAGACGAATGGGTGTTTGCGGTCGTTCCAGCCCGTGATGAACTGGCGAATCTTGGCATTGAGGTCCTTGACGGATGTAAAGACACCGCGGCGGATGGCCTGCCGGTCGATGATGCCGAACCAGACTTCCACGAGGTTGAGCCAGGACCCGGACGTCGGGGTGAAGTGCACGTGGAACCGCGGATGCTGTGCCAGCCACACCTTCACCGCCGGGGTTTTGTGGGTGGCGTAGTTGTCCATCACCAGGTGCAGGTCCACCTCCGGGTAGGCGCGGTCGAGCTGACGCAGGAACGCCAGGAACTCCTGATGGCGATGCTTCGGCTTGACCGCGCCGGTGACGTGCCCGGTCGCAATGTCCAACGCGGCGAACAGAGTCGTCGTGCCGTGCCGCTTGTAATCGTGGGTGTGCCTTTCGATGCTGCCGGTGCGCATCGGCAGCATCGGCGCGGTCCTATCCAGCGCCTGGATCTGACTCTTCTCGTCAACACACAACACGATCGCGTTGTCCGGTGGCGCCAAGTACAACCCCACCACGTCGGTGACCTTCGCGACCAGTTCGGGATCGGTGGAGAACTTGAACGTTCCGGCCCGCCAAGGCTGCACGCCGAACTTGCGCCACGCCCTGGCCACGGTGGCGTTACCGATCTTCAGATGATCCGCCAGCAGGCGTGAGGACCAGTGCGTCACCCCGTACTTCTTCGGCGGAGGAACAAAGCAGAGAAGAGAAGAGACAACAATGTCTATCAGCAATGCCGTTGAAGAATACGAACGTCTTCGAGCAGATTTCCGAGCCAAAGGTTTGGGCGGCCGGACCGGCTTCGGGCAGCGGCCAGCGCTGCTGGTCATCGACCTGATCCGGGGGTTCACCGACACCAGATCCCCCCTGGCCGGCGAACTCGACTCTCAGTTGCAGGCCACCCAACAACTGCTTGCAGACGCACGCGATGCCGACGTGCCCGTGATCTTCTCGACGGTCGCCTACGATGCGGACCTTCAGGAGGCCGGCAAGTGGATCCGCAAGATCCCTTCCAACAGCTGGCTGATGGAGGGAAACGAGTGGGTGGAGCTGGATGAGCGACTGGGTCGTCGCGAGAACGAGATGCTGCTGGTCAAAAAGTACGCGTCCTGTTTCTTCGGTACCGATCTGGCAGCTCGTCTGATCTCCCGGGGCGTGGACACGGTGATCCTCCTCGGATGCACGACCAGCGGATGCATCCGCGCCACCGCTGTGGACGCGTGCTCCTACGGATTCCACACAGTCGTTGTGGAAGAGGGCGTGGGAGACAGAGCAGAGCTGCCACACCTGGCAAGCCTCTTCGACATCGACAACAAGTACGGTGACGTCGTGAGCCTGGAGGACGCCAGCGCCTACCTCCAGCATGTCCACCAGTAGAGACGCCGAATACGGACACCGGTGACGAAAGCTCATCGGCCAGCGCATCAGCGGATCCTTGAGGACGTCGATGCGAAAGAGTTACCACCACGGGAAAGCACATGGACTCCGTCAACTATGACAGGGCCTTGAGCGCGCTGGCCATCATCTTGTTCAGCTTCGCGCTGGGCACTTTGTCCGTTGTCGTCCCTCTTTTGGGTGTGCATGCGGGCTACACCCCCAGTGAGATCGGGCTGCTGGTCGCCGTGGCTGCCATCGCACAGCTGATCACCCGCCTGTACATGGGCGCGTTGATGCGTCGGATTCCGGACAGGTCCTTCCTCGTGGGATCCGGGCTGATGATCGCGATCTCGTGCGCACTGCTCGCGATTTCTCCCGCGGTCGTGTTTTTTGTCGCGTCCCAGTTGGTCCAGGGAATAGCCCGGGCGTTCTTCTGGACCAGCAGCCAGACCCACGCCGTTCGTACATCCGCCGCACCGGTCAGTGGCCTCCGGGACGTCAATCTGGCGGCGGGGATCGGTGCGCTTCTCGGCCCCACGGTGGCCGGATACCTCTGGGAGGCCTCGGTGCAACTGCCACTCATGATGGGGATCGTCGCAGGTTCCGTCGCCGTCGTCCCCGCGGCCTTGTTGATCAGGTTTCCCCCGTTCGCGGCCAGGCCTTCTTCACCCACTGGCAGGGATGTCCGTCTGTGGCGACGACCCGGTGTCAACGCTGCCTGCTGGATGAACACGGGCGCAGGGGTTTGGAAAAGCCTTCTGGACTCCTACGTCCCTTTGGCCCTGTCCCTGGCAGGCCAACCGGCTGCAGTCATCGGTATCCTGCTCTCCATCGCCAACGCCACCGTTCTCGTCGGTAGTACCGCCAGCGGGTGGGTCCGGCGCCGGGGCGTCAGGGCGTCTCTGGTCATCGGGATGATAGCTACAGGGCTGGGACTGGCCGCAGTGGGACCGTTCGCCGGTCTGACCGCCCCGGTGGCCATTGCCCTGGCCATCTCCGGCATCGGTGCCGGGGTCCTGCAGACCGTCGGTCCGGCCATCGCAGCGGAGAAGGTGCACCCAGAAGAACGCGGAGACGCCCTCGCATTGACGGGCACTTTCCGCGCCACGGCGCTCTTCCTCTCACCGCTGGGCATGGCCGGGCTGGTCACCCTCGTTCCGGTGACCGCGGCCCTGCTGGCCGCGGGCCTGCTCATCATCACCCCAGCTGCAACCACCTGGAGATCCAACAAAGATGTCGACTGACCGACACAGACCCCGAGGCTCGCGCTATTTGCCTCCGGTGACAAGAAAGCAAGACGTTTCGACGAGAGGCTGTCCATGACGACGAAAACCCATCCGAGCGATGACCCCGCAACGGTCCCGAGGCTCCGACTGCGGCACGGGCATAGCATTCCGCATCTGGGCCTGGGCACCTGGCCACTGGTGGGGGAAGAGTGCGAGACGGCCGTCCGCTACGCCATTCAAAGCGGCTACCGGCTCGTCGACACCGCGTTCCAGTACCGCAATGAAGACGCGGTGGGACGCGGTGTCCGCACTGCCGGCGTTGCGCGTGAAGAGCTGTTCGTCTCCAGCAAGTTCAACAAGGAGTCCCACAGCGTCGACGGTGTGCAGAGGGCCTACGACCGCAGTCTCCAAGCCTTGGGCCTGGACTACCTGGACATGTTCATGTGCCACTGGCCCGTGCCGGCCTTGGACCAGTACACCGAGGCATGGAGAGGCCTCGTCAAGCTCTTGGACGAAGGCCGTGTCAAAGCGATCGGTGTCTCCAATTTCAAGCCGGACCATTTGGAGAAGGTCATTGCCGCGACCGGCGTGGTTCCTGACGTGAACCAGATCCAGCTCAGCCCCGATCTCGCACGGCTACCCCCGCGGGCAGTGCACCAGGACCTGGGCATCATTACCGAGGCCTGGAGCCCTATTGGTCGCGAATCGGGACTGCGTGACCACCCCATCGTGGTGCAGATCGCGCAACGGACAGCAAAGAGTCCGGCGCAGGTTCTGCTCCGCTGGCACGTCCAGCAAGGAATCGTCCCGATCCCGCAGGCCGCCAAACCCGCATGGCTGGTCGAGAACATCTCGGTGTTCGATTTCTCCCTGACTGCCGAGGAAATGGCCGCCCTGGCGAGGCTGGACCGCGGAGAGAACGCCGCCCGCGACTCCGACTCCCCCGAAAACGGCCACTGACCCTTGCCGCACCCACCCGTACCTGGCACGAAGAGTGGGAGGGGTTGACGTAGATCACAAAATGCGGAAACCTCTTCACGACAGAGTGGACCTCTGCTCTACAGACTGACTGATCGATGATCGAGAAGGAGCTCTCCCATGGCAGACCATCACGGCGTCCTCGAGGACGTACGGCGGGGCATGATCCCTGCACATATCTACAACGACAAAGAGCTCTTCGAACTCGAGAAGGAACGTCTCTTCAGCCGCAGCTGGCTGTTCGTCGCCCACGAGTCGGAGGTCCCCGAGGCTGGTGACTACGTGGTCCGCAGGGTCCTCGAGGACTCGTTCATTATCTCTCGGGACGAACAGGGCCAGGTCCGGGCCCTGTTCAACATGTGCCTCCACCGGGGCATGCAGGTGTGCCGGGCGGAGATGGGCAATGCCTCCCACTTCCGTTGCCCGTACCACGGTTGGTCTTACCGCAATGACGGGCGCCTCGTTGGCCTGCCGTTTCACAAGGAGGCATACGGCGGGGAGGAAGGCTTCAAGAAGAAGGGCCAGACCTTGTTGCCTGCTCCCTCGCTGGCCACGTACAACGGTCTGATCTTCATCAGCATGGACCCGGATGCCGAGCCCCTGGAGGAGTTCCTGGGGGACTTCAAGTTCTACCTGGACTACTACACGAAGCAGAGCGCGGACGGCATCGAGCTGCGTGGCCCTCAGCGTTGGCGGGTCAAGGCGAACTGGAAGATCGGGGCCGAGAACTTCGCCGGGGACATGTACCACACGCCCCAGACCCACACCTCGGTGGTGGAGATCGGCCTCTTCCGCGAGCCCAAGGCGGAGAAGCGCAAGGACGGCACCACGTACTGGGCTGGCAACGGTGGCGGCACCACTTACAAGCTGCCCGAAGGTGGCCTGGAGGAGCGCCTGCGCTACGTGGGCTACCCGGACGAGATGATCGCCCGGATGAAGGAGCAGTGGACCCAGGAGCAGCTCGACGTGGTCGGCAAGGACGGGTTCATGATCTCGGCGGCCTCACTGTTCCCGAACATGAGCTTCGTCCATAACTGGCCGCGGGTCGAAGAGGGCTCCGACGAGGTGCTCCCCTTCATCTCTATCCGCGTGTGGCAGCCGATCAGCGAGAACGAGACGGAAGTCCTCTCGTGGTTCGCCGTCGACAAGAACGCGCCGGAGGAGTACAAAGCGCTTTCCTACAAGGCGTATCTCATGTGCTTCGGCAGTGGCGGCATGTTCGAGCAGGACGACGTCGAGAACTGGGTGTCCCTCACCAATACTGCCGCCGGCTCCATGGCACGGCGTCTGCTGCTCAACAGCCGGATGGGCATGCTCGAGAACGGCGAGAACGTCGTCGAGGCCCTGTCCCCCGAGGAATACTCGGGACCCGGCGCCACCCGTGTCGGCTACAGCGAGTACAACCAGCGGGAGTTGTTGCGCCGGTGGGCCGATCACCTCGAACGTCCGGTAGAAGCCGCAGCGCAGGTGCACGTGGGCTCGGACCCGGTGCAAGCGCCACCGGCCGCCGGATCGGGGCCCGCCCGCCCGGCCTGCGGCAGCGCAGAGACCGCGCCCGCAGCAACCCTTCACGAGGAGGTCTGATCATGAGTGTTGGAACGGCACACGAGAACGAGAACTTGACGCTGTCCGAACAATCGGCGCTGGGAGCCCACGCCCCGCGTACTCAGCGGACGGGGCAGACCCTGCCTTTCAACGATGAACTTCACCTGGAGGCGCATCGTTGGCTGGTCGATGAGGCGTACCTGTTGGACGCCCAGGACTACGACGAGTGGCTCTCCCGGATCGCCGATGACGTGCACTATCTCATGCCCGTCCGCGTCACCACTGCCCTGGGCGCCGGATACTCCACCTCACCGGGGATGGCGCACTGGGACGAGAACAAGTACTCGCTCAGTCGCCGCGTGGCACGCTTCGCCACCGAGCACGCGTGGACCGAAGACCCCCCATCACGGCTGCGCCACTACATCACCAACGTGCGCACCTTCCGCACCCCCGACCCGCAAGAGATCATCGTGGACTCGGCGGTTCTTCTCTTCCGCAGCCGTGGTGACGTCGGGGAGTCCTCCACTGTCTCGGCAGGACGCGAGGATCTCCTCCGCCGTACCTCATCCGGGTCCGGGTGGGAGCTGGCCCGTCGCACCATCATGGTCGACGAGTCGGTCATCCGCATGCAGAACCTGGCGATCTTCCTGTGAAACTGGAATGGGAAGGCGAGGAGGAAGACCGCCTCGCGGCGATCCAGGCCACCGAGGAACGCCGCCGGCTCGAAGAGCACGTCACCGGCAAGCCGATCGTGATCGCTAACGAGTTCTCGGAGGTCCAGGTCACCCGCATCGAGACCCGCAACGGTTCGCGGCTGATGATTCAATCTCCTCGTTCGGGCCAGTGGGTAACGCTCTGTCCGCTGGAACTGGAGTCCCTGACCTGGCAGGCCCCGGCCACGTTCTCGGCCATGATCGGACACCCTTTCGGGCCGCTCGTGGCCGAAGACGAATAAACACCCCAACCGCCAGAGCACCACCGTCTCAAGCTAAGGAGTTCGACCATGCCCGTTGTAAAAGCCGATCTGCAGGCCTGTCAGGGATACGCGAACTGCGTCGTCGGAGCCTCTGACTACTTCGACCTGGACGACGACGGGATCGTCGTGCTGCTCCAGACCGAAGTCCCCGAAGCCGACCGCGCCCGCGTCACCGAAGCCGCGCGCAGCTGCCCGGTCTCCGCACTGGTGGTAGAGGACGCATGAGCCCGGGCACCGTCGTCGTCGTCGGGTCCTCCATTGCCGGGGTGCGCACCGCGCAGTCCCTCCGGCTGGAAGGCTATAAGGGGGAGATCATCCTCGTGGGAGAAGAGACCGAACTTCCCTACGATAAGCCGCCATTGTCGAAATCCGTTCTTGCGGGATCCGCCGACGAGGACTCTATCCGGCTGCTGACACAGGAGCAGGCCGATGCCGAGGACATCCAACTCTTGCTGGGGCACCGCGCTGTCGATCTGGACGTCGCCGAGAACCTGCTGAAGCTTGAAGGGCATGACCCCCTTCGCTACGACAACCTCGTCATTGCCACCGGAGCATCACCCCGGCCCTCTCCCTGGGGCCAGTCTCCAGGGATTCACGTGCTGCGCACCCTTGAGGACGCCCGCGAACTACGTGGGGACCTTCTCCGGGGTGGGGCGCTGGCCGTTATCGGGGCAGGGTTCATCGGCGCCGAAGCGGCAGCCACCGCCCGCGGCCTGGGATTGGAGGTCACCGTCATCGACCCGGTGCCCGTGCCCATGAGCCGCCTCTTTAACCCTGAGATCGGCCAGTGGTTCGCAGACCTTCACCAGGACAACGGGGTCGACACCATGTTCGGCACCGGAGTGGAAGCTATCGAAGGCGAGGAGGGCAACTTCTCCCTCCACCTGACCAACGGTGAGAGCGTTCAGGCGGCCACCGTGCTGATCGGTATTGGCGTCATCCCCAATGACTCCTGGCTTAGCGCATCCGGCCTGCTGGTGGACAACGGGGTCGTGCTCAACGAGTACTGTCAAGCCCTCGACGCTGCGAACGTGTACGCCGTCGGCGACGTAGCCCGCTGGCGCCACCAGAAGCACGGCGAGGACGTCAGGACCGAGCACTGGACTAACGCGGTGGAACAGGCCGCCTGCGTGGCCTACAACATCATCCATCCGGAACAGCCGCGCGCCTACACGCCCATTGAATACGTGTGGAGCGACCAGCACGACTGGAAGATCCAGGTCGTGGGACGCGTCGGAGGCAATGTCGACCACGTCCTCATCGGACACCCGCAGGTCCACGGCAAGTTCGCCGCCCTCTACACCATCGACGGCACCACCGTCCGGGGCGCAGCCATCGTGAACTGGCCCAAAGCCCTCATTGCCTGCCGTCTGGGCATGGCCAGGGGCATCACGGTGCAGGATCTGCGCGCCAAGCTCGAACCCCAGTTGGAGCCACCGCCGAGGAGGGCGTCATGACACCCGGAAACTTGCTGCCCCAGACCGAGAGCGTCAGCCGGGAACGTATCGCCCTCGCCTGCCGGGTCTTGGCCCATCGGGGCCTTGCAGATGGAATCTTGGGTCACATCAGCCTGAAAATTACCGACAGCACATTGCTGGTGCGCTGTCGCGGCCCGTACGAACGCGGACTGGCGTATACGCAAGCCGAAGACATCCGCATGGTGGACCTCGACGGCAATCCCGCCGCCGACGGCGAGCTCGCGGGCGGATACACGGTCCCCAACGAACTGCCGCTGCACACCGAGCTCTTCCGGCGCCGCCCAGACATCCGGGCTGTCGTTCACGCCCATCCCCCGCGAGTGGTTGCCGCCGACCTGGCAGGGCTTGCAGTACGCCCCATCGTAGGGGCGTACGACATTCCCGGAGCCCGCCTCGCCGCCAACGGGGTGCCCGTCTATCCCCGCGGAGTACTCATCCGCGACCGTCGGCTCGCCACCGAAATGGCCGATGCTATGGGAACAAGGCCCGTTGTTGTGCTGCGGGGCCACGGCCTCACCAGCGCGGCCGAAACCGTCGAGCAAGCAGTTCTCCAGGCCATCAGCGTGGACGGCCTGTCCGGGTTGGCACTGCAAGTGACTTCGGCTGGTGGGCACCTCGTCGATCTGCCCGACGCCGATATGGCCGAACTGCCCGACCTCGGAGGAGCATTCAACACAGAGACTGCTTGGAGACATGAACTCGCACGACTTGGTGAGCCTCGTTGATGGCCTGCGCCCTAGCCGGACAGAGACTGAACCCCCGGTCAGTAACATGAAGCTCATGTCCGCATCACGGGCGGAGGACGACTCCAGATACGGCCCTCCTCCGCAGTACCCCATCGAATCCGTCGACAACGCACTCCGATTGTTGCTGCTCTTCGAGACTCGGCCGAGCATCCGGCTCACCGATGCCAGCAAGTACCTCGGAGTGGCGTCATCTACGGCCCATCGCCTCATGGGGATGCTCCTCTACCGAGGTTTCGTACGGCAGAACCCTCAGACCAAAGCGTACGAACCCGGACAAGCACTCAGCTCCATCGCCTTCGCCATACGGCGCCACGTCGACATCGGAACGCTAATTCGTCCAGCAATGGAAAGGGTATTCGAGGCAACCGGAGAGACGGTGCACTTTGCCGAGCTCAAAGGCTCGAACGCACACTTTCTGGAGGCCATCGAAAGCCAACGTGCCGTCCGCGTTGCCTCACGTCAAGGTGCGATGCTTCCTGCCAACTGCACTGCAACGGGCAAAGCAATGCTGAGCCTACTCACCACGGAACAACTGCATGCCCTGTACCCGTATGAGGAGCTCCCGGGTCTCACCAAGGGATCTATCATTTCCCGTTCCGATCTGGAGCGTGCCCTCGAAACGATTCGGCAAACCGGGTACTCAACGAGCCAGGAAGAAAGCGAAGACGGCGTCATGTCAGTCGCTGTTCCCATCACCAGCCCGAGCGGAGGATACTACGGGATCAATGTATCCGTGCCCGCTCACCGCATGACTGAACAACTCCGCACAGAACTCGGAGCTATGCTCCAGACAGCCGCCAAAGAAATCCAGAACTTGCTCGTTTAAGGATCTCGACGGCCGGTGACGGTGGTGCTGTGGACAGGACCACCTCAGGCCAGCGGCGATTCCAGAGAGTCGATTCTCCGCAGTCGGAGCCCGAAGAAGAAGGAAATGACCACGGCGACGGTTGCCATAGTGACGAGCATCGCCCAGGTCAGTGTCGAGTTACCGAGGCTAACCCGGGTGATTCATGGGAATCTGCGGATCGCTGGGCGAAAATAGACCGAAGTGCTTCCTGAACAGGGGAAACTGGGACTTGTCTAAGGTTCCATGTTCTCCAGCAGAAAGCACTCGGTAGGTGAAGCGTACTTCGTGGTCGGCCGGTCTGTCCGTTACTGCAGATGGTGTCGGGGTGGTCTCGCATGCCGGGGCTATCGTGCCTCGACTTCTGGCTGATCAGGTCGGTCTGACCGCCGAGCTGTCAGGGGCCATGGCTCGCCGCCGGTTCATCCCGATCCACGATCGCGGCCGGGTGTTGATCGATACCGCGGTGATGCTCGCCGATGGCGGCGAGTCCATCTCCGACATCGGCGTCCTGCGCCACCAGTCCGGCGCCCTGGGCCCAGTGGCGTCGGCGCCGACGGTGTGGCGCACGCTCGATGAGGTCACTGCCGGCAAGCGCAAGAAGATCCAGGTGGCGCGGGCTCGCACGCGGCGGCACGTGTGGTCCCACCTGCCCGGCGGAGTGCCCGCATCGGCGTGTGCGGGGCGGGATCTGGGATCGACGGTCGTGCTCGATGTGGACGCCACCATTGTGGTCACTCACAGCGAGAAGGAGCTTGCTGCGCCGACGTATAAGCGCACGTTCGGGTACCACCCGATCGGCGTGTGGTGCGACAACACAGAAGAGTTCCTCGCCGCGAGCTTGCGCCCAGGCAACGCCGGGTCCAACACCGCCGCCGACCACATCGACGTCCTGGGCCAGGCAATCGCGCAGATCCCCGCCAGTCATCGGCGTGATCTGCTGATCCGCTCCGACGGTGCCGGCGCCTCCCACGACCTGATCGACTGGATCACCGAGCAGAACCGCGTCCGTGGTCGACAGGTGGAGTACTCGGTCGGCTTCTCCATCACTGCCCCGATTCGCCGGGCCATCGCGACCTGCCCCGAAGCCGCGTGGGGACCAGCGCTCAACCCCAACGGGGACATTCGTGACGGGGCCGACATCGCGGAGCTGACCGGATTCCTCTCCCAACGGATGCTCGCCAAGTGGCCAGACGGGATGCGGGTGATCGTGCGCCGCGAGCGGCCCCATCCGGGTGCTCAGTTGTCGATGTTCGAGGAGATCGATGGATGGCGCTACCAGGCTTTTGTCACCAACACCACCGCCACGGGTCAGCTGCAATTCCTCGAGGCCAGGCATCGGGCTCACGCCCGGGTCGAGGACCGGATACGCCACGCCAAGGACACCGGGCTCGGGCGGCTACCTTCGCGGGGGTTCGCGCTCAACCAGGCCTGGCTCGTCGCGGTGATGATCGCAGCGGACCTCGTTGCCTGGACGCGGATGCTCGCTTGCACCGGCGAGGCCGCAGTCCTGGCGTTGTGCGAGCCCAAGGCACTGCGCTACCGCTTCCTTCACGTGGCAGCCCGGCTGGTCCGCAGCGGCCGACGGCGAAAAGTGAAGATCCCGGAAACATGGCCCTGGGCCGTCGCGATCGTCGCTGTGTTCAACACGATCGCCGCGATCCCCAAACCAGCCTGACCTCACATGCCCGCCCACGACATCACCACCCGGGGACCCGCCCACCGGCAGCGCCAGCCGGCACACACGCACGCCCACCCACGAAATCGATCCCGCCGTCACCCGACAGCAGCAGTCACACCGGCCCGTGAATCAGCGGGGCTAAGGGCCACCCCGGTGAGCACGGGGCCGATGGTATTGCCGATGTACGTGCCGGTCTGGACAATGCCGGTGGCCGCTGCGGTGGCCCCAGGCGCCATGTGCGAGATGAGGAAGTGCACCAGACCTGGCCACCCCCACCCCAGGCCCACCGCTAGCAGGACACCTACCACGTAGCTCCAGGTGGTGGGGATCGCCATGAGTGAAAGCCCGACGGCGCAGACGATGAGTGCTGTCTGGATCAGAGAAAGTGCTGACACGCCGCCTCGATCGACGACTCCGCCAATGACGATACGGGTCGCGGCTCCTAAGGCGCTGCCGACGGCCAGAATCACACCAGCCGGGCCGACTGCAATCCCCCGCTCCAGCGCGCCGATCACGGCAAAGGCCACGGCGGACGTAACGGCACCGCCCGCGAACATCGTCATCGCGGCCATCAGCACCAACGCCGAACGCATCTGGGTATCCCATTGCCCCGCCGGCCGGGTCGTACCCATAACGACCGGCATGGTCCGGGTCCGGGCCACGGGGACCAGTACGAGCATGCCCAGTACAGCCATCAGCAGGAAGGCCATGGACCATCCCAGAGTCAACGCAACCAACGGGATCGAAACGCCGGCGACCAACCCCGTCACAGGGACCGCGGCCTGTTTCACCCCGAAGGCCAGCCCGCACGAGGCGGCTGGGATGTGCGTGACGAGCAAGTGGTTGGAGGAAGGGTGCCCGAGACCGTTCCCGAGTCCCCCCAGGGATGCCCATACAATTAGCCACGGCCACGCAGAGATCCAGGACGCGCTGCCGGTCAGGCTCACGACCGCCAGAAGCAAGGCGGCGATGCCCATGCCTTTCTCGCTGAGCACACGACCAATCACACCGGTGCACGCGGAGGTGAGGGCGGCCGCAGCCCAGTAGACCCCTACCGCCAGGCCGATCCCGTAGGCCGGGACGCGGATTGTTGCGGTGATCTCCGTGGCCAGCGCCCCAAGGAGAAACACCGGCATGTTTGTTAAGACAGTCACCAGTACGGCCACAGCCAAAGCGGCGAATCCACGGCCCGGATGTCTCACGCGCTGTGACCTGCCACCGGGGCATCCGATGCCGCATCCATCTCCGGCACGCTGCGCTTACGCACCCGTGGGCAGGGCGGTAAAAAGTTCATGGCTGGCATTCCTGCCCTTCCAGGTCAAGGCTGTGGTGCGAGCAATACCGCTTCTGAAGTGCCCCGGGTTTGATGGGCACATTGGTGTGCCCCGGGTTTGATGGGCACATTGGTGTGCCCCGGATTCCGTGGGGTTCGATTTTTTGAATTCTCATGCCTCAAGTACGACTTCGCCGGACATCGGTCTAGATGGGTCAGCGTCGGCCCCTGTGTCCCTCTAGCCCGCGTCAGATCTCCTTCCCATCACCCGCCTGACGCCAGTTCCCGGCCGATACCGAACGCCGCGGCCTGGAGGACTCCGGCGAGGCGGGTCCTGTCCCTCGTCAAGCGGGGAACCACAAGACCCAGGGATGCGACGACCGCGGTGTCTCGAAGCACGGGGACGGCCACCGAGCACGCCCCGAGGGACATCTCCTCGACCGTTGTCGCATACCCATGGCGCCGCACCCGAGCCAGCTGCTGTCGCAGGAGCCCGGGCTGGGTCACCGTGAACGGCGTCATCCGGGTCAACGAGCCGAGCGTCTCGGCGAGCACGTCGTCGGGCGCGTGCGCGAGCAGCACCTTCCCAACCGCCGTGCAGTGCAGCGGCAGTCGGGAGCCGACGGTGCTGACGATCGGGACGGACGCCGTGCCGGACAGCCGGTCGAGGTACAACACCTCGGCGCCCTCGCGCACCGCGAGGTGCACGGTGGCCAGCGTCGCGCCGTACACGTCGTGGAGGAACGGCTCAGCGATCTGGCGCAGGCCGGTCTGGGTCGGCGCCAGTAGTGCGAGCTCCCAGATCCGGCGACCCACCACGTACTCGCCGGTCGGCCGCCGCACCAAGCCGCCCCAGGTGGCCAGTTCGGCCACCAATCGGTGAGTGGTCGGCAGCGGTAGACCCGCCCGACGCGCAATCTGGCTCAGCGTCATCGCCCGGTGCTCATCGTCAAAGGCGCCGAGAACGGTCAGCAGGCGCGAGGCGACACTGGCTCCCGGGTCGGAGGTGTTGCCGGCCATCGTCGCCCTCTTTCACTCAGTGAACGATATAGCTCGAAGCGTACGCCCCGGCCACCTACCGTCGGGCTGGTGAGCACTCCTGACCTATCGACCCAAGCCGAGATCAGCGCCGAGATCGCCGACCTGTCCGCCGGCACCGACCCGTCCGCTATCAGGCCCCGCCTCGACTACTCCCCGTACCGCAGCAGCCTCCTGCGGCATCCGACCAAGGATCTGCACCAGGTCGATCCGGAAGGCGTCGAGTTGTGGTCTCCGTGCTTCAGCCACCGGGACGTCGATCCACTCGAGGCCGATCTGACGATTCAGCGCTCGGGCGAGCCGATCGGCGAGCGCATCACGATCTCCGGCCGGGTCGTGGACGGCGACGGACGCCCGGTCGCGGGCCAGCTGGTCGAGATCTGGCAGGCCAACGCCGGAGGACGCTACATCCACCAGCGTGATCAGCACCCTGCGCCGCTCGACCCGAACTTCACCGGCGCCGGGCGGTGCCTGACCGGTGCGGACGGTAGCTACTCATTCCAGACGATCAAACCGGGTCCGTACCCGTGGCGGAACCACCGCAATGCGTGGCGTCCCGCCCACGTGCACTTCTCCCTGTTTGGCACCGAGTTCACGCAGCGCATCGTCACGCAGATGTACTTCCCGGGCGATCCCCTGTTCGCGCTGGACCCGATCTACCAGTCGATCACCGACCAGGGCTCCCGTGACCGCCTCGTCGCCCGCTACGACCATGACCTGACGCGACCCGAGTGGTCGACCGGCTACCGGTGGGACATCGTGCTCACCGGAGCCCACCGCACCTGGACCGAGAACAACGACGACAAGGACCACGCATGAGCCCCCGCCTGCACCCCACGCCCGGCCAGACGGTGGGCCCGTTCTTCCACTACGCACTCCCCTATGACGGCGACTCCGAACTGGTGCCTGCGAGCAGCCCGGGTGCGATCCGGTTCCACGGCCGCGTGCTCGACGGTTCTGGTGCGCCGGTCCCCGACGCGCTGGTCGAGCTCTGGCAGGCGGACGCGTCCGGCGCGATCGTCCAGCAGCCGGGCTCGTTGCGCCGCGACGGTTGGACGTTCACGGGCTGGGGCCGGTCGTCGACCGACAACGCCGGCCACTACTCGTTCTCGACGATCGCGCCGGGTGGGGTCGACGGGGGCGCACCGTTCTTCGCGCTCACGGTGTTCGCGCGTGGCCTGCTCGATCGGCTCTTCACACGCGCATATCTGCCGGGACACGAGGCCGCCCTCGCTGCGGACCCCCTTCTCAGCAGCCTCGAGCCGGACCGTCGCGCGACGCTGGTCGCGGAGGCCGATGCGCAGGGACATGCGTTCGACATCCGTCTGCAGGGCCAGGGCGAGACCGTCTTCCTGACGTTCCCGGGCCACGGGGCGGCACACTGAACGCCATGACCGACCTGTTCTGGCCCGGCGACGAGCGCGCCGGCGACCTGATGAGTGCTGAGGCGTTGCTCGCCGCCATGGTCAGGGTGGAGTCCGCGTGGCTGGACGCTCTCGTGGCCTCCGGGCTCGCGCCGTCCGCCGCCGCCACCGACCTCGCCCCGCTCGTCACCGTCGACGACCTGCCGCACATCGCGGCGGCAGCCGAGGGCAGCGGCAACCCCGTCGTCCCGCTCGTCGGCCTGCTCCGCTCGCGGGCGCCGCAGCCCGCCGCCACCTGGCTGCACCGCGGGCTCACCAGCCAGGACGTCCTCGATACCGCCCTCATGCTCGCGCTGCGCGATGCGCTCGATCGCCTGATCGACGAGCTGCGCGCCCAGGTGACCGCGCTCTCACGCCTCGCCGCGCAGCACGCCGACACGCCGATGGTCGGTCGCACCCTGACCCAGCACGCCGTCCCCACGACGTTCGGCGCCGTCGCCGCAGGCTGGCTCGACGGCCTGGTCGACGCCGCCGATCTGGTCCAGGACGCCCGCTCCCTCCTGCCGGTGCAGCTCGGCGGGGCGGTCGGCACTCTGTCGGCGGCCACCGAGCTGGCGAACCTGCGGGGGCACGAGGATCCCCAGGGGACCAGCGCCGACCTGGTCGCCAGCACCGCCGCGGCCCTGGGGCTACGGGAACTCCGCCCGTGGCACACCTCGCGGGCGACGGTCACCCGGACGTCCGACGCGCTGGTCTCGTGCACGGACGCCTGGGGACACGTCGCGACCGATGTCGCGACGCTGGCGCGGACCGAGATCGGCGAGCTGGCCGAGCCGACGGCCGAGGGCCGCGGTGGCTCGTCGACGATGCCGCACAAGAACAACCCGATTCTTTCCGTACTGGTGCGCCGCGCAGCCCTGGGAGCCCCCGCTCTGGCCGCGACGATGCACCTCGCCTCCGCCACCGCGGGCGACCAGCGCCCGGACGGCGCGTGGCACGTCGAGTGGTCGACCCTGCACATGCTCGGTCGACGCAGCGTCGTCGCCGCGTCCCAGACCACCGAGCTGCTGCAAGGTCTGCACGTGGACGCCGAGCGCATGCGCGCGACGCTCGACCGGTCGACCGACAGCGTGCTGGCCGAGCGCCGCACGATCGCCGGGCTGCTGGACAAGACCGCCGATTCCGACCCGACCACCTACCGCGGGTTCTCCGAGGACCTCATCGTGGGCGCCGTGGAGCGGGCCCAGACCTTCTTGGAGGAGAACGAGTGACCGTCCCTCGCATCACAGCCGTCCAGCTCGGCGGTTCACCCGCCATGCCCCTGCTCGTCCTCGGGCCCTCGTTGGGCACGTCGGCTCAGTCACTGTGGGCGCGCTGCGCCGCCGGCCTCACCGATCGCTTCGAGGTCCTCGCGTGGGACCTGCCCGGGCACGGATCCAATGTCGGTTCGGCCGAGCCGTTCACGATGGCCGAGCTGGCCGCCGGTGTCCTCGAGATGGTCGACGACGTGGTGGCCCAGCGCGACACGTTCGCCAGCACTTTCACCTACGCGGGCGACTCGGTGGGAGGCGCCGTCGGGCTGCAGCTGCTGCTGGACGCACCCGCGCGCATCGACTCCGCTGTCCTGCTGTCGACGGGCGCACGGATCGGCGAGCCGGATGCCTGGCGGACACGGGCCACGTCCGTGCGCGCGTCGGGCACCCCGTCGATGATCGAAGGGTCGGCCCAGCGTTGGTTCGCACCCGGATTCCTGGAGCGGGAGCCGGAGATCGGCGCAGCCCTGCTGCACGACCTGCGGGACGCCGACGACGAGGGCTATGCGCTGGTGTGCGAGGCGCTGGCGGGCTTCGACGTCCGTGACCGCCTCGGCGAGATCGAACCGCGAGTGCTGGCGGTGTCGGGTCTGCTCGACGTCCCCACTCCGCCGGCCGATCTCGCGGCTATCGCCTCCGGAGTCCGGAACGGGCGGCTCGTCGTCCTCGACGGCGTCGCGCACCTGCCCCCGGCCGAGCAACCGTCCGAGGTCGGCCAACTCATCCGCGATCACGCGAACGCGGGGCAGGCGGTTGCCGCTCCCACGACCGTCGCCGGGGTGCGCGACGCCGGCATGGCGGTGCGCCGGGCGGTCCTGGGCGACGCCCATGTCGACCGCGCGACCGCGGCGATCACCGATCTGACCGCCGACTTCCAGGATTTCATCACCCAGTACGCCTGGGGGTCGGTGTGGACGCGTCCGGGTCTTGACCGGCGCAGCCGCTCACTCATCACGCTGACCGCCCTGGTGGCCCGCGGCCATCACGAGGAGCTGGCCATGCACGTGCGGGCCGCGCGTACCAATGGGCTGACCAACGACGAGATCAAAGAGTTGCTGCTCCAGACGGCGATCTACTGCGGCGTGCCCGATGCCAACGCGGCCTACCGCATCGCCCAGCGCGTGCTCGACGAGCTGGACCACCCCGCTTACTAGGAGACTGCTGCACAATCCTCGTGGCAGGAGCCCGGTGTGGTGGCTGGCGTGAAATCCTGTGGCTATGCAGGGTTGTGATTGTGACTTTCGCGGGTAAGTGGCGGTGGCGGTGGTCTACGGACGTTTCGCGGCGGTCTCACTGGCGAGTGGTGGTCACCCGGGCGCGCACTAGGTCGCGCCGAACGAGACGGTGGAGCTCATTCCAACCGGAACTCACTGACGCGTGCTCGAACCCTCGTCGTCCATGCCGTAGCGGGGATCTCCGAACGCGGCATCTCGACGCAAGGGCTACGACTTCGGTGTCATGTAAGGGTGTCGCACCAGCTTCGTCGCGCAGTGGGCGGGCTAACGCGACGTGTCGGCGGCGCCTACTTCCTTACTCGCTGGAGTGCGCGGTAGAGCGTGGATCGACCCACCCCGAGATCCCGGGCGATAGCTGACGGCCCCTCCCCCGCCTCGATACGGGCAAGGGCCTTGTCGATCTGCTCCTCAGTCAGGACGCGTTTGCGTCCCTTGTACTTGCCCTTCGCCTTGGCGATGGCGATACCCTCGGCCTGGCGTTCGCGAATGATGGCCCGCTCGAACTCTGCGAACGCCCCGAGCAGCGAGAGCATCAGGTCGGCTCGAGGATCCTGGGCACCGGCAGCGTAGGTGGCCCGCTCGTGGACGAACCGCACACTCGCACCCTTCGCGGTGACCTCGCCGACGATCTGCTTGAGATCAACCAGGGAACGAGCGAGTCGGTCCATCGACGCGACAACCAGCTCATCACCGTCCCGCAGATACCTGATGCACTCTTCGAGCTTTACGCGATCAGCGCGCGAGCGTGCCGACTGTTTCTCGATATAGACCCGGTCGCACTCCCCCACCGCCTGTCCATGGCCATGAGAAAGTCCCCACTGGTGGCCAGGTCGAGGTCCCCGCTGGTGGCCAGATAAAAGTCCCCACCCTGTGTTCGTCGTGTCGAC
>NZ_JBHUXZ010000041.1:0-44085 GCF_042668985.1 Gordonia sp. NPDC057258
GATCCCCCCGACCGAGCTCGAAACGCTTCACTACGCTGGCCTCGGCCCCGAGGACCAGCCCACATTGGAGGCGGCACAGAACCTAGGGTGATTCAGTAGCACCGCCCATGCCAGCAACCACGGAACCCAGTACGTGGCGATGAGCGGCCTGTCCACCGGTGCATCCAGGGGCGCGGCGGTGGGTTCCGACAAGCCCAGCCAGCTCCGTGTCAGATGGGCGAGCGGGATCACGACGAACATCCCGACTACGAAGCCGATGATAGCGGCGGCGACGACCTGGGCCTTGCCTGCACGCGATACGGCGAAAGTGGCTACCATCGACCCACCTTACGGTGAGTCCCGGCTCAATCTATGGCACCGAGGGCCGGTTCGTAAGAGAACTTGTTTAGCGCGAAAATCTCATCCGCAACGGCGGGTTCGTCTCGCGGGAGTCGGTGTACCGGCTGGGCGACTACGGTCCCGATCGCCGCCTGAACAACTGGATCGCTCCGTTCAACTCGATCTACGAGGAGCTGGTCGAGGACCGCGGTCTGGAGTCGGAGACCCTTCCGGTCGCGGCGGTGTACGACCGAGCGGTGAGCGGGTACCAGCGGGCACGCGGGTACCGCGTGTTCCAGGGGATCGTGCGACTGGTCCGCGAGCGCGAGGACCGCCTCACGCAGGCATAACCACGTATGAGCGAAAGCCTCCCGCTGCCTGGGATGTCCGGGCAGCGGGAGGCTTCGTTCCTACTTACCGCTTGGTGAGGCTGTAGCCGAGGGTGTCGGCGAGCATCGTCAGGAGCTGGTGGGCGTTAGGCAGGTGGGCCTCGGCCATTCGTGCTGCAGCTCGTTCGCAGTCGGAGTCGTCGCCGCACAGGCATTCTTCGCTAAGAGGGTGCTCTGAACGACGCGTTGCTGTCGCTAAGCAAGACCAACCCTGGAGCTTTCGATGACGTGGCTTCCAGGTTGTGGAAGTCTTCAGGACTGGATATGGCCATTCGCAATGGCGGTTTCGGGCTCGGCGATGCCTTCGGTGGTGATCGCAGCTTGCTGCCCGACCCTTCCAACTGGCCGGACCGTCGCTCGGGACCCCCGGATAGCACCGATGGCGAGGCTGACAGCTCGCACAGCGGTGATGGATAGTGCGTGTTCCGCTTACGATCACTCCATCGTCACCACTACAAGTGGTCTTGAGGCGGCGATGATCATGCTGACCTGGCGTTGCAGCGCGATGATGAGGTCTTAGAGCTGGTCGACAGCCCAGGAATGCGGGTACTGACGACGAGCAGTGATTCAAACTGGTTTCCGTCAACCAATGTTGACGGATCGCGGAGACACGGGCACGCTGGTCTGCATGAGGACTGGACTGGACCGCGGCGACGACGACGAGACACCAATCGAGCAGCTTTCCCGAGTCGCAGATTGGCGACGGGAGATTGCCCGCGAGGAGGAAGTCGCGGTGCGGCGGGCACGCCTGGCAGGACTGTCGTGGGCAGAGATCGGCACGCTCCTTGGAACGACGAAGCAGGCAATGCACAGGAAGTACCGCCGGGTCGGTTGAGAATTCAACGCACCAGACTCAGGTGCGGTAGGCGTGGGCTCGGTGGTCGATTCTGACAATGACGATGGTGTGGTTGGGGTCGTCGATGCGGAGCAGGATGCGATAATCGCCGCGGCGGGCGCTGTGAAGGTCTGCGAGGTCGTCGCGCAGCGGCTTGCTAAGCCGGTGGGGGTTCTCGGCGAGCGGCCCGGAGATGAATTCGATGACGGCGTGGACGATCCGGGATGGGAGTCGTTGAAGGTCGCGTCGAGCTGGGGATGCGACCTCAACCCGGTACGGGGCGGACGAGTCTGTCGGAGCGTCGCTCATTTCGGCGGCATGCCGTGTTCGGCGCGCAGGTCGTCGATGGAGACGGTCTCACCGGCCGCGTACTCGGCGTCTGCGGTAGCGACGTCGTCGCGGACGCCGGCGCGTGAGAGCCAGTAGATCGTCTCGTGCAGCGATTCGAGGTCGTCGGCCGACATCAGCACCGCGGCGGGTTTGCCGTGCTTGGTGATCGTGATGATGTCGTGCGTGCTCTCGGCGCTGTCGACCAGCGCGGAGAGCTTGTCCTTAGCTTCACCGAGTGGCACTGTCGTCATGGCTACATGATAGCCGCAATACTAGCCTTCCACTAGCCTCGTTTTTAGCCGATAATAGATATTATGTCAAGTAGATGATTGCATACTCATCTGCTGTATTAACCCGCGCCGATCACCCACTACTGCGGGCCCTCGGGCACGACTCGTCCAGCCAGAGAGTCCAGAGCCATGTGGACAGCGGTTGTGGTTCGTCGGACGTCGCCGGTTGCCAGCAGGTCGAGGAGACCGCCACGGAGGACGGCGAGAACAGCCGTCCGTTCACTTTCGGCCTTCGACGTTTGCCGGACGCCTGTCGGTTGCGCCTCGGCGAGCATCGTCAGCCAGTCGTCGACAGTCCCCTGCGCGAACAGGCTCCACGGGCCGTCGGGGTCGGTGAGCGCTCGACCGTAAGCCTCGACCCACAATGCCAGTACCGGTCGTTGCGAAGGCGTGGACAGCCATTCCCACACCGCTCGTGCAACGGCGAAGATATCCCGTGCAGCAGGCTGTTTTGCGAGGACTACGCGCCCCGCCATCGATTCCATCTGGTCGGCGCGAGCGTGCTGCAGCAGTGCCTGGATGAGTCCATCCTTGCTGCCGAACAAGTACAGCAGCACACGCGGACTCGACCCGATCGCGGTCGCCAACGGTCGTAGCGACAGGGAGGCTGCCCCGTTGTCGACGATGTAGGCGTATGCGGCGTCGAGGAGCTGGACTCGACGGGCAGAGCCTGTCGCCAGCTCAGGCCGTGGCGCGCTCACAGAGTTTGTGACCAGGTCTGTTCGACCAGATCTTTTCCGAACAGGCGGCTCGACCACTCGGTGTCCAGCGCGAATCCGGCGTCAATGTAGACGCGACGAGCTGAAGTCAGGGAGTCGACCGTCCAGAGTTCCATCCGCTCATAGCCCGCTCGCCTCGCGAAATCGACGCTGGTCCCGACCAGACGTCGACCCAGCGAGTGCCCTCGCGCCTTCGGATCGACCACGAGCACTCGCAGCTTGGCGGTGCGCTCATCCTGTCCACGAGTGCAGAACACCGAGCCGACCCGCGCGCCGTCGAGTTCGGCGACCCAGCCGGCCTCGGTGTCTTCGTCGTGGTTGCGGGCAAAGGCGGCAACGATGTCGGCGACCAGCGTCTCGATCGTTATGTCCCAACCGAACTCGCGCGCGTACACCTCGCCGTTGGTCTGTACGACCCACCCGAGGTCGCCTGGCTTGCCGAACGGACGGAGCACGACACCACCGGACGGCGGGGTCGACCACGCCGCTGCTGTTCCCTGGGTCATCGCGACCTCCGAGTAATCTCACTGAAACGAGTGTTTCAGTACGGTAACACACGCTGCGCGAATTGAGCCGTGCGACGGCGTTCACCCTCTCTACGTCGGCGGCGACCACGCCGTCGTCACCCGGACGTACAGAGCCCTGGCTGTGGTGACGCGCAGTTCCGACGACTGCTACCTCGCGATCTGGGCCGGCCATTCAGCGTGTCGTGTCTCCCCCACCGGGTGGGCCTCGGATGTACACCCCGAGCTGCGACTACCACCTCTACACCAACAGCTCTCACCACGAGAACGTCTGTCGTGCAGAGTGATACGTGGCCGGTTGGCCGGAAACTGCCGTCAAGCTCTGAAGACGTGAAGGCTGACCGATCACATCCGGTGGTTTCCGTGTTCTACTGGTCACAGGTGACCTCATGCCCGACGGCGTCGACCGTCGGTTTGCCGAGTGCATGGGGATCGAAGTGAGTCTGTACCACGAGGACCGTCTCCTCGAATCCCGCTTGCACCGTGCTGTACCTCTCGCCCAGGTCGACCTGCTACGCCGGAGCGTCCCGTTTGCCCGTGACGTATTCGACCAATTCATCTATTCCGTCACCCAGTACTCAATCGTGGAGGGAACGTGGGACACGTTCGTCGGAGAGAGCCTCCGGTACCTCGCTTTCACCAGTGACGAGCCGGCGAACTCTGTCCCGCCGCTGATCCCCCCGGAGATCGCCGCCACGGTCGCCGACATCATGTCCAGATTTCGCCGCCGAGCACCCGGCGAACCGGTCATCGACGGGCATTCGATGACAACCGTTCATCAGCAGCAGCTCGGTGAAGAGTTGATGTTCGCCCTCGGCGGCGACCACGACGACGGAGTTCATGCTGCGGGCACGCGCGCCTACAGCAAGATGATGTCGGCCCGAATCGGTGACGGTTTTGTCCACCCAGTCGTCGGGAGTCATTTCTGGAGCGACGTATACGCTGCGGAGTCCCGCCACCCAACGATGGGTCCACACGTGACCGTGCTTCCCACGATCGCCGCCGCCGTCGAACGATGGCACGCCTCCCCCGCCGACCGCCCGCGATGCGAACGCATCATCTGCGACCGTGCCCACTCCCGCGGGTGGAAAGACCTACCACCCAGCGATGGCCGGTGGGTGGCCGTGACACCCAGTGGACTGCTCTCATGATGGCGTCGGTCCGGGGCACTGATATTGGGCGACGGTCGCTCGTACAGTGAGGCGATGACGGACTCGCGGCTTCTGCGCTCACTGTCGACACTGATCGGAATCCTCCTGGTCAGTGTTGCGGTCGCGGTACCGACAGCGGTCGCTCTGGCGTGGCCGCTGATCTATCTGTCCGAGTCCGTGCTGCACCTGGGCTGTTCCTCGACCACGATCGATGGGCAGCAGGTGTGGGTCTGCCCCGACGGGATAGGGTACGTGATTCCGGGGGTAGCCCTGGTCGTGCTCTTGACCATCGTCGGCGTCGTTGTCGGTATCTTCGTTCAGCGCGATGCCCTGAGGCCGCCGGCAGCGGCAATCGACTGACGCGGCGGGGCCGGTGTCATCACATCTCTGACGCAGCAGCGCCTTTCGAGGTCAGCTTCCGAGACCAGACGCGATCCGTTCGATCCGCGGCAACGCGATGGCCAGTACCGGCAGATACGGTACCGCCCAGACCGGCGCACCGAAGCTGAGAATGCAGCCACCCGCCACCGGGATCACCTCGTGCCGCGTCGCGTTCACACCCGCCACCTTCCACGCCCACAATCGTCCGTCGACGAACTCGGTGATCTCGAACGGCACGGGTACCCCCGCGACAGTCGTGATCGTTCCGCGTGTCCCAGAGGCCAACTCGACGTCACCGTCTACCTGCGCCCCGAAAACCGTGGGTCCCCATGACGGCCAGGCGTTCACATCGGTGATCGTCGCCCACACTGCGTCAGGAGCCAGATTCATCCGCAACTCTGTCGTCGGCATGCCATGCCGAAAACCAGTGCGAACTCGCAGCACCGACCTGAGCGATGCGGGAGTCGACAAGTTGTGCAACATCGGACCATCGTCGCAGAACAAGGCCCGGCGCGGCCCTCATCGCCTTGTTCCCGCATAGAAACGTGCCGGGTGAACGTCACCGTGCGATCGTTCGCGGTTCCTCGACCCCGGCGAGCTTGTCGGGATTGCGCATCGCGTAGATCTGGTCGATCACGCCGTCGACAATGTGGAACGTGAACACGCCCTGCAGTTTTCCGTCGAAGTACACGAGCATGCCGGGCTCGTGATTGAGCACCGCCACCTCCGCGCGATAGTCGTCGATCGTCGTCCCGAGTCGCGCGAATCCGGTGAGCAGGCGCGCCACCGGCAGCGAACCCTGAATGGGCCGTTTCACCGCCGTGGCCTTGCCGTCACTGTCGGCGGTGAACACGACGTCGGGCGACAGCAGCGCCATGAGCGATTCGACCTCACCTGACTGCGCGGCGGCGAGAAACTCCTCGACAACCGCTCCGGCGCGTTGGGCGTCGACCGGCTCGAACCGGGGCCGCCGCGACTCGACATGCGACCGGGCGCGGTGCGCGATCTGGCGCACCGCGGCCGACGACTTCGAGACCATCGATCCGATCTCGGCGTAGGAGAACCCGAACACCTCGCGCAACACGAACACTGCACGCTCGTCCGGACTCAGCGATTCCAGCACCACCAACATCGCCGTGGACACCGACTCGGCGAGTACGACGTCGTCGGCGAGGTCGCGGTCGTCGAGCAGGATCGGCTCGGGGAGCCACGGGCCGACGTACTCCTCACGACGCCGCGAGCGCGACCGCAGGGTGTTGAGTGCCTGGCGTGTGACGATCTTCGCGAGGTAGGCCTTCGGGTCGGCGACTTCGACGTCGTCGACCTCCGCCCACCTCAGGTAGCTCTCCTGCAGGACATCATCCGCGTCGGCGGCGGAACCGACGATCTCATAGGCGACGGTGAACAGCAACGGCCGCAGTTCTGCGAATCGTGCTGCGCGACGGTCGAGTTGACCGCCTGTCATAGCTACTCCGTTCGTCGACGGGCCGTTCGTCATCGTCCGACCGGTTCACGCTCGGCGGTCGCGCTCTTCGCTGCACCGAACCAGCTGAACTTACCGGGCCGCGCGGCCTCACGCCGGATGTTGGCCACGGTTTCTCGGCACACCAACTCCTTCGTCCAGGCTGCGAGACGACCGGTCACCACCGCCGGCGTCGGCGAATCGTCGCGGCGCGTGAACTGCAGGGTGGCCGCATGTCGGCCGATGCTGGCACACTGCGCGACGAAGCCCTGGTCGACAGGGCTCGGCTGCTCACCGGCGATCTTCGCGAGGACCGCGTCGGCGGCCTGGGCGCCCAGTGGTTCAGCGGCCTGACAGCTCATCCGCAGCGTCATGCCATCAACAGCCACCGCGTCACCGGCGCCGATGATCCGGTCGTCGTCGATGCTGGCCAGGGCGGCGTCGGCGCGCAGGCGGCCGATCTCGTCGGTCTCCAGGCCGCTGGCGGCCGCGAGTTCCGGCGCCTCGAAGCCGGTCGCGAGAACCGTTGCCGCGCTGGGTAGCACGATTCGTTGACCGTCGATGTCGACGGTGACGGTCCGCTCCCCGAGCTCGACCACACGTCCCTGGTCCATGACATCGACACCCAGTCGATTCAGCTGCGTCTCCGTGGCGCGTCGAGCCCGGGCGCTCACCGAAGCCGCGAACTCACCGCCGCCCACCAACCGGACGCTGTGTCCGCTCTCGGCGAGTTCTGCCGCAACCTCGATCCCGGTGAGTCCCCCGCCGATGACGGTGACCGTCTCGTGCGCCGCCAGATCCTCGACGCGTTCGCGCATGCGTTGTGCACTCTCCCAATCGGCGATGAACAGCGCATGGTCCGCGGCCCCTGGGATCTCGGGGGTGCGGTGGCGGGTGCCGATCGCGTAGATGAGGTAGTCGTAATCGAGGTGCGCGCCCGACGCCAGATGGACTCGCCGTGCGTCGGCGTCGATGCGCGTGGCGGTGTCGGCGAGAACGCGGATGTCGTCGGCCAGCACATCGTCGAATGCGATCTGCGGATCACCGGTCCCCGAAACGAACTGGTGGAGCCGTATGCGCTGTACGAAGAACGGCTGTGGGTTCACGACCGTGACGTCGACCGCACGATCACGCCGGAGCCGGTTGGCCGCCATCGCGCCGGCGTAGCCCGCACCCAGTACGACAACGTGCGTCCGCTCCCCGTCAGCCTTGTCGTCGCCGATCTGGTTGATGTCGGTGGTGTTCATGGTCCCGCCTTCCGTGGTGGTGTTCGATAGTGCTCGCCCTCGAGACACCGGCGGCGACGAGAATGTGACACCCGGGCCGAATCCGCTGGTCAGCGGCCACCCTCGGCGCCGACCTGCGCCCGACACGGTAGTGGCTCTCATCGGGGTGATCACCGGTCTCGTCGCAGCTGCCCTGGGATCGGCGGCGGTCCTGCGGCAACCGCCGTGGCCTCGGATGATCGTCCGGCCGGACCATCTTTCCGATCCGCCAATGCGGTCGACCACACCGCGCTGAGAACAAAGGCGTCTAGGCGGCAAACGCTCCATCCTGATGCGGATCGCCGACTGGACCCATCCAGCGCTTCCGTCGTCCGAGCGCCGATGGGTTCCCGCCGCGCCGGGAGTCTGCCCGGGTGGGACGAGACCGTCCGCACCGAGCCACCGATGCCTGCAGACATCGACGACGACAAGGCAGGATCACCATGATCGACACAACCGGAGCAACCCTCACCCACACCGTCGACGCCTCCCCCGACGCCGTCTTCGACGCGTGGACGACGCCGCAACTCTTCGCCGCCTTCTTCGGCGGTGCCACGAATGAGGTCCCCGTCGACTCGGTCACGCTGGACGCCCGACCCGGAGGCACCTGGACCGCAACCATGATCGCCGACGCGGAAATGCCCGAGTTCCATTGGCGCGGGGAGTACATCGAAGTGCAGCGACCGAGCAAACTCGTGCTGACGATGACCGACGAGCCGGGCGACGCACGTGAACTTCTCACCGTGGACCTCATCGCAGTCGACGCCGGCACCGAGCTCCGCTTCAGCCAAACCGGCGGAAACCTCACCGATGAGCAGTACGAGTACGCGACGGCCGGCTGGCACGCGGCGTTCGAAGCGCTGAATGCTGTGCTGTCCGGGTAGTCCCGAGGCGCTGTCGCATACGCGGAACGGAAAGCGCAACCGTCCCGACCGGAGCTATCCGGGCGAGGAGTTCACAAATACCGCCTATCGGGGCCACGAGCCCCCCATCGTCGCCAGGACGTGCAGAGCCCTGGCTGCGGGACGCGCAGCTCCGATGACTTTTCGGGCCCAGAGAAAGAAGCAAGGATCGTGAGCAGACTGATCATCAGCATGTGGACCACTCTCGACGGTTATGTCGCTGGCCTCGATGACTCCATGGACTGGCTACTCGCCGATTCCGACCTCATGAACTACGAACTCGCCCTCGTCGAGCACGCCGGCGCGCTCCTGCTCGGCCGGATCACGCACGCCGACTTCGCCTCCTACTGGCCGGCTGTCGCCGCCGGAACGATCGACGCCGACGACGGCAATCGGCGTTACGCCCGTCGCCTCGACCAGCTCGACAAGTTCGTCGCCTCCCGTTCCGGTGACATCGCCGCATGGCCGGTGACCCAGCACGTCACAGAAGTGACCGCCAGCGAGATCCAGCGCATCAAGGATCGCGCCAACGGCGATGTGGTCGTCTACGGCAGCCTCAGCTTGATCGCGACACTCAATGCGATGAACGCGGTCGATGAGTTCCACCTCATCGTCAACCCGATCTTGCTCTGCAAAGGCAAACCCGTCCTCGACGCACACCAGCCTTCAACCCGACTGGAACTGATGGAATGCCGACCCTTCTCCTCTGGCGCAGTCTTGCTCAGATACGCCGCCCTGACGACACCCGCGACTCATGAATGAAATCGAATCACCTCCCCGCAGGCACGGTGCTAATGGACACGAACGTAGGGTGGCACGGGAGGTGCAATCGACTGACCGGCGACGCGGCTGGTGACATCACATCGCGTTTTCCGAGGCCAGCTCTCCGAGACCGGTCGCAATTCGTTCAGTCAGCCGTTTCCTATCCGCTCTCGTGTGCGCGACGCCGCGAGAACCCGCCACGCCCGCGGACTGATCACGTACATCGCGCGGGATCGTCTACTGAAGTGCGACGGATTCGTGATGCACCAGCGCCGGGCGATTGCCGCGACCGGTTGATGAGCGGTCTCGGCGCGAGGTCATCATGCGCGCCCTCGAGTCGACTCGTGATGATCCACTGCTCGAGACTCGTGCCGGCATCGGCGAGGAGCTGGAACAGTTTTCGGACGGTGATGCCGTGCGCCCGCGCGATCGACACCGGCGACAAGTCCGGATCGCTGAGGTGCATGCGAACGTGTCCGCGGGTCCTGGGAAGCAACACAGCAGCTGACCGACGCCGGCCTGTCGGCCGAGACGATCGCCGCGGCCCACAACGTGTCGACCCGGGAGCTGTACGCCGACTGGCCCAGTTCCGAAAGGCGGCTGATGGATCACGTCATCCGACGCCGCCTCGACCGTGCCCGTGACGCCATGATCGCCCGCGCTCATGGGTTCAGCGACTCAACGCATTTCACCAAGCGGTTCCGAGCCGCTTCGGGGTGACCCCGTGACAGTCGCGGCGCGACAATCTGAACTCGTGACGACAAGCCGCCCGGTTGCACGGCGCCGCGACCTCGTGACCACCCACCGAACGCTAAGGAAACTGATGCCGCGCTGGCATCGCCTGCGGTCTCGCGTCGACCACCGCGGCCGCGGATGACCCCGGGCCGGATTACTTTCCCGGCCACTGATCACCACTCAGAGTCACGCCCCCCCGTTTGCGGGAAAATGCCATGCGAGTACTGCTGTGAGTCTTTAACGTCCCACGAATGATTGCGCAACAGAACGATGACTGGCGCCCGGCGCCGGCTGACTGCCCGGTCGATCTGGTCGTCGACGGAGAACTGTTTCAAGTGACAGTCCGTGCCGACGGTGGGTATTCAAGCAAGTGGACGTCGGGCCCGAACCCTGGGTACGGCTTCGGCTCCAGCGGGCCGCGAGTTGCGTGGCAGAGCGACGACGGGCTCCCGCCCGCCCCGCTGCCACTCCCCCTGCCGACGATTCGCGACCACCGCGAGTCGATCAGGGAGTTCCTCTCGAACATCAACCCGGAGACCGGATATCTCGATTGAGCGGGATACCGGACCCGCGGTGATCTCAACCTCCGTGGGACGAGCGTGTCTGCGCCAACGATCGTTCGAGAAGCGTTGTCAGCACTGCGAGATCGACATCTCGGAGCCGAGTGACGTGGAGGCACGACTTGGCGACGCGACACTTTCCCAGCCGGTCGATGAGATCTGGCCACTGCGTGGCGAAGTCGCTGACCAGGTAGATGGTGTGATTCTTCGGGCCGGGCGCGAAAGCGAGTTCCGGCGCCCGACCGCCATGCCCGCTGGCGTAGCGGTACTCGTACTCGCCGAAGCCGATCATGCGGCCGGCCCAGAGGACGGGCCGGTGTCCGGAGATCTCACCGAGCAAGGCGACCAGTTCATCGGCCTCGTCCCGACGTGGACCGACTGCTCGGTCGAGCACTTCCTCGATCGGCGCCTCGGACGGCCTCATCGCGGGCGCCTTGCCGCCGGCTCGCGGTTCTTCGTTCACAATCGATACCCACCGGTTCTCTTCGCCTGGAATGGCACGTCGCCGAGAAACTAGCAGACCTGATTGGTAGATCGGCACCGATCAGGACTCGCCCGACTGCTTCTGCCCAACCGCACCCTCCCCGCCGTGAGCCCGATGAGTTCTGCGAGCAACGAGGGTCTGCCCTCCTGCGGACCGAGCCGTCCGCGGCGAAACATCGATGTCGGCCGACGTCGACGACCAGAAGGCAGTCACACCATGACGGACGCAACCGGGGCAACCCTCACCTACACACTGAACGCTTCTCCCGCCGCCGTGTTCGACGCGTGGACGACGCCGGCTCTGTTCGCCGAGTTCTTCGGCGGCAGCGCGAACCAGGTCCCCGTCGAATCGGTATCGCTCGACGCCCGACCCGGGGGCACCTGGGCAGCAACAATGATCGTTGGGGGCGATTTCCCCGAAGTCCATTGGCGCGGTGAGTACGTCGAGGTCAGCCGACCGAACAGACTCGTACTGACGATGACCGACGAGCCGGGTGATGAACGTGAACTCCTCACCGCTGACTTCATGGCAGTCGACAACGGCACCGAGATCCGTTTCAGCCAAACCGGTGGCAACCTCACCGACGAGCAGTACGAGTACGCGGCCGCCGGCTGGCGCGCGGCGTTCGAAGCGCTGGACGCTCTGCTCGCCGGATAGGCTCGGGGGTTAGGTGGCGAGCGGCGCCGCTGAGCGAGATTGCAACCGGCCAGGACGAACGATGAACAGACCTCGACGTCTGGACGTCGGAAACGTCCGCCGCCGGCTCGCGTCTAGTCCCAGCCCGCCGTCTCCGCCGCCGCTCGATGAGTCTGCTCGAGGAACTTCAGGACCACGGCGTCCGGGTCCGGCGATTGGCGTACAAGCTGATACGGCAGGATGTACTCGCCCAGTGCGGCATCCCACCGCGCCGGAGCCTCGACCGCCGGGTGCGTGTCGTAGCCCTCGGGATGTGGGTAGGCGTAGGCGTAGAAGGCCCCCTCCTCGGCGCCACCCGGCCAGTAGCCCGCGCTCGACACCTCGTCGCTGTAGGCCTCGTGCATCACCCAGTCGGGGCAATTCGGCACCCCACCCGGATGCTGGGGTGCACTGCGTCCCGAGAACCGTGTGACGGCCAGATCGAAAGCGCCCCAAAAGAAGTGGACCGGTGACGACTTGCCGCGGAAGCGGCCGCGGAACTCCGACAGCACGCGGTGCGCACTGACGAGAGACCGCCAGAACCGAGACACGGCGTCGGCGTCGTACGACGAGTGGGCGGTGTCCTCGGCGAACGGGGTCGCATCAGGCAGTTCGACGGGGGTACCGACGATGGCGATGTCGAAGCCGAGGTCGGCGAGGTGAGCGGTGTACTCCGCGTAGAAATCGGCGACCGTCCGCGGTTCCAGCTTCATCTGACGGGTGCTGCCATCGGTGACGAGGAAGAGCAGCTGGTGGTCCAGAAAGTCGAAGCGGATCTCGAGGCCGCGGTCTCCGACGGCCATCAGGGACGTGGTCAGGCCACGCGCGTCCACATACAGCGGTACGCCCCACCAGTGGTTGACCTCGGGTCCGAGAGCGAGACGCGTCTTGCCGACGATCTGGGTCCACAACTGGACGGTGTCCCTTGTGTCGACCCACGACTCCACCGGTAGTGCGGGCCAAGCCTCGTATTTGGTTTCCATGTCGCCAATGATCCCGGACGCGTCAACTCGAACGTGCCGATGAGCCGTCGGCCCTGTGAAGTTTCGACGGAGACACCGACGAACACCTGCGTAACCTGTCGCGGAGACGGCAGTCGGACACGACCTCGACGTCGCTATCAAGGAGGAGCATTGCCGCGCATCACGCTCGGAACGGTCTTGATGTTCGTCGCGATCGGAACCACCATCGTCACCGCGTTACTCGGGGCGCCGGATTGGCTGATCGTCGTCGTAGCCGCCTTGCTCTTCGTGCTCGCCCTGGTGCTCCCGATCGCAATACGGGACTTCGGGGCGAACAGGCACGTGCAAGGCCGAGGGGCCGAGAGGCCAGCGGGGGCTCCGTCCCGGCCGCCGCACAGTCGTCATACGGGAAGCTCCGACTCGTCCTCGAGTTGGTTCGGTTTCGATGGCGGATGGTCAGGCGACGGCGGCTCCGATTCCTCTGGCGGAAGCTCGGGTGGCGGCGACTAGTGGGTCGACCACCCGGTCCATTGCGAGACGTCGACGAATGGCTGGTCCACTCCCCCCGCACCTCCTCACGGTGACCTGGCTCTACGGTCCCGACGCCGACGAGTGGCCTGGAACCAGTGAAGTGCGGGTGCGCCTCTCCCCCGGCCAGGCAGGGGACACCGAGTTGGAGCTCATCCATGCGGCATTCGTCGGAGAACCCTTGTTCCCGACGTACGGACCCGGTGCCGGCGGGGTCGGTTGGGATCTATTGCTCCTCGGTCTGACCCGGCTGCTCGTCGATGGCGAAACCGCTGACCACGAAGCAATCGAGAAGTCTCCAGACGGACGTGAGTTCATCCGCCGTAGCGCGGCGGCCTGGGGAGAGGCACACCTCGCGGCCGGAGGTGAACCCGCGCAGGTCGCCGCCGCGGCTGCGGCCACCGCGAAGTTCTACGCACCCGATTCGGTGTGATCCCAGGGTCGCTTCGCGACACAGATCGACAAACAACACTGAAATTGTATCGGCGGACCGCCGTCCCTTTTCCTCGGATCCACCCAATGAGATTTGCGATGTGATAGACATTCGTCAGACCTCTGAGGCGGCTAAGAATGAAGCAATATCTGCGAATAGTCCTGGTGCTCATTGTGGCAATCGGAATCGGGCAATGGACACCGAATGTCGCAGGTGCAGCGCCGGGCCCGGGTGGGGCGACAGTGCTGACACTGGACCCGGCCTTCCGCTCGCTTCCGATGAACTGGCTGCGCGGTGAGCTGTTCGCACCACCCAATCGAGTGGTGAACGTGCCGTACAACAACTTCCCCGGCGCGACGAACACCCACCGCGGACGCGACAAGTTGAACGAGATGCTGCACGAGATCCCCGGGCGGAAGATCGTCGTCGGACACAGTCAAGGCGCGCAAGTTCAGGATGATTGGCTGCGCACCTACGGTCCCACCAGCGACATCGACCCTGCCACAGTGACGTTCGTCCTGACCGGTGATCTCGAATCGAAATACAACGGTTGCGCCAACCAGGGAGGATGCCGCGCGGACTACGGCGGCAACAACTTTCCCGATGACACCCGATACACCGTCAAGATAGTTGCGCGACAATACGATTACTGGGCCGATGCACCCAACCGCGACCTCATGAACGACGCCGCCCGACGAAACCACAGTGCGTCGAATTCGGTCGGCGGACGTGGTGAAGGCCGCCCGGTACACAACGACTACAGCATGATCGGGCTCGACGATCCGGCCAACAAGACGTTCGTCGAAGGCAACGCCACCTACATTCTCGGCGCCCCGGCAACCTATTACCTGCCCATGGTCACCCAGATGTGGACGACTGCCGCCCGCAAGGCCGAAGAGGACGCACGACTTCGTCCGGAGGTCGAGAAAGCCTACGACCGGCCGATGGGTTCGCCGCCGGCCCCCTCTGACACCTGAGCCGGTTCATCTGACCCGAATCGGACAGAACCGAAGTTCGAGCGCGCGCCGGCACCTAACATCAGGACTGCAACGTGACGGCATGACGAGCGAGGACCGGCATGAAAAAGACCCTGAATTCCCTGTCCGAAAGCGAATATGTACTCGTCCGCGAGACCAAGAAATCACAGATGGCCGGCCTCGACGAGGACGGACTGATCGATCTGCACTCGCGAATCCGGCGCGCACGGAACAAGCACGTCACCCTCTACCGCCGTGCGGGTGCTGAGAAAGTCAAGACCAAAGGCGGCCGTGGGAGCGCGAAAGCAGCAAATGCCCGGAACGCCGCTGAAAGCCGAGGTCTTCGAGGACGCCTTGAGCCGCGTGAGCCGTCGACTGGCCAGGGTTTCTCGAGACGCCGCTCTCGAATTGAAGGCCGAGCGACTGGCCCGGGCGCGTACCGACAGCCCGACATCCGAAAAGGACACCGGCAAGGGCAGAGGCAAGGACAAGGGCAAGGGCAAAGTGGCGTCGTCGGGACGAATCCGGACCGACGACACCCGCGAATCACCCGGTCGAAAGAAGTACGAGGCCTCGACCATCGCCGCCGGTGCGCGACGTCAGACCAAGAAAGACCGGAGGCACGAATCCTGACCGGCGGACCGACATCGCCCCTGACCGCTTCACCGGAAGCGCTGCCCACCTGTCGGTAACGTCACGTCATGTTGATCTGGATCAACGGCGCCTTCGGCGTCGGTAAGACACAGACCGCTCACGAGCTTCACCGCCGGCTGACTGCGTCGCACGTGGCCGATCCCGAACTCCTCGGATTCGCGATGCACAAGATGCTGCCGCCCGCCCGGCGCGACGATTTTCAGGACCTACCGCAGTGGCGCACGGGCGTCACCCAAACCCTCTTGGATGCCGAACAATCAAGCGACTGTCCGGTGATAGTTCCCATGACGCTCGTCGACGCTGAGTACTTCGACGAGATCGTCGGTGGACTCATAGAGCATGGCGTCGATGTCAGGCACTACACCCTGACCGCTTCCGTAGAAGTGATCCATCGACGTCTCAGAGCCCGCCTTGCTCACCGTCTCGGCCCCATCCTCGGCGCCGATGAGACCTGGGCGATGAAACAGACTGGAAGGTGCGTCGCCCGGCTTGGCGAGGACCGATTCGCAAGCCATGTGCCAGCAGACGAACGCAGTGTCGACCAGGTGGTCGAGCACATCGCCGACGATGCCGGACTCGAACTCTCCCGTCCCCGTTTGTCTTCGGCGCGTTATCAGCTGCGTAGGGCAGCAGTCGCAGTTCGACACATCCGAACGTGAGCCGACACTCGTACGCGAGACTTCTAGAGACCTCGAATGGCAGTGGTGACGGTGAACAAGTTCTGCACCCGCGATTTGCCCGGCACCGCGGCGTGAAACTACGTCTCACGGGACCGCGGCGCGCCGAAAGTGCAGCAACGGAAACGGCCGGCCGTCGGAATCCACCGGTGAGCGGCCCACCTGCTCGAACCCTCTGCGCCGATAGAACTCCACGGCGTCCGGGTTCTGTTCGTTGACGTCGAGTTCGTCGACGCCGCCGTGCGTGACCGCGTGATCGAGAAGCACCGTGCCGATGCCCCGCCCGTGGGCGGCCGGATCGACGAACAGCATCTCGAGCCGATTCCCTGCGGTTCCGCTGAAGCCGACGACCACTCCGTCAGCCTCCGCGACGACCAACTCGACCGCCGGAAAGAAGTCACGTGCGAGCCGATCCGCGAAGCCGTCGATGTCAGCGGGAGTCAGGAAATGGTGCGTAGCCTCGACCGCCGAACGCCACACGGCCACAAGGTGGTCCGTGTCGGCTTCGTCGGCCTGCCGAAGTCTCACCTCAGCCACGGGTCGCCGAACGAGTGCTGGCCCAGCAGGTCGGTGTATGCACGATCGGCACAGTAGTGCGCGCCGACGTCGAAGGGCAACGGTGTTGTGATCTGCCGCAAACCCCGGCATCGACGTTCGCGGCGGATATCGTGATCACGACACAATCCGCAGGGCGAGGGGTAGCACGTGCTCGAGATCCATGGTCTGTCGAATGAAACGGTCGTGCTCGATGGCGAGTGGTTCGAGAAACTCCGCGGCGGCACGTCCAAGACCCGGTTACCGGCGGCATCGTTCGTCTCCGCGGAGGTCACCGAGACCGACCGACGGAAGAAGCTGTTCGGCGGTGAACGCGAACAGCTCCTCCAGGTGACCCTCACCTTCTCGCGCCCGCCGTTCGTCGGGCTGATGACGTCGGCGGATAACCGGGCGAAGGTCGACGCGCTCGTCGCCGGACTCGAAGCAGCCCGCGACGCGGGTTGAGCAACCGACGCGACGCTATGACGGCCCCGAGCTCCGATCCTGTTGCACGCGAATCAGTTCGAGCAACAATCGACGGAGTTCCGGTTCTGACGCGCCGATGGACGCGATCAGCGCCGGGTCGGTTCGCTCCCGTTCGAGCAATGCGCGGTAGACCTCGGCACCGGCCGGAGTCGCGCTCACATGCTTTCGCCGCTCGTCGTCGGGATCGACCTGACGCCGCACGTAACCCATCCGTTCCAGTCGCTCGATGGTGCGGCTCGCAGTTTGATCGGTCACCCGGGCCTTCTTGGCGACCTCGCGCTGGGTGGCCGGTCCCGTGCTCACCACATGGAGGACGACGAGTCCGGCGCTCGAGATGTCGTACTCCCGCAGTACCGCCTCCCAGGCGTGCTCGACGAGCCGTGCCGCCACCGACAGCAGCCGACCGGTCGGCCACCCGTCCATCCCGTCGTTCCCGTCGTTCACCTTTTCCTGCCGATTCTCTACGTCACACCGCGCAGACTTGCAATTGTTCAGCCTGCTGAACATCATGGTGCTCACGCACTCCACCCGCAACCGACGAACGGAAGCCCGTGAACCCACCCACCTCTGCTCGACGAGTCAGTCGCTTGCGATGGATTCTGCCAGCCCTCTTGGTTATCGGATGGCTGGCCCTGGGTTCTGTCGGCGGACCGTTCGCCGGAAAACTCGGTGACGTACAGGCGAACGACAACACGTCGTTCCTGCCCGCGTCCGCCGAAGCCACCGAGGTCTCCCGCCTGGAAGCCGACTTCGTGGACTCCTCCGAGATCCCGGCCGTCGTGGTGGCCGAACGTACGAGCGGCATCACCGAGGCCGACCTCGCGTTCGTGTCCGAGGCGGTGGGCAAGGTCGCCGGCTCGGACGGGATCTCCGAGCGAACGTCTCCGCCGATCCGCTCGCAGGATGGTCAGGCGATCCAGATGATCGTGCCCGTCGACTCCTCCGGGGAGATCTCGGAAAGCATCGAGGCTCTGCGTGCAGAACTCGCGAACGGCCCGCCCGAGGGACTGTCGGTGTATGTGACCGGACCCGCGGGCATCGCGGGCGACCTCACTGAGGCGTTCGGCGGGATCGACGGCTTGTTGCTACTGGTTGCCGGCGCGGTCGTCATCCTGATCCTCATCGTGGTGTACCGCAGTCCGATCCTCCCGTTCGTCGTGATCGTGTCCGCCGTGTTCGCGCTGGGGCTCGCCAGCCTGCTGGTCTACGTGCTCGCGTCGAACGACGTGCTCACCCTCAACGGCCAGAGCCAGGGCATCCTCTTCATCCTCGTGTTCGGTGCGGCGACGGACTACGCCCTGCTCCTGGTGTCCCGCTATCGAGAAGAACTGCGACTCACCGCCGACAAGTACGACGCCATGCGGGCCGCGTGGCGCGCGACCCTCGAACCGGTCGCCGCCTCCGCCGGCACGGTCATCGCCGGTGTGCTGTGCCTCCTGCTGTCGGATCTGAACTCCAACCGCGGTCTCGGCCCCGTTGCCGCGATCGGCATCGCGGCATCGTTCCTGGCGTCGATGACGTTCCTCCCTGCGGCGCTGACCCTGCTCGGACGCAGTGCTTTCTGGCCGAAGCGACCGGTCGTCGACCCGGCGTCGGCGCAACGTGAGGACAGCAGCAATCATCGCTTCTGGGGCGCCCTGGCGAACCGGATCGGACGGCACCCCCGCCGCTTCTGGGTGGCCACGACGTTGCTCCTCGTGCTCTTCGCGCTGTTCCTCCCCCAGTTCAAGGCCGACGGGGTCGCGCAGTCCGACACCTTCCTCGTAGCAGTGGAGTCGCAGGAGGGCCAAGACGTCCTCACCGCCCACTTCGACGCCGGGGACGGTTCACCCGCGGTCATCATCGCCGACGCCGCATCGCTGCAGCAGGTGCAGAACACGGCGACGAAGGTCGACGGCGTCGCCGAGGTCGTCCCGGTCACCGATCCGGGCGGCGCCCCCAAGACCGTCGACGGACGAGTCGCTCTGCAGGCGACCCTGACCGATCCGGCCGATTCCCTGGCCGCCGAGGAGACCATCGAGCGTCTTCGCGACGCGGTGGGGAACGTCAACGGCGCCGACGCGCTCGTGGGTGGTCCGACGGCGGTCGACCTCGACACCAAGACGACGGCCATCCACGACCGGAACCTGATCATCCCGATCGTCAGCATCGTCGTGCTGCTCATCCTGTGCGCGCTGCTCCGGGCGATCGTCGCCCCGATTCTCCTGATGGCCACCGTCATCCTGAGTTTCGCGGCCACTCTGGGAATTTCGTCGATCGTGTTCAACCACATCCTCGGATTCCCCGGCGCAGACCCGGTCGTGCCGCTGTTCGCGTTCGTCTTCTTGGTCGCGCTGGGCATCGACTACAACATCTTCCTGATGACCCGCGTCCGCGAGGAAGCACTGCAGATCGGTACGCGCCGAGGTGTTCTCCGTGGGCTCACGGTCACCGGCGGAGTCATCACCTCGGCCGGCGTGGTCCTCGCGGCGACGTTCTCCGCCCTGGCGGTCATCCCGCTGATCTTCCTGGCGCAGATTGCGTTCATCGTCGCCTTCGGCGTCCTCCTCGACGCGTTGATCGTCCGGACCCTGCTCGTCCCGGCGCTCGTCTACGACATCGGCCGTCCCGTGTGGTGGCCCAGCGCGCTGGCGAACAAGGAAGATGTCCCGGAGGACGACGAGTTGGTGGAGGCAGGACCAAGGCAGGACTCGGAAAGTCCGGACTCTTCATACCGAACAGCCGAACGGTCCCGGCCCTCAGAACCGGGACCGTTCGAGCGCTAGCAGGACCATCACTCGACCTGGCCGATGACGGCGGTGCGCGCGATACGATCGACGCCGATGAGCCGGAAAAACAAGCAATCCCGCGGCGCCAAGCGGGCCGAGAAGGCGAAGAAGCGGGCTGCCCGCCGAAGTAGCAATGTGATCCCGATCCGCGGTCGCGACACCTCGGAGATCGACGTGCTCATGCGCGAGTTCGAACGATGGCTGCCCAGCGCGGAGTTCGAAGACGATCCGGACAAGCAGGCAGCCATCGTCGACGCCGTCAGAGCGCTGGACTTGGCCGTCGGCTACGCGTTGCCAGACCATCGGCCCACCGAGTGGTCGCTCGAGGAGGTCGATGCGGCAATCGACTTCGCCGAGTACATGGAAGAGGAAGAGGACGACGCCTTACCGGCAAGCATTGCGGTCTTCGCACTGCGCTTGTTCATCGATTTCCTCGTCACCACTTCCAGGTGGACTGCAGCCATCAGCGCCGATGTCGTAATGGGGGCTTGCCAGCAATACCTCCTCGACTCCATGGGCGGGCTGAAGGTCGATGTAGACGACATCGACAGCTCCACCGAGCGCGATGCATTGGAATCGGTTCGGGTTTTGCAGCGGCTCGATGTGTTGATGGACTGGATCGGCCACAAACGGCCGGTGACGCCAAGTGGATGGCTCAAGCCGGCACTGCTTCCGGACCTATTGCATGCGCTGGAGATCGAGCCACCAGCAGCAGCACTCAAGGCAATGAAACATCATCGCGTTCTTGCTGAGATCTGGGAGCTCGCCCGGGATGCCCAGTTGATCGCAATCACTCCATCCCATGTCTACCCGGGCCCGGCGGCCGCGTCCTGGCGTGGATCAGAGTCGTTGACGACGCGACGCAGCACGCTGGCTGCGGCCGTCGGCAGAGCGTTGACCTCTGATTCGAGTGCAATGGCACAGTTTGTGGACGGAATCGTCGCGCGCGTCGTATACCACGGTCTGACGATCATGCCGTTTGCCGCCGATCGCTTCGCCGCCCTGCGCGATGACGGGCTGATCTCACCGGAGATGCCCAGGGCCCATTCTCGCATCGAGCACATCATCGAGGACGGGTGGCTCGTCCTCAACGAGGACGGTGACTACGTCGTCCCCGAGGGGTTGCGACCCGCTGTGTGGGACGGATTTCCGGAACGTCACATTCCGGAAAGCGGGGAGGCGACGACCATGATCACTGTGCGCGCCGAACTCGCCGGCGTCCGACCCAGAGTCTGGCGACGGATTCGAATACTCGCGTTGGTTCCATTGAACGAACTCCACGAAGTGCTGCAAGCTGCATTCGCCTGGAACGATGCGCATCTCTACGCGTTCACGACTCCATGCTTCGGCCACGAGCACCGGTATCTATCAGACGAGGCGATGGGCACCGCACGGGCCGGCAGGTACACGGAGTCCGTCTTCGACTCGACTCTGGGTGAGCTGGTCGACGAGCCCGGCGACGTGGTGTCCTATGAGTACGACTTCGGGGACGGCTGGGAAGTGAGCATTGTCGTCGAGGCATTCACCCCGATGAATGACGGCGAACCGCCGGTGTCGATCGTCGCCGGCGGCGGAACCGCCCCGTTCGAGGATGTCGGCGGAGTTCCCGGATGGGCGGATTTCATCGAGGCCGTCAACGATGAGACGCACCCGCGCCATCTGGAATTACGCGAGTGGGCGGGCCTGACACCTGGTTCGGCCTTCGACCCGACGTCGTTCGACATCGATGTGGTCAGGCGCCGATTAGGCGTGTGATCCACAGCGGGCTTAAGCCGACGCGGCGGACCGGTTGGTTCGGCGTCGGACAGCAGCACCGATGACCGTGATCGGGTGATTGAGCAGCGTGGCGATCCGGCCGACGAGGGTGTTCGGATCCCGCGCGACCCCGAGCTGCATGAACATTTCCAGACGGTCGAAGTAGGCGCGCTCCGCAACCAGATCTGAGCCCGCGAAGGTGAACACCGCGACGATGGGCAGGTCGAGAGACCGACCCGTCGGGGCAAGTCCGCGGTATGGGCCCAGATGTGTTCCGCGAACTCGCGTCTCACAGATGACTCGATCGTCGTGATGGCACAGCGTCTCGGGATCGACATCGAAATGCATGTCCAGCAATGCGGTGAACAGTTCGTGATATGAGGCCGATACCGCGTCGTGGCCATCGGCGATCTCACCAGGCAACTCGGTACGTGCCGCGCCGTCTTTGAACGTCGCCAGCGTGGCAGCGACGTCGTGCCGATTCTCGGCCTCGAGATGCGCCAGAACGGTGGCCTCCCGCGTCGCGACGAGCGCTGCTGCATTCGGGTCGGTTGGGTTCATGAGGTCCCCGCAGTCATCGGCCCCGCCCCGAACAGCGGGTATGCGCAATCACGGTACCGGGCGGACGCAACGTGTGCGACCGAGATACGCCGAATGGACGACGAGCACGCCCGCCCGGACCGCCGACGGCTCAGCTGAGTCGCTCGTAGATCGTCGCGTTGGCCAATCCGCCTGCCTCACACATCGTTTGCAGGAGGTAACGACCGCCGCGCTGTTCCAGCGCGTTGAGTCCCGTGGTCGCGAGGCGGGCACCGCTGGCACCAAGCGGGTGGCCGAGCGCGATCGCACCGCCGTTGACGTTGACTCGATCCACGTCCACCCCGAACTCCCGCGACCACGCCAGGACCACCGGCGCGAACGCCTCGTTCACCTCGAACAGGTCGATGTCCTCGACACGCAAACCACTGCGTGACAGTGCCTTCCGCGTTGCCGGGATGATGCCGGTGAGCATCAGGAGTGGGTCGTCGCCGGCGACCGCGATGGTGTGCACCCGTGCGCGCGGACGCAAACCGAGTTCGACGGCCTTCTCCTCGCTCATCAGCAGCACCGCCGACGACCCGTCGCTGATCTGACTCGCACTCGCCGCGGTGATCCGCCAGTCGATCTCGGGGAACCGACGCGCGATCGCCTCGTCGTAGTAGGCCGGTCGCAGCCGGGCGAGGTCGTCGAGGTTGCCCCCGAGACGAATTCCCTCGTCTGACGTCAGCCCCGCGATGGGCGCGAGTTCGTCGTCGAAGAGTCCGTTCTTGGTGGCGGTGGCGGCGAGATCGTGTGACCGCAAGGAGAATTCGTCGATCTCGCGTCGCGAGATGTCCCAGCGGGCGGCGATCAGTTCCGCCGAGATCCCCTGACCCACGAGGCCCTGCGGGTATCGATCGCCGAACGCCCGTCCGTTGAGATCGGCGGTACCGGCAACGGCCGAGCCCATCGGGATACGGGACATCGATTCGACACCCGCGGCGACCGCGATGTCGTACGTGCCCGCGATGATGCCCTGCGCGGCGAACGCGATGGCCTGTTGCCCGCTTCCGCATTGGCGGTCGACGGAGACCCCCGGCACGGATTCGGGGTAGCCGGCGGCCAGGAGCGCGCGCCGCGCGATGTTGAAACTCTGCTCCCCCACCTGACTGACGACACCGGTGATCACGTCGTCGACGAGTTCGGGATCGACACCCGAACGGTCCACGACTGCTCGGAGGCTGTGCGCGAGGAGGTCGACGGGATGAACGTCATGGAGGGCGCCGGTGGGCTTGCCCTTGCCGATGGGTGTGCGAACAGCGTCGACGATGACCGCAGATCTCATGACTGATCCTCCGTCAGTGTGCGGATCGGAACGCAACCCGATCCGGATGATGGCTGACTTTTGTCTGCCAAAGTCAGGTCTACGCTCTGGCTATGGTCTTGTCAAGTCAGGGTAGGCTGGGGGCATGATGCACCTGAAGGGCCCGCTGGCCGAACGCGACAGCTGGGAGGCGAGCAACTGCTCGATCGCGAAGGCGATCGACCTGGTGGGCACCCGGTCGGCGATCCTCATCCTGCGGGAGGCCTTCTACGGCGCCACCAGGTTCGATCAGTTCAGCCGGCGGGTCGGGATCAGCGACGCGGTCGCGTCGGCCCGCCTGCGCGAACTCACCGAGGCCGGGATCTTCACCAAGGTCCCCTACCGCGACGCCGGACAGCGCGAACGGTTCGAGTATCAGCTCACCGACATGGGCCGCGATCTGTTTCCCGTGGTGATGTCGTTGATGCAGTGGGGCAACGACCATCTGCAGCCCGACGGCCCGCCGCTCACCGTCACCGACCGAGCGCAGGCGCCCGTACGCGTGGGCGTCGTCGCCGAACCCACCGGGGTTCTCACGCCCGAGGACGTCGAGGTGCGAATCGCCCGGCGCCGCCGCTGAGTCCGCGCCGGCAGAGAGGTCGCGATGATCCGCCCCACAGTGTTCGACCCCCGCTTGGTCACCATCCGTCGTGGCGGGACGCTCACCGACGCCGATCACCACTTGCTGGCGCTCTGGGCGGCACGGTGTGCGGAGCACGTTCTGCCCTTGTTCGAGTCGGCACGGCCGGATGACCCTCGCCCCAGGGAGGCCATCGCGGCGGTCCGCGCGTAGACCCGGGGCGAGCTGGCGATGATGGAGTCGCGCGCCGCCGGCGGACACGCCATGGGTGCCGCCCGCGATCTACGTGGCGCACCGCGGTTCGCCGCCTACGCCGCCGGGCAAGCGGCGGTGACCGCCCACCTCGCATCGCACGACCTGGGTGCCGCGGCGTACGCGATCAAGGCGGTCCGGTCCGCACACGGGGTCGACGCGGGTAGACGCGAATGCGCTTGGCAGCGAGAACATCTCCCCGTTCGGGTACGCGAGTTGGTGCTCGACGACCAACGTGCCCGCAATGACCTGTGCTGCCAGGTCTTCATCGACGATTGACATCAGGTCGGCGATCGGTGATTCGCGTTCACCGGGGTGTTCCTGATACGGTCGCAGTCACGCTCCTGCGGTGCTGTAACCCGCATGTCGAGCCAGAGGCCGGGGTGATTACAGAAACCCCCGGTCTTGTCCAAACTTCGACCGTCGCCCCCGGTTTGCTGCCGCGACCACTGGGTACGCGTCTCGTCATGACCTTCCATCGTGACGTCGTCCCCGGCATCCACTGGCTCGAGTACGCCTACACGAATCAGTACCTGATCGAGGACCAGGACCGGCTGATCCTCGTCGACTGTGGACTCCCCCGCTCGTACGAACCACTCCTCAAGGCCATCCGGGAACTCGGCCGTGACACCGATGCCGTGTCTGACCTGATCATCACGCATGGTCATTTCGATCACGTTGGCACCGCGCGCCGCCTGGCGCGCGAGTGGCGGATCCCGGTCCACGTCCATCGCGACGATGCGTGGCTGGCGTCCCATCCCTACCGCTACGCGCATCAGAACGCGACCAGATTCGGAGTGCCCCTTCGTCATCCGCGTTCGCTACGCCTGCTCGGACGCATGGCGGCGGCCGCTGCGTTCACGGTGCGCGGCGTCGATCACCTGGATGTGACGCCTTTCGGCGATGATGCCCTGCTCCCCGGTGGCGCGCAGGTGGTGCCGACTCCCGGTCACACCTACGGCCATGTGTCGCTGCACTTTCCGTTACGCGACGCGGTCATCGCCGGCGACGCGCTCGTCACCCTCGATCCGTACACCGCGGCGACCGGCCCGCGCATGATCGCCGGCTCCGCAACCGCCGACCTCGATCGCAATCGGGCGTCGCTCGACGCGCTGGCAGCGACGGACGCGAAGTCTCTGCTTCCCGGGCACGGAGTGCCGTGGCATCACGGGGTGGCCGTCGCGGTCGACCGGGCGCGTCAGACCAACGGCTGACACGTCGGACGGCCGGCCGTCGGATCACGAGCCGGACAGCGGGACGGGCCGACGCTTTCCGCATCGGCCCGTCCGGCCATCGCCGATCGTCCGGCTACTCGGACGCGGTGCGACGCAGCTTGGTGTTGACGAACTCGCCCATGCCCCAACGCCCGAGTTCGCGACCATAGCCGGACCGTTTCACCCCGCCGAACGGAAGGCCGGGCAGCGTGGTGCCGTGTTCGTTGACATACGCCATGCCGACTTCCAGCTGATCGGCGACCTCCTCGGCCTTGCCGATGTCACCGCTCCACACCGAGCCGCTCAATCCGAACTCGACATCGTTGGCGAGCGCCACGGCGTCCTCCGGGGAGGACACCTTGTAGACCATCGCGACCGGCCCGAAGATCTCCTCGGAGTAGGCGTCCATGTCCGGGGTGATGTCCGTCAGCACAGTGGGTTCGAAGAAGGCTCCGTCGCGCTCCAGCGGCTTCCCACCCGTCCGCAGGGTGGCGCCCTGTTTCACCGCGGTCTCGACCTGTTCGGCCACGGTGTCGCGCGCCGACAGGGACGACAGCGGACCCATCTGAGTGGAATCGTCGGACGGATCACCGACCACCGTCGACTCGAACTGCTTGACCACACCATCGACGAAGTCGTCGTACAACTCGTCGAGAACGATGAACCGTTTCGGCGAGTTGCACGCCTGGCCCGCGTTCGACAGCCGTGCGCCCGCCGCGATCTTCGTCGTGCGTTCCATGTCGGCGGAGTCGAGCAGGATGAACGGGTCCGAACCGCCGAGCTCGAGCACGGACTTCTTCAGGTTCTCCGCGGCAACCTTTGCCACGGCTGCACCCGCTTTCTCACTGCCGGTGAGCGATACACCGCGTATCGCGTTGTGCGCGAGCAGGTCTGCGATCTGATCACTGCTCGCGTACACGTTGATGTACGCGTCGGCAGGGACACCCGCGTCGTGCAGGATCTCAGCCATCAGCGCCGACGACGCCGCGCAGATCGACGCATGCTTGAGAATGACGGTGTTGCCGGCCAACAGGTTCGGCGCGACGAAACGTGCGACCTGGTAGTAGGGGTAGTTCCACGGCATCACGCCCACCAGTGGTCCGATCGGCGCGACCTGCACGATCGACGCGTCCGCGCCCTGCGGGTCGAGGGCCTCGGTCTCGAGCAGATCCGGTCCGTGCTCGGCGTACCAGCGATAGATGTCCGCGGCCAGCTGGACCTCTCCCGCCGCCTCCTTGGCGGGTTTGCCCATCTCGGTCGTGATGACGGCCGCGAGCTCATCGGCTCGCCTCTCGTACTCGTCAGCGGTCCGGGAGAGAATTGCGGCCCGTTCGGATGCCTCGGTCGCTCGCCACTCCTGGTATGCCGCGAGTGACCGTTCGGCCACGCCGGCCACCTCGTCGTCCTTCAGTCCGGGAAATTCCCGTTCGGTCGTACCGGTGGTCGGATTCGCGGTGACATATGTGCCCATCAGAGCACCTACCTTCCTCTGTCGTGTGAATCCCGACTGTCCACAGCCCGGGATCATTCGGGTACCCGGGTCCCTGTACGCAAAACCTCGGTCGTCGGCGCGCTTCGGTCACACGGCGGCCCCAGACCTGCTCTAATGGGTCCGCGGTCCGTGTCCGGACCCGTGATCGACCGACACGCGGCGAATGCCGGACGTCGACCTGGGGGTGGGTCGCCGGTCGTGACGGCAGTGTCCTAGGGGGAACGAAGAGTGTCACGCTGGCAGCGAGCCGCAGGGCTCGGTTGTGCATTTCTGATCGCGGTCGTCGCGAGCGTCTCGACGGGGCAGCCGGCGGAGGCGACGCCACCGAGGCTCGGCGACTCGGCGCGGATCCTTGCGGTGACCTCGGAGACGGCGACACGCACGACGATGACCGTGTATTCCGCCACCATGAAGCGGCCCGTTCGGGTGAGCGTGCTCGCCCCCCGCGAGCGGACCGGCCCACGGCCGACCGTGTACCTCCTCGACGGGATCGACGGTGGGGTCTACACCAGCTACACGCAGAGCGGGTGGACCTTCCAGACCGACATCGCGCGCTTCGTCGCCGACAAGAAGGTCAACGTGGTTCTGCCCATTGGGGGTACGGGTTCGTACTACACCGACTGGCGCCGAATCGATCCCGTCCTGGGGCGGAACATGTGGGAGACCTTCCTGACCGAGGAACTCCCTCCGCTGGTCGACGGACGCTTCCGGGGCAACGGACGGAACGTGATCGGCGGGCTGTCGATGGGGGCGCTGGGCGCGATGTCCATCGCGGTCCGCAACCCAGATCTCTACCGGGGCGTGGTCGCCTTCAGCGGGTGCCTCGATCAAGGGTCGCCGGAGTTCCGGCAGGCGACCGCCACATCGGTCACGACGAGAGGCGGGAACCCGGAGAACATGTGGGGCCCGCTCGATCACGACAACTGGGATGCCCACAATCCCGCCGGTCACGTGTCCGCGCTACGCGGTAAGCACGTGTATGTAGCGGTCGGCAACGGTCTGCCCGACCCGGCCCTAGGGCTGGCCGGGCTGGCCTCACCCGTCGGAGGCGTGCTCGAGGGCATCGTCGCCCGATGCACCGAGAGCTTCAAGCGTCGCGCAGACCGAGCCGGGGTCGACATCACCTACGACTTCCGTGCCGGTCTCCACTCGTGGGGTTACTGGAACCAGGATCTGCACCGAGCCTGGCCCACGATCGTCCGGGCACTGAAAAGCGCGGGCTGACGCGAGCGTCGGCGTCAACGCGCGCTTTTCCTCTTCCGAATCAACGAGACATCCTCGAGTGCCCGTTTTCGCTCACGACGTTCCTTGAGTTCTTGCCGCCGTTTTTTCGAGCTCGAATTCTTTTCCGCCATTTCTCCTCGAATCGGTCGTGGTCTACAACGGGTCGCTCCCGCTCTCCTTCGTGACCATAGCCCAGAAATGGCAGAAGTCCAGCCCGTCCGATCTGATGCCGACTTGCCGACTTCATACGTTGTCACACAGTACGTTTCATTTACTGTGGGCCTGCAAAATGCGCCGGACTGGCTTTTATTTTTTTCTGGGCTAGAGTCCATGGCACCGGTCGCAGATGGCCGGTAGCAGCGAAAGGAAGGGTAGCCGTGAAAGCGGTTGTGATGGAGTGCCGAATACGCGTGTGTGGCTCCCCCGGTCGGGTCAGAGAATTCGTCGAGCAAGCGTCGACTCGCGCGCACGACGCCTTTTCTCACCCCGCCAGGTGTTCGGTTGTCGTCGAGGAGTCGGAGTCGTTGCTCCTCCGACGGCAATGGCACCGCGAGAACGACGTGGACGTGTTCGGGGTACCGGAGGGGCGGGATGTGTGCTGCGGTTTCGCGGACTCGTCCGGACGACTGACCGTCGCGAGACTCGAGAGCCTGTCACGCGACATCCTGGCCCACCTCGAACTGGATCCGTGGGTGTCCGACGACACCGAGTCGGTGCCTTGGATCCTGACGCTCACCACTGGTGCCGATCCGACGTCCAGGCATGAGATCGTGACCCGACATCCGTCGCTCCAGGTGCGACGACCTGTTCTGGCCCGCGCGTGATCCGCGCATAGCGGTGCCCGACCGGACTGCTCCGCAGGTGAGCGGGGCCGACCACCTCACTGCGGACACACCGCGGTCGTCGTCCGACGGACCGGTCTGCGGTCGAATTCCTGTCACTCGATAGGGTGCGGGTGGCGGCGTGCTCACCTGGGCACGTCGCCGTCCCACACCTACGGAGAAGGAAGTGGTCGCCATCGTGCTCGACGAGAAGATCAGCGATCTGTACGCGCAGGTTGTTGCGCGGAACCCTGGGGAGGCCGAGTTCCACCAGGCCGTCCGGGAGGTCTTCGACAGTCTGGGTCCGGTCTTGGCGAAACATCCCCACTACGCGGACGCCGGGATCATCAAGAGACTGACGGAGCCCGAGCGCCAGATCATCTTCCGAGTGCCGTGGGTCGACGACCAGGGACAGGTGCAGATCAACCGCGGGTTCCGGGTCGAGTTCAATTCCGCACTCGGCCCCTACAAGGGCGGCCTTCGATTCCACCCCAGCGTCTACCTGGGCGTGGTCAAGTTCCTCGGGTTCGAGCAGATCTTCAAGAACGCACTGACCGGGCTCCCGATCGGCGGCGGCAAAGGCGGCGCCGACTTCGATCCCAAGGGACGCTCCGACGCGGAGATCATGCGGTTCTGCCAGTCGTTCATGACCGAGCTCTACCGCCACATCGGCGAGTACACCGATGTACCCGCGGGTGACACCGGCGTCGGCGGTCGCGAGATCGGTTATCTCTTCGGCCAGTACAAGCGCATCACCAACCGTTACGAGTCCGGCGTGCTCACCGGCAAGGGACTCGCCTGGGGTGGGTCGCAGGTCCGCACCGAGGCGACCGGGTACGGCGTGGTGTTCTTCGTCCGCGAGATGCTCGCCGCGGCCGGTGATGATCTCGACGGCAAGACCGTGGTGGTCTCGGGCTCGGGCAATGTGGCGATCTACGCCATCGAGAAGGTGCAACAACTCGGCGGTCGCGTGATCGCGTGCTCGGACTCCGGGGGCTACGTCGTCGATGATGCCGGTATCGACCTCGAACTGCTCAAGGAGATCAAAAACGTTCGGCGCGGCCGTATCTCGGATTACGCCGACGCCCGCCGCGGGTCCGCCCGTCACGTCGACACCGGATCGATGTGGAGTGTGCCCACCGACATCGCCATCCCCTGCGCGACGCAGAACGAACTGAACGGGGTCGACGCCACTCAACTGGCGAAGAACGGATGTCGCATCGTCGCCGAGGGCGCGAACATGCCCAGCACCCCCGAGGCGGTGCGCATCTTCGCAGACGCCGGCGTCGGCTTCGCCCCGGGTAAGGCCGCGAACGCGGGCGGCGTCGCCACCAGCGCACTCGAGATGCAGCAGAACGCTTCTCGGGATTCGTGGACGTTCGCGCACACCGAGGACCGATTGTCGGAGATCATGACGGCCATCCATGACCACTGCCTGCACACGGCAGACGAATACGGGGCACCGGGCAACTACGCGACCGGCGCCAACATCGCGGCGTTCACTCGCGTGGCCGACGCCATGCTCGCACTCGGTCTCATCTGACCCGAACGGACGCCGACACGGTTCCACTTGACCTTCAGGTAGGTCGAAGCCGGATGATCTGCGATATGCCGTCCGTTCCCGAAGTCAGCGAACTCGTCCCGATCGGCGCGTTCGCGCAACGCACCGGCTTGACCGCGTCCGCGCTGCGGTTCTACGACGACTCGGGGTTGCTCACCCCGGCCGCCGTCGACGCGTCGACCGGATATCGCCAGTACAGCGCGTCGCAGGAGCGGCACGCGATCGCACTCCGGCGACTCCGCGAGAACGGGATGTCGCTCGCCGACATCCGCACGGTCCTCGCCGCAGAGCCGGGTACCGCCGGCGGACTGATCGACGAACACGTGCGAACCGTCGCTGCCGAAGCCGATCGGGTTCGGCGCGAGGCCAGGACGATCAAGATGACGATCGCCGCGGAGTCGACAACCCTGCTCGCCACCGTGCGTGGACCGATCCTGGCCGCCGCGCTCGGCCAGGTGCTCACCGCAGCCGCCCGTGACGTGGCCCATCCCGTCCTGGACGCTGTCGAACTCCGGCTGGAAGAGGGGGCCGTCACCCTGACCTCGACAGACCGCTACCGGCTCTCTTCCCGGTCGCTACCGACCGTCGAACCGTGCGGCACCCGGTGGTCGGGAACGCTGTGTGCGGCCGACCTCCGTGATGGTCTGTCCGACCTGGCACGGGGCGGCGTCGTCGACATCGACGCCGCGGCCGGCGCAGTTCGATTCCGGCTCGACGGTCGGGACGACATGTGGTGCCGCCTACTCGACGGGCCGTTTCCCGCGCACCAGGCGATGATCGAAGCCCTGCCCACGGTGACCATGCGTGCGAGTGTCGCGAAATCCGCTGTGTTGCAATCGTTGGAGCGCTGTGCAACCGACCGGGTGCACCTGGACTTCACGTCGGCGGCACTCACACTGAGCGACGCCTCGTCGGCACAACTCGCCGTCGTGCCAGCCGAGACCTGCGGCCCCCCGATCGCACTGTGGTTCGAGGTCTCGACGCTCTACCCAGCGGTCCATGTGTCGATCGGGGGCGAGATGATGATCGACGTCCGCAATCGGGACCTCCCGATGACGATTCGGTCCGCAGACGGCGGCGACCTCACCACGGTCGTCATGCCGGTTTCCCACAGCCACCACAATGACTGAGCAGCAAAGGATCTCCGGGAGTGTCAGGATCCGACGCCTGAGCGACGGGGCAACGAGCAGCCGCTCAGGTCACGGCGATCTGCGCCGTACCATCTCGGCGATCCAGACCGGCGCATACGGCGAAGTGCAGCCCGGGGAGGTCGGGTAATCCTCCAGCACTCGCAACCGCTCACCGATGTCGATTGCACGAGAACGGAAGTCGGGATTCTCGATGCCGATGGTCGCCAGGCATGTGTTCATCGCCCACTGCAGGCGTGGCGGCGCGTTCCCCATGTCGGACTCGATGGTGTCGAGCAACCCGGCCATGTCGAGGTCACCGGGCTTCTTGACCACTCGATCAGCGGTCAGGGCCCATCCCGCCGCGGCGACACCGGGCTCGGCGTCGGCCATCCACGACCTCCGCAACTCCTCGGCATGCGGACTCTTTTTGACGACGTAGTTGACGAGCCAATCGTGGACCTTCGGCCGGTCGGCCTCGCGGATCATCGTGTCGAGCTGCGCGGCGTCGAACGCCCGCGGGCGACAGATCAACAGTGCAAGCAGGCGCGGCGCGGTGTCGCCCGTCGCCCACAGCTCCGCGGACAGTTCGGGCTGCGTTCGCAGTCGTTTCGCGATCGCCCTGAGCTTCGTGAGATTGACCCCGTAGTCGTCGCCGTGTTTCTCGTTGACCGCTCGGATCCGCGGGTCGTCGAGACTGCGGAGCTCGCCGAGGACGTCGGCGAGAGTCTGTTGGATGTCGGACATTCCGGTCATGATCCCCTCTGGAAGTGCGCACACAGCCTACGACGCTCGATGTGGCCGCGGGTTGTGTGCTCATCAATCCGGAGGGCCCGCCAATATCCGCACGTCGGCGACGTCGTACTCGGCAACGGACGCCGACCGGATCGCCCGTGACTGGTCCTCGCCGACCCCGTCGCCACGGAACGCCTCGACCGCCGACTGCGAGTCCCAGCGCTCGAAGATGTTGATCCGGCCGGGGTCCATCGAGTCCGCGGAGATCGCGAAATCGAGACACCCCGGTGCCCGACGGGCGGCACCGACCACCTCGTCGCACCCGGCGATGTACGCCGCGCGCTGGTCCGGGTCCACTCGCAGACTGCCGGCAACGATCACCATTGGTTGCTCCTCCATCGATACTCCGGTGCACCGGTGTCCCGGCGCGAGACGTCACCGCTGTGGTGAGGGCGCCAGGAGTGCAGACCGGCACGACCCGGCGAACTCATCGCTCACGATCGACGTGGCCGCGCGACGCCGCGCCACGGCCTACTCTGATCGAATGGCTTTGGTTCTGGGTCCGATCCTCCGGCACGTCGACGAAACCTCCGCGCTGGTCTGGGTGCAGACCGACGAACCCGGCGAGGTCGAAGTCCTCGGCTGTGCGACCCGGACGTTCGAGGTGTCCGGTCATCACTACGCGCTGGTCGAGGTGAGCGGCCTGGTGCCCGACACGGTCTCGGAGTATCAGGTCCGCGTCAACGGCGCCCTCGAGTGGCCCCTCCCGGACACCGAGTTCCCGCCCAGCGTCATCCGGACCCGGGGACCCGACACCGCGGACCGGCACCGGTTCGTCTTCGGGTCCTGCCGGTATCCGCGGGCCGAGGACCCCAAGCTCGACGAGAAGCTCGGACTCGACGCGTTGGACTGCTACGCGGTCCGGATGCGCCACCTCCCGGTGGAGGAGTGGCCGGACACCCTCATCCTGCTCGGCGATCAGGTGTACGCGGACGAGCTGACCCCGCAGGTGAAGGAGTCGCTGGAGTCGAGCCGGGCCTCGACCGCCGGACCGTCCGACGAGGTCGTCGACTTCGAGGAGTACGAGGGACTGTATCGGCACACCTGGGGAGACCCCGAGATCCGATGGATCCTCTCGACCGTGCCGACGGCCATGATCTTCGACGATCACGACATCCGTGATGACTGGAACACCTCGGACACCTGGCGTCGGCAGATGAGTGAGAAGCCGTGGTGGCAGGACCGGATCCGCGCCGGCCTCGCGTCGTACTGGGTGTATCAGCACCTCGGCAACCTCTCCCCCGCCGAACTCGCCGAGTCCGAGGACTACCGCCGCGTCCGCAAGATCGACGGTGACTGCTGGCCCCACCTGGTCGAGGTCGCGGATCGTGCCGACCGGGAAACCGACGGAACCAAGGGTGTCCGGTTCAGTTTCCGGTGGAACCTGGGCAACACCAGGCTGGTCATGATCGACTCCCGCAACGGTCGCATCCTGTCCGACGGAACACGAAAGATGGTGAGTGACAACGAATTCGATTGGGTAGAGAGCCAGGTCGTCGACGACATCGAGCGACTCGACCACCTGGTCCTCGGCTCATCACTGCCGTGGTTGCTCCCGCCGGTCATCGGTGATGCGGAGACTGTGAACGAGATCGGCGCCCGGCGGCCGGGCCGTCGTGGACAGCTGGCCGAGAAGATCCGGCAGGGTGCCGACCTCGAGCACTGGCCGGCCTTCTTCGATTCCTTCGTCCGGCTCAGCGAGATGATCCGGCAGGTTGCGGCACGCGACCCCGGGCCGGCGACGGTCAGCGTGCTGTCCGGCGACGTCCACCACAGCTATGCCGCACGTGCGGCCTTCCCGGACACGACGAGCGCCGACGTCCACCAGCTCGTGTGTTCGCCGGTGCACAACGCGATCCCGCCGTACATCAAGGTGGTGTTCCGGTTGGGGTGGTCGAATCGGCTCGCCTCGGTCGTCCGGCGCTGGGCGCGTCGTGGGGGCTCGCCCGAACTGCCCGTCGCCTGGCGGAACACCCTGGGCCCGCTGTTCGGCAACACCATCGCGACGCTCTCGGTTCGGGGTCGCTTCGCCGAGGTCACTTTCGAGCAGCCCGACCTGGACGGGACCCTGGGTAGAGCCGGAAATATCTGTCTGACATCGGAATTCGTGGCAACAGAGCGCACATAGCGCGCATTGTTGCTACGAAACCCCTAGTCCAGACAGAACTCGTTGCCCTCGGGGTCGCGCATCACGATGTGGCCCTCGCCGAGCGGAGGTGCGGGGTCGTGTCGTTCGCCCCGGGTCGCACCGAGTCCGACGAGCCGGTCGGCTTCGGCCTCGAGGGCGCGCATCCGGTCGTCGCCACTCAGGCCAGGGGCAGCACGGACGTCGAGGTGCACCCGGTTCTTCGCCGTCTTGCCCTCGGGTACGCGTTGGAAGAACAACCGTGGCCTGCGCTCCTCCGGGTCGATAACGGCCGAGGCGTCGTTCCGACGCTCCGGAGGCACACCGAATGCGTCGAGCGCCGCCTCCCAGCTGTCGAATCCGGTAGGCGGGTCCTGGAGCCGGTAGCCGAGCACCTCGGCCCAGAATGCGGACAGCGCAGCCGGGTCACCACAGTCGAAGGTCAGTTGAAAGTCGGTTGTCATGCGTCCACTGTGCGACACGACGAGGACAACCCGGGTCCTCGATCGTGAAAATCAGCGCAGACGTTCGCCGTACACCCGGTCCACGGACATGACCATCAGGACGCGGCGATCGGCGACCATGACCCTGCGGTATTCGTCCCAGTCCGGGTGCTCGCCTGCCGCCTTGCGGTAGTAGTCGACGAGCGCCTCGACCTCGGGCCCGTCCGGTTCGGTGCCCGGGCCGATCAACGTCACAGTGCCCTCGGCGGTCGCCCACGTGTAGCGATCGGGCCCGGTGATCTCCAACGCGGCGCGCGGATCGCGTCGGAGGTTGGCGGTCTTGGCCCGGCCGTCGGTCATCGAGACGTAGATGGTCCCGGCGTCGCGGTCGTAAAAGGGGGTCACCGGGGACAGCTGTGGTAATCCCGAGGACTTGATTGTGGCGAGGACGCCGACTCCGCCTTCGGCGAGAAGATCACGAGGGTCATACGCGGGTTGGTCCATGCCTGCGGCAACCCGGCGTGCGTGCAGGCTATTCCGGACGGCCGCACACCCCGGGGCATGGCTCCGCGATCCGTTGCGACATTCTTCAGATCTTGTGTCTTTACACGTACGATCGTCGACATGCATGTGCGCGAGATCCTGACCACCACGCCGACGACGACCGCCGAGGCCCTCGACCTGTTCGACTCCGCCCCCGCGATCGAACCGGACTTCATGATCGGCACCTGGCGCGGCGCCGAGCTGCCCACCGACCACCCGTTGGACGGCTTCCTCGCGGCCAGCGGCTGGTGGGGCAAGCAATTCGTCGACGCCGAGACCGTCCACCCCCTGCTCTTCCCGACCCGCGACGGTTCGGCACTGTGGGCCATGAACCCGGCGATCGCTTTCGGCGGTTTGGGGATCGCCGAGAAGGCATCCGGGGTCAAGTCGTTGTCGTTGGGGACGCCGATCGCCGCGACCCGCCTTCTCAGTCAGACCCGACGAGCACGGGCCCGGCTGCGCACCACCCGGTACCGCGGCACGGACACCGCGACCATGTCGTACGACCAGCTGCCGATCAACGACGTCTTCCACCGGATCTCCGATGATGCCGTCCTGGGTGCCATGGACCTGAAGGGGTCGCCGAAGCCGTACTTCTTCGTGCTCCGCCGCGACGACTCACTCCGCCTCGTCGGCCACTGATCCTCGTCGGCCCACCGATCCTCGGCGCCGCGAGGACGGCGCCGACGAACCACGAGCCGGCGAGCCGGCGGAGGCGTTCAATGGGTAGATGGACACCTCACCCACCTCCCACCTCCGCCGGGGTGCCGTCGCGGTCGCCGCGGTCGCCCTCGCGGGCGCCGTGACACTGGCCGCACCCGGGACCGCCCAGGCTGCACCGCCGATGCCGTCCGGGTATTACCGCGGCGACGTCACCAGCGCCCCGATCGCCGACACGGTGTGGTTCGGCAAGAACTTCACGGGTTCGCGGGTCGTCAACAACACCGCGATCGGGTGGGCCTTCCCCGGCGCGGTGTACCCCGGGCGTTCCGTGCAGGACGGTGCACCGGTCATCGTCGTCGACTACTCGGGAACCGCCGTGGGATTCGTGCGTGACGAGCTCCGAGCCGACGGCCGGGGCGGCTATTGGGGCCGCGCGCTGAACGGCACCACCGAGCTGCTGCGTTTTCACTTGACACGCTGACCGTGGGCGACGGGCAACCATGGTGGAGACTTCGGGTTCGACCCCTTCGTCGGCTCACAGCTCGGCGAGCGCCGAGCGGATCTCATTGGTGGCCGCGACGGCTTCACGGAGCGCGATCCGCGCCTCGGCCCGGCCCTGTTCCGCAGTCGAGAGTCGTTGCCGCGCGAACCGCAGCGATTCTTCGCAACAAGCCAGCTCGGCCCGCAACTCCTGAGCCCGCCGGACGATCTCGTCGACCTCCGACGAAGCCCCGTCCACAGTTCGGGAGGCGGCGTCGAGGTCGGATCGGGCCGTTCGCTCCCCTGTCTCGGCCTCGGCCAGTCGGGCTTCGAGGTCTCGTCGACGACGCTCCGCTTCGTCAGACGCTGTGTGGTCCGAGTCGTCGGCGTCATCCCTGTCGGCACCCTCTTCGTCGGCACCGTCTGCGTCCGCGCCGCTTGCCTCGGACTCGTCCGCGACTGGTTCCTGCAACGGCTCCGGGACGACGAACACGCCGGCGGGCCCGAAGCCGCTGTATTCGGCGGATGCGGTGAGGTTTCCCCGCAACACCTGCTCGAGCACTTCCGGGTCGGCCACCGCGGCTCGCAATGTCTGCGTGACCTCGCGAATGGTACTGTCTCCCAGCGTCACTCGCAGATCTGCGGCCGTGGCGGCGACCGCGGTCACCGACTCGTTGATCAGATCCTGACGGCGTCGCGACAACGTCTTCATCTTGTCTACAGCCGAGCGGCGCTGGGCCGCAGTCAAATCCGACGCCAACCCAGCGATGAGGGCGCTGTCGTCGGGGTGCGCGCGAACCCACTGATTGACGGCCCACGCAGCTTGCGTGGGCCGCCGCAACTTCGCGATCCGCCCCGCCAGGTCACGGTCGCCGTCCGCTTTGATCTCTCGAGCGAGTTCGTTCCGGCGTGTCACGAACGCCGCCGGCGCCAGACCGTACAGCTCGTCGACGATCTCGTCGTACGGGGTCATAGGGCTGCCCGAGCGGTGGTCGGCGTCGCTGTCCGCATGAGCAGATACTACGACGGCGCCCGTGACGGCCACCTCACTTCGCCTTCTTAACTTGAATCATTCCAGATACGACTGCACGATGGTCACCATGCTCACCGACGAGGACTGCGCCCGGCACCTGCGCGCCGCCGGACTGCGGGTGACCCGCCCGCGCGTCGCGGTCATGCAAGCCGTCCGAGCACATCCTCATACGGACACCGACGAGGTCCTCCGAACCGCTCGCGAACGGTTGCCGGAGGTCTCGCAGCAAACGGTGTACGACGTTCTGGGCGTACTGACTTCGGCCGGTCTGGTGCGACGCATCCAGCCGTCCGGCCACGTGTCTCGATATGAGTCACGCGTCGGGGACAACCATCACCACGTGATATGCCGTACATGCGGATCCATCGGGGACGTCGACTGCGCAGTCGGCGAGGCCCCGTGCCTGACCCCGTCCGACGACCGGGGTTTCGTCATCGACGAAGCCGAGGTCATCTATTGGGGTCATTGCCCCGACTGCATCCCCGAACCCAACCGACCCGCTCCGGGCGCCGGCCCCGACCGATAGACCCCCGACCACGACGCCTCCCTCCCCTGCGATCACCGACCCGGCGATCGCAGTTCTCACCGTGCCCGAAAGGAAACCCCGCATGGCGCAGCAAGACCACGAGCCCGTCCGCGACGCGAAGGAACATCCCCCCATTGCCGAGGCGAACACCGAGCCCGCCGCGGGCGGTTGCCCGGTCGCGCACGGTCGGCTCACGCCGCCCACCCAGGGCGGCGGCAACCGCGACTGGTGGCCGAACCAGCTGAATCTCAAGGTGCTTCAGCACAATCCGGACGTCGCGAATCCGATGGACGCCGACTTCGACTACGACTCGGCCCTCGCGGATCTCGACGTCGAGGCGTTACGCGCCGACCTGACCGCCCTGATGACCGATTCGCAGGACTGGTGGCCCGCCGACTTCGGCCATTACGGAGGCCTGTTCGTCCGCATGTCCTGGCATGCCGCGGGTACCTACCGGGTGCAGGACGGACGCGGTGGTGCCGGAGCCGGGATGCAGCGATTCGCCCCGCTCAACAGCTGGCCGGACAACGCCAACCTGGACAAGGCGCGCCGCCTACTGTGGCCGATCAAGAAGAAGTACGGCACGGCATTGTCCTGGGCCGACCTCCTGGTCTTCGCCGGGAACGTCGCCCTGGAGTCGATGGGGTTCACCACCGCCGGCTTCGCCTTCGGGCGCGTGGACGAGTGGGAGCCCGACGAGGTGTACTGGGGCCCCGAACTCGAGTGGCTGGCCGATCAGCGGTACTCGGGCGACCGCGAACTCGAGACACCGCTTGCGGCAGTGCAAATGGGGCTCATCTATGTGAATCCGGAAGGACCGAACGGCAATCCGGACATCCTCGCGTCCGCGGTCGACATCCGCGAGACGTTCGCGCGGATGGCGATGAACGACGTCGAGACCGCGGCTCTGATCGTCGGGGGCCACACCTTCGGCAAGACCCACGGCGCCGGTGACGCCGGCCTGGTGGGTCCCGAACCCGAGGCCGCCGCCGTCGAGGACGCCGGTCTCGGCTGGACCAGCTCGCACGGCTCCGGCAAGGGCGCGGACACGATCACCAGCGGCCTCGAGGTGATCTGGAATCCGACCCCGACCCGCTGGGACAACGCTTTCCTCGAGACTCTCTACGGCTACGAGTGGGAGCTCTACAAGAGTCCGGCCGGAGCCAACCAGTGGCGTCCGAAGGACGGCGCCGGGACCGGTACCGTCCCCACGGCATTCGGCGACGAGAAGACCCACCCGTCGATGCTGACCACCGACCTCGCGATGCGCTACGACCCCGGTTTCGAGAAGATCACCCGGCGGTGGCTCGATCACCCCGAGGAACTGGCGCACGAGTTCGCCAAGGCCTGGTTCAAGCTCCTGCACCGCGACATGGGACCCGCCGTCCGGTATCGGGGTCCGCTTGTTCCGACCGAGACGTACCTGTGGCAGGACAATGTCCCGGCGCACGAGGGCCCACTTGTCACCGATGCCGACGTGGCAGCCTTGAAGGCGACGCTCCTCGACTCGGGACTGACTGTGGCGCAACTCGTGAAGACCGCGTGGGCGGCGGCGTCGAGCTTCCGTGGCAGCGACAAGCGCGGCGGCGCCAACGGCGGCCGGATCCGCCTGCAGCCGCAGGCATCCTGGGAGGTCAACGAGCCCGACGAGTTGGCCACCGTGATCCGCACCCTCGAAGGCATCCAGGGTGCGTTCACCGGCGAGGCCGGCGCGAAGGTCTCCTTCGCCGACCTCGTGGTCCTCGGCGGCACGGCAGCAGTCGAGAAGGCGGCGCGGGATGCCGGAGTCGAGATCACGGTACCGTTCACCCCTGGACGTACCGACGCCACCCAGGACGAGACGGACGCCGATTCGATGGCACATCTCGAGCCCACCGCCGACGGGTTCCGCAACTACGTCGGCAAGACCAGTGGCCTTCCGGCCGAGTTCACCCTCGTCGACAAGGCATCGCTGCTGACCCTCAGCGCCCCCGAGATGACGGTGCTGGTGGGTGGCCTCCGGGTGCTGGGCAACAACTACGGCGGCTCGGCGGCCGGCGTCCTGACCGACCGTCCCGGCGTCCTCACGAACGACTTCTTCGTGAATCTGCTGGACATGTCGACAGCCTGGTCGGCGTCGGAAGACGAGAACCTGTACGTCGGGCGCGATCGCGCCACCGGCGAGCAGACCTGGACCGGCACTCGCGCCGATCTGGCGTTCACGTCGAACTCACAGTTGCGCGCCCTGGCCGAGGTCTACGCAGCCGACGACGCAGCGGAGAAGTTCGTGAACGACTTCGTCGCGGCCTGGGACAAGGTGATGAACCTGGACCGGTTCGAACTCTGAGCAAATCGGTTCATCGTCGAACCGATCAGATGCGGCGGCGGCACCCTTCGTGGGGTGCCGCCGCCGTGGCGTTTCGCATCACCCGGCGCACAGGGACTTCCGGAACTATGCTGGCGCTTTCCCTCCGTGGCGGGTGACCGCCTCGAGACGAAGGTGAGGACGACGACGATGTCCGGCGAACACAGGTCCGTGGGCCATATCCGACTGACCTCACACAGCGGCGGGGTCGACGCTCCGCCCATCCACTGGGGGGCGGCCACCGCGGCGGAACGCGGTCCCGTCATCGGGACGACGGGCACACGTGCGCATCGCAATGTCATCGGTACCCACAGCGGCTCCTACAGCGTCTATCGCGCACTGGCCGTCGCCGCCGGCGCCCTTGCACGAGAGCACCGAGCCGATCTCACCAACACCTCGCCCACCGACCACATCGGACCGTATCCACAGTGGGGCGATCCGCGCGCGATCGTCTCGCTGGATCCTTGGGGTGCGACAGTCGCCGAGAGTTTCCCCGACGAGATCGCTCGCGGTTACGACATCCGGCCGACCATCGCGGTGACCAAGGCGCACGTCATCCTTCCCGAGATCGCCGAGGCGATCGAGAAGGGCCGTCTGGTCCCCGACGGTGAGGTTCTGCTGCCCAGTGGCGCGGCTCTGGTCACCAAGGCGGCCGTGGAACCGGTGTGGCATCTTCCCGGCGTCGCCGAGCGGTTCGGCTGCTCCGAGGCCGAGCTGCGCCGGGTGTTGTTCGAGGAGACCGGCGGCATGTATCCCGAACTCGTCACGCGGTCGGATCTCGAGGTGTTCCTCCCGCCGATCGGCGGGCAGACGGTCTACATCTTCGGCAACGCCCGCGACCTCGCCGACCCCTCGGTGGAACTCACCGCACGGGTGCACGACGAGTGCAACGGCTCCGACGTGTTCGGCTCCGACATCTGTACGTGCCGCCCATATCTGACGCATGCAATCGAGGAGTGCGTCCGCGGCACCCAGCGCGGCGGCGTCGGCTTGGTCGCCTACTCCCGCAAAGAGGGACGCGCCCTCGGCGAGGTCACCAAGTTCCTGGTGTACAACGCCCGTAAACGCCAACTCGGCGGTGACACCGCGGACCAGTACTTCGCCCGCACCGAATGCGTTGCGGGCGTGCAGGACATGCGGTTCCAGGAGCTCATGCCCGACGTCCTGCACTGGTTCGGGATCACCAGGATCCATCACCTGGTGTCGATGTCGAACATGAAGTACGACGCCATCACCGGCTCGGGTATCGAGGTCGGCGAACGGGTCAACATCCCCGACGAACTGATCCCCGCCGACGCCCGCGTCGAGATCGACGCGAAAATGGCTGCCGGTTACTTCACGCCCGGACCCGTGCCCGATGCCGAACAGCTGCGTCAGGTCAAGGGCCGGGGGTTGTGATGACCGGAGCACCAGAGGTGGAACTCTCCGCCTCACAGGCCGCCCGGCTGCTGCGCTCCACCGCCACCGTCCGGAGCCGGTCGCGACAACTCCTCGAACGAGCGCGGGCCGGCGAATCGTCGTGGTTCATCGTCCACGACGATGCGCGGGACGCGGCAGCTGACATCGTCGTGGAAACGACTCGGTTGCGATATCCCGACGGAGACATCCCTTTTCACAGCAGGTGGCGACATTTCGAGGCAGGCGGTATCGACCGCCTCGGCGCTCTCGACGCCGCCTTGCCCCCGGCCGGCTCGGCGGAGCGAACCCGCGCGCTCATCGACGTCGTGCTGGTCAGCGTCCTCCTCGATGCCGGCGCGGGACCCGAGTGGTCGTTTCGGGAACGGTCGAGCGACCTGGTTCTCACCCGTTCCGAGGGGCTCGGCGTCGCGAGCTGGGTGGCGTTCTGCGAGGGGGTGTTCTCGAGCGACCCGGCCGATCCCCTGCGGGTCGACGCCACCGGTCTGGGCCGCGTCACGGCGGACACTCTCGGCGCGGCCTTCCAGGTGGGTCCCGACAACCCGCTCACGGGCCTGCCCGGGCGGGTCGATCTCCTGCGCCGCCTGGGCGAGGTGTTGTCGAGCCGCCCCGAGATCTTCGGTCCGGACGCCCGGCCGGGCGGCTTGTTCGATCACCTCACCCGCGGTGGTCGTGCGGAGGTGCCCGCGGTCGACATCCTGAGCGGGGTCCTTGAGTATCTTGGCCCTATCTGGCCGTCGGACAACACGATCGACACTAACCCACTGGGCGACTGCTGGCATCACGACGCCGTCGTCGGCCCGGGCCTCACGGCCGGCTGGGTGCCGTTCCACAAACTGTCCCAGTGGCTGACCTATTCGCTTCTCGAACCGTTTCGCTGGGCCGGTGTCCAGGTGACCGGACTCGACGAGCTGACCGGCCTCCCCGAATACCGCAACGGTGGCCTTCTCCTCGACTCGGGTGTGCTCGCGCTGCGTGACGAGACCTGGGCGGACCGGGAGTGGGAGGTCGGCGACGAGCTCGTCGTCGAATGGCGGGCGCTCACCGTCGCCCTTCTCGACGAGATCGCCGACCTCGTACGCGATCGCCTCGACGCCGATGCGGCCTCGATGCCCTTGGCCTGCGTGCTCGAGGGTGGCACGTGGGCGGCCGGCCGCGTGCTCGCGAGCCGACTTCGCGATGGGTTGCCGCCGTTGACGATACGCAGTACCGGCACCGTTTTCTGAGCCGACCACCGACCGAGAGGAACTCATGGGCAGCGTCGCCGTCATCGACCATCCGCTGGTCCAACACAAACTGACCCTGATGCGTCGCAAGGAGACGTCGACCAACGACTTCCGCCGTCTGCTCGACGAGATCTCGATCCTGATGGCGTACGACGTCCTGCGTGACATCCCGATGCACGAGATCACCATCGACACACCGCTCGAGACCACCACCGCCCGGGTCATCGACGGCAAGAAGCTGGTGTTCGCCGCGGTCCTGCGGGCCGGCGCCGGTATCGCCGACGGCATGCTGACCGTGGTTCCCGGCGCGCGCGTCGGACACATCGGCCTCTACCGCGACCCGAAGACCATGGTCGTCGTCGAGTACTACTTCAAGATGCCGTCGGAGCTGTCCGAGCGTGATGTCGTGATCGTAGATCCGCTTCTGGCGACCGGGCATTCGGCGGTCGCCGCGATCGACCGGATCAAGGAGTACGGTCCGAAGTCCATCAAGTTCGTCTGCCTGCTCGCCTGCCCGGAGGGCATCGAGGTCCTGCATCGCTCACACCCCGACGTGCCGATTTTCACCGCGGCGGTCGACCGCGAACTCGACGACAACGGCTTCATCCGCCCCGGACTCGGTGACGCCGGCGATCGCATCTTCGGGACCGCGTGATCTCGAGGAGCAGGAAGGAACCCTGCTCCCTTAGCCTGGATCCGTGGATGGGTGCGGGGTGTCGATGACAAGAAAATGCCCTCTGAGCTGGAATGATTGGTGGTGTTGAGACAACAAAACATTCCAG
>NZ_JBHUXZ010000042.1:0-41500 GCF_042668985.1 Gordonia sp. NPDC057258
CGTCATCGCCTGGGCCCTCAGTTCCGGGTCGACACGACGAACACAGGGTGGGGACTTTTATCTGGCCACCAGCGGGGACCTCGACCTGGCCACCAATGGGGACTTTCTCATGGCCATGGACAGGCGCGCGACGTTGTACAGCAGCGTGATGGCGACCAGGGATCTGGCTGAAGAGGCTGGCGTGGTGGTGGCGCTGTGAGAAGTGTTTGTGCGCATGGTCGATGTGGCTCCGTGTGGGGTGAATGCGATCGGGATGGATTGTGACGCGACAGTTGGCTCGGTGCCGCGTCCTGCAGCGGGGGCGGTTCATGAGATGAGATCTGTACGGATGTGAAAGTTCATGGCTGATGTGCGCGCCGTGGTCGGCGGTTTGTCGGCCCTGGCTGGGTCAGCCATCGCCGCGCCTGCTGGTCGAAGTCCTCGCCCCACCCGGCCTGATCGGTGCGGGCCAGTCCCGCGATTGTTACTGCGGTGCGTCGTTGGCCGTCGACTTCGACGGGCACTAGCCGCACCCAGATTCGGCGACGCCGGACAAGTAGAGACACAAGTAACCCAGCCAGCATCACGGTCGCCGACAACAGAACCCAGTTCTGTGCCGGCCCGTGTGATACCTGCATGGACACGAAGCGTTCATACCCATCAAAGCGCACCACGGTGCCATCGGCGATGGTGTGAGTCTGTCCCGGGCTGAGATTGACCTGTGCCCGCTGCTGGAGCCGACCCTGCTCGATGAGCGCTCGGTTCAAGGAGTACGCATTCTGCGGGCGACCGGTATCCAGTCCGGTGTCGCCTTGGTAGATCCTGATCGCCACATACGGATCATTCGGCACGGGAAACGATGAGGTGAGCAGGGTTCCTTGGAATGCTGCGGTGGGCGCGAATAGGCCCTCGATCGCGATCTGTCGATTGCGACGTTCGTCTGGGTCGGGGTAGAGGCCGGCTGGGGTATCGAAACGGGCCGCGCCGGAGGACAGCATCGTCTGCAAGTTGTCGGGAATGAAAAGTACTGTCTGAGTGCGTTGCTCACCGTTGGGGAACGTCACAGTGAACGTCGGTGCGAAGCCGTTGCCGAGGACATAGACGCGGTCGCCAGCTACTCGCAGCGGTTCGTTCACTCGGACGCGTGCAGTGCTCCACGTATCGGGATCGGACTGTCGCACGTCCCCGGTGTAGGTGACGTCGGCTTCGTACATGTCGGGCTGACCGCTCGGCAGGAACCGGGCATCGAAGCCCTCGACGCGGACACAGAATGGTGAGAGATCGGTGCCATCGACGAGGCTGCCTGCACGGAATGAGTCATAAACCGCGGTCGAGGTGTTGCACAACCCTTGTGTGCCATCGGCGACGAGACTGCGGGTGCCTTCGTAGCCGTAGAGTTTGTCGGCCGCGATCGATATCAGCAAGGCGAGTAGGGCGAAGTGGAACACGAGGTTGCCCCACTCGCGAAGGTAACCCTTTTCTGCGGAGATCTCTACGGCTGCGGTGGGTCGGTGCGCATTCGCTGGTCGTGTGGTGGTGGCTCGGCGCCAGCCCCGGAGGTTGGCGTTGATGAGGGTAGCAACCTCTTCGGGTGTTCCTTCTACGGTGTCCTCGAGGTGCCGCGGCAGGCGGGTGAGGTTGCGCGGCGCGGGAACTGGACGGGCTCGGACCGCTCGCAGATGCTCGAGGATCCGGGGAGTGAGGCATCCCACAAGCGACACGAACAGCAGGACGTAGATCGCGGTGAACCACGAGCTGGCGAAGACGTCGAAGAGCTGCAGTCTGTCCATCCAAGTGCCGAGGGCGCCGCGGTCGGCAATGTACTGGGCAGTCTTCTGCTCGTTGAGTGGGCGCTGCGGCAGCAGAGCGCCCGGGATGGCGGCCGCAGCCAACAGGAACAGCAGCACGAGTGCTGTTTTCATCGACGTCAGCGAGCGCCACAATCTGCGCAGGGGGCCAAGCGCCGGGTGTACTCGTCGCGGCGTCGGCGCTTCGATGGTGCCGGTGTGCATCATCGTCGTCGTATGGGTAACGCCGCACCCGGGAAGTCGTCATCCCTCGCGAGAGAACAGAGTGCGCGGTCGGCGACGTGATCCTGAGCTGTCTGCCAGTCGACTCCCAGCATCATCGGCCGCCGGGACTTCCTCGCCCGCATCGCCATCCGGGTCCCACCTGCTCTTCCTGCCCACATCAAAATACTACGTAGCGTAGTATTTCGACACGCAGATGACAAGCAGGGATGCGCCCCGCTGCGGCGCACTCGTACTTGCAGGCCGTCGAAGACGTCACCCCACCAACCAAGCTCACGAAGCCTCGTCATGTGCCGCCCCATCAACTACGGTGTACCGAATAGTTGTATTCGGTAGACCGAACTTTGTGATTGAGGGGCGGCAATGCGAGAGGTCATGGCTTCGGCTCGTCCGCGGTTCGCGCGAGCTCGGTCTGGGTCCCTACTGCTCGGTCCGGCCTTCGTCGCAGCCATCGCCTATGTTGATCCCGGCAATGTCGCGTCCAATATCAGCGCTGGCGCCCAGTTCGGCTACCTCCTCGTGTGGGTGATCGTGGTTGCGAACGTGATGGCAGGGTTGGTGCAGTTCCTTTCTGCCAAGCTCGGGGTGGTCACGGGCAGGTCATTGCCTGAGACGGTGCGTCTGCGCGCGTCGCGGACCGCCAGGCTCTCCTACTGGGTGCAGGCTGAGATTGTCGCTATGGCAACCGATCTCGCCGAAGTGGTGGGCGGAGCTATCGCGCTGAATCTGCTCTTCGACCTGCCGTTGCTCATCGGTGGCGTCATCACAGGTTCGGTGTCGATGGTCTTACTTCTTGTCCAAGACCGCAGAGGGCAGCAACCGTTCGAGCGGGTGATCATTGGCTTGCTGGCTGTCATTGCCATCGGTTTTCTGACAAGCGCCGTGGTGGCACCACCTCCCCCCGGGGCTGTCATGGGGGGCCTCTTGCCGCGGTTCGATGGCACGGAAAGCGTGCTGATCGCGGCCGCCATGTTGGGTGCGACGGTGATGCCTCACGCGGTGTATCTGCATTCAGGTTTGGTGCGGGATCGACACGGCCATCAACCGGAGGGGCCGATCCGGTCGCGGCTGTTGCGTGTGACGAAGATTGATGTCGGTCTGGCGATGCTGCTGGCGGGCGCGGTCAACCTGTCCATGCTGCTGGTGGCAGCAACCACTTTGCGTGGCCGTGAAGGGGTCGATTCGATCGACGGAGCGCATGCGGCGGTCGCCGACACCTTGGGGCAAGTGGTGGCGTTGCTGTTCGCGCTGGGGCTTCTTGCCTCGGGGCTGGCATCAACCTCGGTCGGGGCGTACGCCGGCGCGATGATCATGGACGGGCTGTTGCAGCGCAGGATTCCGCTCATACTCCGACGCCTGATCACCCTGGTACCTGCCATCACAGTGTTGGCCATCGGAATTGATCCCAGCCGAGCTCTGATTGTCTCGCAGGTCGTTCTGTCCTTCGGCATCCCCTTCGCACTGGTTCCGTTAGTGCGTTTCACCAGCGACAGGATGCTGATGGGCGAGGATGTGAACAATCGACTCACCACGTCGCTGGCCTGGCTGACTGCAGCGGTCATCATCGTGCTCAACGTCGCCTTGATCTACCTGACAGTCACCGGTTAAGCGAGTCCGCGCGACGGTTCGATCCCCTAGGTGTCGCGCGGAGCTGACCAATCTTGCCGCAACACATCTAGCACGATCAGGACGACGCCGATGGTGATGAATGTGTCCGCGAGGTTGAACGTGGGGAACCAGCCGGTATGGAAGTAGTCGGTGACGACGCCGTCGGCGGCGCGGTCGATCAGGTTGGTGAGTGCGCCGCCGAGGACCGCGGCAAATCCGATCCGGCCGGCGACCCCCGCGTCGGGTGCGACGTGCACTGCGTAGCCGGCCAGTGCGAGGGTGATGAACCCGGCCACGGCGAGTATGGCCCAGCTGGGCAGCCGATCACCGAGGCTGAATGCAATACCGGGGTTGAACGCTAACCGCAATTGGAGCACTCCCAGATCGGCCGCACTGCCCTCGGTGAGTCGGCTGACAACGAAGGAGTTGACTGCCAGCCCGACGGAGGTCACCACGACAACCAGGGCCATGAGAACGCCTCGGGGGTGGAGTGTTTTCGTCACTGCCGGCGTCGCGTCGGTCACGTAAAGGCTCCAGCCGGGGTAGGACTCGCTGACGCTGCGGCGGCGTCGCCGGCATAGTTCGGGCACAGCGCTACCGCGCTACCAGTGGCCGCCAGCAGGGTCTCCGCCGAGGCCAGCAGATCCATCAACTCGGGCCGAGTGAGGCGGTAGAACACCTGCCTACCTTGTGGGCGTCCCTCAACTAGCCCGCAGTCGCGCAGACATGCCACATGCGCCGACACTGTCGACTGCGCCAAACCCAACTCCCCTACCAGGTCGGCGACCCTGACCTCCCCGCCGGCAAGACGACGCACAATCGACAAACGGGTGCTATCGGACAGGCTGTGAAACAACGCCACCGCCGCGTCCACATTCGTTCCGGCTCTCGACGTTCGACACCCATCCATGCTATTGATCGTCACCAGACGATAATAAGCGGTCGCTGCCGATGAATGTGGGAGGGTGGTCACCAATGTTGATGAACCGCGTGGAGACTGTTCTGGTGAACTCGCCGCCCCGGCGGTGGCTGCAGCGCTACGAGGCGCGTGTATTGACCGCGTTGGGCGGACGGACCCCGGGGGCGCACGTTGCCGAGCTGGGGTGCGGGTCGGGGTACGGCACCCGGCTGATCCTCGACGAGTTCGGCGCCGCGCGCGTCGACGCGGTAGACCTCGATCCGGCGATGATTACTCGCGCTCGCCACCGCCTGCGCCGCCACACCGGCAGGGCACACCTCGCCCGAGGTAGCGCAACGGACCTGCGTTCAGCATTGCACGACGTTGGCGGCGGGCAGAACGGTACTTATGACGCAGTCTTCGACTTCGCGATCATTCACCACATCCCGAACTGGCGGGAAGCCTTGGACGAGGTGGCCCGCGTACTCAAACCGGGTGGGCGGTTCTTCTTTGACGAGGTCACCGCGACCGCCCTTGCTCGGCCGACCTACCAAGTGCTGTTTGACCATCCGAGCGAGGATCGGTTCACCGCCGGTGAATTCCTGCACGAGTTGTCCCACCACGGTCTCGAGGTCGGCGAGCGGTGGCGAACACGCATCGGCGGGGACTACCTGTTGGGTGTCGCCACACGGCAATAGTGAGGTCGACGTGGTGTCTCGGCGGTCGCCCACCACGACGACGTTTCGAACCTTCTCTCACGCGGTGCAGTGGTTAGAGGAGCGCACAGCCTTCAACTACTATCGTGGTTAGTAAACCTAGTCCAGCGCCGAGTGGGAGGGTTCGACAATCGATGGGCCGCGTAAGAGGGACTCGAGCTACCGAAGAGCCACGTGATCGCCGATCGACTCACGGTGGGCGGCCGCAGTGCTCGGACTCTCGTGAATGCCGCGGGTCGGTCCGGGCCGGTATCCCGCGACTGCTGATGCTCGCAACGCTGACGGCGGTGGTGATGGTGTTGACCTCGTGCAGCTCGACCGGAGGTGCCGCCTTCAGCAACGAGATTCGGGCCGTTGACAGCTTCGCCGACATCACACAACCTTCCATCGCTGTGGCCACTGAAGGTGGCGGGCGACTTGCGCCCAACGCGGTCGTCGAACCTGGGCTTCCTATTGTTGTCACGGCCAGTCGCGGCGCGTTGACTAACGTCCGTATTCCCACAGCCAGCGGCCGTCCCTTGGCGGGCTCCCTGAGCGAGGACGGCTCAACGTGGACAAGCACCCAGCCCCTGGGGTATTCGAAGCGATACGTGGTTCAAGCCGAGGCCGTGGGCGTGGGCGGTCGATCGGTCGTCTCGCAGCGTTTCACCACGACCTCACCGGAATCGTTGACCAGCGCGGCCATCCTCGGCGAGAAAACCGTCGGGATCGCCCACACGATCGGCGTGCGGTTCGCCGATCCCATCCCCGACCGAAAGAAGGCACAGGCGGCGATCACCGTGTCGTCTGACCCCCAGATGCAGGGTGCGTTCTATTGGATCAGCGACTCCGAGGTCCGGTGGAGGCCCGAACGCTTCTGGACACCGGGCACCAAAGTCAGTGTCGCCGTCAACATTTACGGAGTCGACCTCGGCGACGGGCTCTACGGCGACGAGAACTTGTCCTACGACTTCACCATTGGCAGAGCTCAGGAAATCGTCGCCGACGACAACACCAAAACAATCGTCGTCAAACGAGACGGCAAGGTCATCCGCACCATGCCGACCTCGTTCGGCAAAGACAGCACTCCGACGCCCCGCGGCATCTACATGATCGGAGATCGCGTCGAGCACATCATCATGGACTCGTCCACCTACGGAGTGCCTGTCGAGTCCGCAGCGGGATACCGCACACCCGTTCAATGGGCGGTGCAAATGTCCTACAGCGGCATCTACATGCACGGCGCACCGTGGTCGATGTCGGCGCAAGGCAACAGCAACGTCAGCAACGGTTGCCCAAACCTGAGTCCCGCAGACGCGGAATGGCTCGTCAAGAACACCCTGCGCGGTGACCCCGTCACGGTCAAGAACACCAACGCCGACACACTGTCGGGAGTCGATGGACTCGGCGACTGGAACATCCCGTGGTCACAGTGGAAGAAGGGCAACACCGACACCTAGGCGCCCCCCGCCTGGCTGGAGCTTGTCGACGCCACTCGCCATATCGATGGGTGTTGAGGTATTCGCGCCGGCACGCCTATAGTAAGCCATATCAATAAACGTAAGGATGTTGATATGACTCAGGAGTCGGTGGACACATGCGACCTGCTGTGCCTCGATCTACCGCACGCAGAAACAATCCGGACTGCGCTACCCGAGGTGACCGCGGTCGACAGTGCCGCCGCCGGAGCTCGCGCACTCGGTGATCCCACCCGGCTGCGAGTGGCAACGGCGTTGCTGTCGGGCGAGGAATTATGCGTCTGCGACCTCGCGTGGGTGGTAGGCCTGGCGCAGAACCTTGTCTCGCACCATCTGCGCCTACTCAAGGGCGCCGGCCTGGTGACCGGGCGCCGGCACGGACGGTTAGTGATGTACGCGTTGACCCCCTCCGGCCACGCTCTCGTGACAGCGGTTCTCGCGATTGCAGGACTCTCCACCGCAGCCACGACGACACCGTCGGCGGCCACAGTGCAGGGGCGAGCTCATGGCTGACGCATGCTGCGGGCCATCAGATCCCGCCGACCTCGACGCCGAGGTCGATCAGGGCCCGGTTCGGTTGTGGCAGGTGCGCGAGCTGCGTTTCGCCGCCGCCGCAGCAGTGTTCCTCGCGCTCGGCTGGATCATCGGAGACTCTCTATCAGAGACCGCGGGCATCGTCGTGGAACTGGTCGCGGTCGTCGTCGCTGCCTCAACGTTCGTGCCGTCGACGCTGATGTCGCTGCGCCACGGGCGCATCGGTGTCGGAACGCTGATGACGATCGCCGCGATCGGGGCTGTGGCGCTGGGCCAAATACCCGAGGCTGCGCTGCTGGGAATCTTGTTCTCGGTCGCTGAAGGACTCGAGCATTACGCGGTCACCAAGACCCGGCGCGGGCTGCGGGCACTGCTCGCGCTCGTTCCACCGACCGCGTCGGTGATTCGTGAGGGTCGCGAGATCACCGTGTCCCCTGATGAGTTGATCATCGGCGATGTGCTGGTGGTGCGTCCCGGTGAGCGCGCGTCGACCGACGGGACGATCACCGCGGGCACTACCAGCGTGGATATGTCGGCGATCACCGGCGAATCTGTTCCGGTGGAGGCGGGTCCGGGCGACTTGCTCTACGCCGGCGCGATTAACGGTGGCGGTGCGATCGAAGTCCGCGTGACCGCCCGCGCCGCGGATAGTTCCCTGGCCCGCATCGTTCACATCGTCGAGCAAGCGCAGGAACGCAAAGGCGCCGGCCAACGTCTCGCCGACCGCATCGCCCGCCCCCTGGTCCCGGCCATCATGGTGCTCGCGGCGCTCGTGGCAGGTATCGGTGCGCTGCTCGGTGATCCCCTGCTGTGGCTCGAACGCGGCCTGGTAGTCCTCGTTGCCGCGTCCCCGTGTGCGTTGGCGATCGCGGTGCCGCTGACGGTGGTCGCCGCGATCGGCGCCGCCAGCCGCCATGGCGCATTGGTCAAAGGCGGTGCTGCACTAGAGGAGTTGGGACGGGTCCGCGTCGTCGCACTGGACAAAACCGGCACCTTGACCCGCGGCACTCCGGAGGTCATCGCCGTGGTGAGCACCCCCGAAATCACCCGCGAGGACGCGTTGTCCTATGCCGCCGCGCTCGAGGCACGCAGCGAGCACCCGCTGGCGAGTGCGATTCTCGCGGCCGCACCTGCTCTGGGCTCACCTGCCGAGGACGTCACCGCGATCGCCGGTCACGGACTCACCGGCCAGATACGCGGACAGCAACTGCGCCTGGGCAAACCCGGGTGGCTCGATCCTGGCGCGCTCGCCGGCGATGTCACCCGGTTGCAGAGCGACGGTGCCACCGTCGTGCTGATCGAACGCGATGGCACCGTCGTCGCCGCCATCGCCGTCCGCGATGAGCTTCGCCCCGAGGCCGCTGAAACGGTCGCTCAGCTGACGGCGCTGGGTGTCAACTCGGTCATGCTGACCGGGGACAACGATCGCACCGCACACGCCTTGGCCACGGCGGCCGGAATCAGCACCGTCCATTCCGAACTGCTTCCCGAAGACAAAGCCGACTTGCTGCCCACACTGGCGCGCGGGCGGGCGATCGCCATGGTCGGCGACGGCGTCAACGACGCCCCAGCGTTGGCCACCGCCGATGTCGGAATCGCGATGGGAGCGATGGGTACCGACGTCGCCATCGAAACCGCCGATGTGGCGTTGATGGGCGAAGATCTCCGCCATCTCCCACAAGTGCTGTCCCACGCTCGGCGCGCACGCCGAATCATGGTGCAGAACATAGGATTCTCTCTGGCCATCATCGGTGTTCTGATTCCGCTGGCCGCCACGGGCGTCCTCGGCCTGGCCACAGTGGTCTTCGTCCACGAACTCGCAGAAGTGCTGGTGATCGCCAACGCGATTCGCGCCGCCCGGACGAAAGCACTGCCGGGCACCGGCGCCGTGCACCGGGTAACCCCCGGCAAGCTCAACATCTCGGTGGCGGCCTACCACGACACAGGCGACGCCTGCTGCGCCCCGGTATCAGCCACCACCACCGATCAGCCACGGCCGGTGCCCGAGGCACCCCTGCTGCCGGCTCCACGATTACGCGGCGCGGCGACCAGCACGAGTTGTGCTGCCACAACAGAACCAGGGTGCAGCTGCTGTTCGAGCCCGTCGGATGACGCCGATGACACACCGAGTAGCTCACCAACGCCTCATCGCGAACGCCACTGAGGCACATCACGCCGCGTCAGGTGCGTTGGCGTGATCTCCACGTGCGTACAACCAGTGCCGCCAGGACCGCGGCAGCACAGATCCCTTCTCCTGCTGCTCCGATCCGCGTAGCCAGAGTCGTCGTTGTCCTCAGCGGCACCCGCGCGATGAGGACATCGGGGGTGAACAGCGCTGTGCGTTGTGCAACGGCCCCATCAGGCTCGATGATCGCGCTCACCCCACTGGTTGCTGCGATGACTACCGCCCTACCGTGCTCGACTGCCCGCACCCGCGACATCGCGAGTTGCTGGTAGGTCATCTCGGTGCGCCCAAACGTCGCGTTGTTGGTCGGCACGGCGATCAGTTGCGCGCCGGCGCGCACCGAGTCGGTCACCAGATCGTCGAACGCGACTTCGTAGCAGGTCGCTACCGCCACCGGTACACCTGCAAGATCGACGACACCATTGCCCGTGCCAGGAACGAAGTTGCCGGCCCGGCTGGCGTAGGACGACAGCTGTGTCATCAGTTCCCGCAGCGGCAAGTACTCCCCGAACGGCACCAGCTGACGTTTGTCGTGCTCCTGACCAGGACCGGTAACCGGATCCCACACCACCAACGTGTTGCGGGACGTGCCGTTGCTCCCGGCGATCACCGCTCCCACCAGGATCGGCACCCCGATCGCCCGCGCGGCACGATCAATCTGCGCCGCAGCATCGCGGTTACCGAACGGGTCGATGTCGGATGAGTTCTCCGGCCACACCACCACATCGGGACGCACGACCCGCCCAGAGCGGATCTCCTCGGCCAGGTCGAGGGTGCGTTGGACATGATTGTCGAGCACTGCGCGTCGCTGAGCATTGAAATCCAACCCCAGCCGCGGCACATTGCCCTGCACCACTGCCACCGTCACCGACCGCTCCCCCGCGTCATCGCCTCCCCCCGCGGGCGTCATCGTCCACACCAGCAGTCCAATCACGGCAACCGTGGCCGCAGGCCCGGCCAACGTCTGAGGCTGCCGGCGGACCACGGCCCCCGCCGCCGCGGCCAGGGCCGCGCCGAGCAGCACCACAACGAACGACAACCCCGGCGCGCCGGCCAGCGCCGCCAACGGCAGGAGCAACCCGTCCGGTTGACCGAATGCGATTCGGCCCCAGGGGAAACCGCCAAACGGTATCCGGGAACGAATAGCTTCGACTGCCACCCAGGCGCCTGCCAACCACACCGGCGCGCCGCGCCATCTGCCCAGTGCCGCTGCCAACGCCCCGAAGATCCCGAACGCCACCGCCTGGACTGCTGCCAAGACCAGCCACGGCACCGCACCCACATAGATGCCGACCCACGGCAGCAAAGGCACGAAAAACCCCAGCCCAGCCAGATAGCCATAGCCGGATGCCGCCCACAACGACCGCCCCCGCAGCGTCACCACCAGAACCGCGATAGCCAACGGGGCGAGGAACCACAGCTGACGCGGAGGGAAACTCACGTACAGCATGCCGCCGGCGCCGACGGCAGCAGCGCTGCGCAGCACCGGATGAAGCATCGGTGGAAACGACGCACCGGCCCGCCGAGCACCCGAAGAACTCACCACCGCGCACCGCACCCCTCACCGAAATTTGTCGAGCGCACCGATCCGCCCGCGGTCGCCCGGCCGGGGCCGCGCGCCTGTAAACTACTAGCTAACGTAGTAGTAGTTTGACGGGAGTGAACATCGTGGCAGGTCAAGCGCTGAAGATTCGACTCGAGTCGAGGATGCCCCGGTGAGCCGCACCGTCAAGATCTCACTCGCCGTAGTGTTCGTGTTCTGCCTGGCGCTGACAGTGGTGTTCGTGGTGTCCCGGGCCGGCGACAGCGAACAGGCTGCCGCCCAGGCGAGCATGACGGTACGGGATGATTCCCCACGTCTATCGACTCCGACCGAGTCCAAGGCAACATTCGTGGAATTCCTGGACTTCGAATGTGAAGGGTGCGGGGCGGCATACCCGGCGGTGGAGCAGCTTCGCCAAACATACGGCGATCAGGTCACTTTCGTGGTCCGCTACTTCCCGCTCCCCGGGCATTTCAACGCTGACCGCGCGGCACGGGCCGTGGCTGCCGCGGCCGAGCAAGGTCAGTTCGAACCGATGTACCGCAAGATGTTCGACACCCAACGCAGCTGGGGTGAGCAGCGGGTACCGCTGGATGATCTGTTCTTCTCCTATGCCCAGGAGCTCGGTCTGGACATGGATCGATTCGCCGCCGACTACAACTCGCAGGCCACCCGCGAACTCATCGACCGCGATGTCGCTGACGGCAAAGCGCTGGGTGTCACCGGTACACCCACCTTCTTCATCAACGATGAACTGATCAAACCCGAGAGCTATGGCGATCTGAGCTCGGCGCTCGAATCCGCAGTACGCCAGTGACCGTCCCACCACCACCCCGCCAGGCCTCGCCATCCTCACCCTCGGCGCCAGTGACACGATTCCCAGTGTCTCCGCGACTGCTCGGGTGGATCCTTGCGGTCTGCGGAGGTATCGGGCTCATCGCTGCGTTCACGCTGACGGTTGAAAAGTTCGAACTGGCAACCGATCCGGCGTACACACCGACCTGCAGTATCAACCCGATCGTCAATTGCGGATCGGTGATGGACACCCCCCAGGCGGTCGTCTTCGGGTTTCCCAACTCACTGATCGGAATTGCCGGCTTCTCCGCGCTGATTGCTGTCGCGGTCCTGATGGGGAGCCGGCCGCCCACCTGGGTCATGATCGGGCTGCAGAGTGGGTTGACGGGTGCGGTGGTGTTCGTCCATTGGCTGATCTTCCAGAGCCTGTACCGAATCAACGCGCTCTGTCCGTACTGCATGGCCGTGTGGGTGGTTGTCGTGGTTGCCTTTTGGTATGTGAGCCTGCGCAATGCCGACCATTTCTGCCCACCCGGGACAGCACGCCGAGCCCTCGATGCGATCCTCACGGTGCACACCGTGGTACCGCTGGTGTGGGTGCTGGCAGTGATCGCCCTTATCGCCCACCGTTTCTGGTGGTACTGGTCGACGCTGATGTGACACCTCCGCGGCAGCGCCCGGCCGAGACGGCAGACTCGTGTAGCAGAGATCTGCACTCGCGCAGACCGCAGGTGTGGTGTGACGCCGATGTGATCCCTCACGGGTGATGGGTGGCTAACGCTTCCTCGTGGTGGCGCTGGGCGCTGGTCTCGAGCTGGAAGGTGGAATGCTCGAAGGAGATGGCGAAGTGGGTCGCCACGCAGGTCCGGATGTCATCCAAGATGGTGGGGGCGTGGCCGTCCTGGAAGCAGTCGTCATCGACCACAATGTGAGCGCTGATGATCGGTAGGCCCGTGGCCACCGTCGATGCGTGAAGGTCGTGCACGTCGTGCACACGATCCATCTCGAGGATGTGGGCCCTGACGTCGTCGAGATCGATCCCTTTCGGGGTGAATTCCATCAGCACCCGCGTCGTCTCGGCCATGAGTTTGAGGGCGCGGGGTGCGATGAGCGCGGCGATGAACAACCCGGCCAGCGCGTCAGCTTGTTGGAAACCGGTGGTAGCGATGACGATTGCGGCGACGATCACACCCAGCGACCCCAGTGCGTCGTTGAGGACCTCCAGAAACGCCGCTCGCATGTTGAAGTTGGCGCCGCGTCCCGAGGCGAGCACAAGCATGGCGACGATGTTCGCCACGAGCCCGATGACTCCGAAGAGCAGGAGTTCGGTCGAGGGCACCTCGGGTGGCGAGAACAGTCGTCGTACGCCTTCGACAGCAGCGTAGAGGCCCACAGCGAGCAGCAGCGAGGCCTGCCCCAGAGCGGCGATGACCTCGATGCGCCGCAATCCCCACGTGCGGGTTTTGCTGACCGGGCGGTGCATCACGGTTGCTGCGACGAGCGCGACCGCTAAACCGATCGCATCTGTCGCGGCGTGTGCGGTGTCGGTCAGCAGCGCCAGACTTCCCGTGATCACCGACCCGACAAGCTGGGCCACGACAATGATCCCCGTCAGAGCAAACGCGATCGCCAACCGGACACGCAGCGACGAGTCGCTGGATGCGGGGTCGGTTGGTCCGTGATTGTGTCCGGCTCCCATGCGTCGTACTCCCTCTCATCCACACCCAGATAGCTACGCTGTCCACATATATCAATACATGCGCATGTGACTATATGACAGATCGGGGCGGAACGGAACCGGCGGATCACGTCACGACTGAATCGGGATGTGCTGAGATGGCCCGACGTCGGCGGCGTGATGCCGGTGGTATTGGGTCCGTCGAAACGGCGCCGCCACTACAGGCCTCAGATGGGTAGTTGGGTATCGGTGATGAACGCGTCGCGGACCCACACGATGAATTGATCCCACAGGCCGGTAATCAAGGCGATACCTACCGCGATCATCATGGCGCCGCCGACGATCTGGATCATGCGGGCGTGGGTCCGCAACCAGCCGAGGCTGCGCAACGCCCACGCCGAGGAAAACGCAAGCACGACAAAAGGAATACCAAGGCCCGCGCAGTACGCCACGATCAGCGCGACGCCCTTCGCTGCGGTGGCACCTTCGGTGCCGCTGGCCGTAGCAATGACCGCCGCGAGCGTGGGCCCTAGGCATGGGGTCCACCCGAGTGCAAAGACCCCGCCGAGCAGCGGAGCGCCGGCGATGTTGGAGACGCGGCGGGGGGCGAACCGTCGTTCCTGTTGCAGTGCCGGCACCAGCCCGATGAACACCAGACCCATGATGATGGTGACCACGCCGCCGATGCGCTGGAGGACTTCACGATTCACCACGAAAGTGGTGGTGACTCCGAGTACGGTGGCGGTCGCTGCCACGAAGACCACGGTGAAACCGAGGACGAACAGGCCTGCGGCGAGCGCCACGCGCGAACGACCCCGCTTGTTCGGCTCCCCCACCGACACCGCAGGCGCCTCGGCGCCGACCACGCCAGCCAGATACGACAGATACCCCGGAACGAGGGGGACCACGCACGGTGAGGCGAACGACACCAGTCCGGCGATCACGCACGCGAGCAGCGCCAGTAGGAGCGGACCGCTGGCGACGAGGTTGGCAAACGTCTCGCCGACCGCGGCCTGCACTTCGACCGACTGCGGGGTCATTGGGGTGGTGCCACAGGCTCGGCGAGAACTCGCTGAACTGTTGACCCGAGTTCGTCGGCGGTGATGGCCTTGAGGAACACCGCGGCCGGACGGTGGTCGCGGTCGAGCACGATGGTGGTCGGCACCACCGACGTTGGGGTGGTCAGCGCAGCCAGGGTCAGACCGGCAAAGTCGTAGATCGAGGGAAAGGCGACTTTTCTGTCGATAATGAAGTCCTTCGCTGCCTGCCGGTTGTCGCGCAGATTGATACCGAGGAACTCGACTCCCGAGGCCTTGTTCTGGGCGTAGACATGCTCGAGGTCGTCGGCTTCTCCCCGGCAGGGTCCGCACCACGAACCCCAGACGTTGATGACGACGACTTTGCCTGCGAAGTCGTCGAGTCCGATGGTCTGGTCGGTCACCACGTCAGGGCCGGAGACGGTAGCGATCCTCTGACGGCTCGCGGGCGGATCGTAGGTGATGACCGTCTGCCCGCCGGGCGAGACGAACTGAAAGGTTCCCCCCTGCGCAACGGCGTCGTCGCCAGCGCTACCACAACCCGACGCTACCCACGGCACCACGCATATCAGCGCCAGGACCGCCGCCCGCACCGCGGATACCCTTCTCCCCTGCTGCACCAGCACTCCTCGACGTTGATCTACTACGCAGCGTGGTAGATCACCATTCGACTTGTCAACATAGGCATAGTTTTTGTGGCCCTCACCCGACCGGTGGCCGACTTTCTGCGGCGTACATGTGTGACGTTCACCGAGTGCGTTAGGAACGCCCACCTGCTAATACGTTCGGACTCGGGCGTGTTTCCCGACTCGGCAGTCACTGCCCATCCGCAACTACATCACCTAGTAGTAGAGGCCCCGCGATTGCGATGGGCACTCAATCAGATCGTGTTACTGCTGTGACCTGTGGGGCCTATGGTTCGAACGGAGGGCTGCCGATCGTGGCCTCATGTGCACCTGGCGTGTGGTGCTGAACGTCAGTGCGTCGCGCCCGTCTCCGGAAGGTCTCGCTGGCATGCCTATGTCGTCCCTCACCCGCCGCTGCGGCGCTCCACGGCCTTGTCTGAGACTGGGGGTCGCAGGAATCGTTGCTGCGGTTCTGCTGAGCTTCTCGGTCGACGCTCGAGCACGAGCCGACGCCGATACCGCCCATGTGACTCAGCAGTTCGCCCAACTGGTCGCCGAGACGATCTCGGCAACACTGGGCGGCCCGGCGATGGGAACCCTCGCCGACGAGATCCGAACAGTCAGCACATGTCTGGCCGACCGAGCGCGCCCAGTCGAGCCGCCAGTGCCAGCCGAGGATCCCATCACTGCGGTGGGATGCTTCGCCGCCGTGCTCGGTGCGGGACGAGCAGCCGCCGAACTGATTGTCGACGCGCTGCCGATCGGGCGGTTGCTGGCGCTTCTGGCTTTCGAGATGCGTCCCCATGATCCCGCGGCTGCGCACCCGGCACCAGCCGGTCCACCCGTCTATTCGTCGCCGTCGCCGGGGTCGGTGGTCGCTCCCACGAACGGCCGAGTCACCTCCACCTTCGGTGACGGCCGCGGCCATCAGGGTATGGACATCGGCAACGACCTGGGGGCACCGATTTTCGCGGTCACCGACGGCGAAGTGATCAACTCGGGGCCAGCTGAAGGCTTCGGGTTGTGGGTACGCATCCGGCATGCCGACGGAACAATCACGACCTACGGCCACAACGACGACAATCTCATCAACGCGACAGCACCGGTCACGGTCGGTCAACCCATTGCCACGGTGGGCAATCGTGGCAACTCGACCGGGCCTCACCTGCACTTCGAGGTTGCTGATGCATCCGGCGCCGCCCTCGACCCGGTGCGATGGCTCGCCGAACGCGGCGTCAGTCTGCCCTCCGACAGCGACGCCGAACCTACTATCACGCCCAACGAACCGCCGAGCACCGGAAGCGCAGACCTCTGGCGGTAAGGGTGGCTGCGGCGCACGGTCGCGACTTACCGGTCGGGCCGAACTCAATGAGGGAGGCGACGTTTCGCCGCGGTTCTGTCGCCTCCCGGTCGAGACTCGGGATTCCAGTACCAACTATGCTACCTAGTAGTTAATCGACTACAGTCCGTAGTAACGGCCCGGGAAGTCGCACGCACGATGCGCGTGTTGCTTCGATCAGGGCCACCATTTTCCGAGTCAGATGGAGGCCTCATGACCGCGGTGTCCCCGCGCCCGCCCGAGGTGGTCGCCACGCGGCCCTATCCCGAGCGGCGAAAGGCCAAAGGGTCATTCATCTACACGATGCTGACCACGACCGATCACAAGCTGATCGGCATGATGTACATCGTCGCGTGCTTCGGGTTCTTCCTCATCGGCGGATTGATGGCGCTGCTGATGCGCGGAGAACTTACGACGCCGGGCATGCAATTCCTCTCGACCGAGCAGTACAACCAGCTGTTCACCATGCACGGCACGATCATGCTGCTGATGTATGCCACCCCCATCGTGATCGGCTTCGCCAACTTCGTACTGCCCCTGCAGATCGGCGCTCCCGACGTCGCCTTCCCGCGACTCAACGCACTGGGTTTCTGGCTGTTCGTCTTCGGTTCGACCATCGCGATCGCCGGCTTCATCACCCCGGGTGGCGCCGCGGACTTCGGCTGGACCGCCTACACCCCGCTCAGCGACGCCATCCACTCACCCGGCGTCGGCTCCGACATGTGGTTTCTCGGACTGACCGTGTCTGGTCTGGGCACCATCCTGGGCGCGGTCAACATGGTCACCACGGTCATCTGTCTGCGCGCACCGGGAATGACGATGTTCCGCATGCCCATCTTCACGTGGAACATCCTGGTCACCAGTGTGCTGATCTTGCTGGTGTTCCCGCTGCTCACCGCGGCATTGCTTGGCGCCGAAGTCGACCGCCAGTTCGGCGCGCATCTGTTCGATCCAGCCAACGGCGGCGCCATTCTCTGGCAGCACATGTTCTGGTTCTTCGGTCACCCCGAGGTGTACATCATCGCGCTGCCGTTCTTCGGCATCGTCTCCGAGATCTTCCCGGTCTTCAGCCGTAAACCGTTGTTCGGGTACTCAGGACTGGTCTACGCCACCCTCGCCATCGCCGCCCTGTCGGTCGCGGTGTGGGCACACCACATGTACGTCACCGGTGCCGTGCTGTTGCCGTTCTTCTCCTTCATGACCTTCCTGATCGCGGTACCCACGGGCGTGAAGTTCTTCAACTGGATCGGCACAATGTGGCGCGGCCACATGACCTTTGAAACCCCGATGCTGTTCTCGGTCGGCTTCATGGTCACCTTCCTGTTCGGCGGACTCACCGGTGTGCTGTTGGCCAGTCCGCCGATCGACTTCCAACTCTCCGACAGCTACTTCGTGGTGGCCCACTTCCACTACGTGCTCTTCGGCACGATCGTGTTCGCCACCTACGCCGGCATCTACTTCTGGTTCCCGAAGATGACCGGCCGACTGCTCGACGAACGCTTGGGCAAGATCCACTTCTGGTTGACGTTCATTGGCTTTCACCTCACCTTCTTGGTGCAGCACTGGCTCGGAGCCGAAGGCATGCCCCGCCGGTACGCCGACTACCTGCCCTCAGACGGCTTCACCACGCTCAACATCATCTCCACCGCCGGCGCGTTCGTCCTCGGCGTCTCGACACTGCCGTTCCTGTGGAACGTCTTCCGCAGCTACCGCTACGGCGAGGTCGTGACCGTCGACGATCCATGGGGCTTCGGCAACTCGCTGGAGTGGGCCACCAGCTGCCCGCCGCCGCGCCACAACTTCACCGAACTGCCCCGCATCCGGTCAGAACGTCCGGCGTTCGAACTGCACTACCCGCACATGGTGGAGCGGATGCGCGCCGAAGCCCACGTCGGCACACGGCACGGTGAACCCAGCGAGGCGGCCGAAGAAGTCCGCCGTGCGCCGCTGACCACCGGAGACCACGAAGCATCTACAGATCCCGACCCGGAGAGCCGACCGTGAGCAACTACCCCTACCCAGCACTCGACCAGGCCCCCGTCCCGCGATCGCGCCGCCCGCTGACCGTTCCGCGGTGGTTCGCCATCCTCGCAGTCGGCTACACCGCGGTGATGACCTTTGCGCTGACCCTGCTCGCAGGCTCTGTCCTCGCTCAGGGCACTCCACTGCTGCTGTGGCTGATCGCGGCGACCGCGGCAATGTGTGCGGCCCGCGGTGCGGCCGCCGTCGCGACCCGAGCGATGAGGCCAGCACGAGGCCGTGCGGCGCGACCCTAGGCGAAGAAACTCACCACCATCCCCAGGTGGAGAACTCGTCGCACCGCGCGGCGGCGAGACCCGCAGCCACCAGGGCCTCCAAGATCACCGGGCCTGACTGAGGCCACCATCGTGCACTAGGTACCGATCACGCAGGGTGCCGCGATAACGCGCGACCGGCTTGGGCGTATGTCGCGAAGGCACGCGCGGGCTGCGATCGACACGCTGCGACGAGCGCCGGTCAGCGGCCGCTGCTCTCGGTGGCGCAAACAGACGCGACGCTCGTGGGTGTCGAGCAGTAGCAGCCCCTGTCGAGCGAATATGGCGTGACGGGGACTTACGCGGTGAGTCCATGTACGAGAACTGACAACACCGGAAGTGCCGCAGCCGTACACAACGCAGCACCCAAGAGGGGTAGCACGCTCGCCGCAGCGTAGGTCGACTTCGTTGGCTCGATCGCGCCGTTCTCGAGCATCAGCAATCGGTAGCGCGTCGAGCGGGGCATGGGGGTCTCGGGGCCTACGCCCTGACTGGTCACGTGCGCGAGTGCGCTGCGCACGGCAGCTGTGCTGGTGACCCGAGCAGCCGACATGTCGGCATCTGCTTCGATCAAGGTCGCGACTGCCGCCGGCGCCCGGCGAAACAGCGGCACAAAGGGCAGAGCTCGTGCCATCACATCGCAGACCGCCAGAACGCGGTCGTGCCGGGACCTCAGATGGGCGAACTCGTGCGCTAGTACTGCGGCCCGCGCCTCGGCGGGCACGTCTGTGCGCAGCGCACTTGTTGCCACTACGAAGCCACTGCGCCCGCCGACGCAGTACGCCATGGGGTGGGGGTGATCGATCCAGAGCACGTCGGGGGTGTCGGGTTCGGTACTGCCCACCACAGCGACGACGTCGCGATGAAGACGGTGCACGCGATGCACGTCGCGGGTGTGCCGAGCGCACGACATCGCGGTGCGCGCGACCACGGCGATCAGGACCACGGCGACGGCAATGCCGTACACCTGGCTGAAATCGTCGCGCACCGCGTGCAGGACAGCTCCCGCGCACCGAGCCAAGGTGTCAACGAAGCGCTCGGCCGGCGGCGGGTCCGGCCACAACGCCGACAGCGCCGATAGAAACAACAATCCCACCGCCGTGGCGATACTGCTGACCCATGCGGTGATCAGTACCCGCGGTGACCATCGCTGGGGCAGTCGGTCGAGAACGTAGGGACCCAACACGCCCAGCACGGCCGCGCCCACCAGGTGGGCCAATGCGACGCTCACACTCTCAGCGCTTCCTCGGACGATCCGTCCGCGTCCGGGACAGGTGCTCGCTGAGGACCGCGCGCTCCTCGGGAGTAACCATCCGGGCGAAGTGCATCAGCACCGCCGTCGAATCGCCGCTGGCATCGAGCACCTGCCGCAGTGTCTGAGACGTCGCCTCCTCCCGCGACTGCAACGGGAAGTACCGATAGGCGCGGCTGATCTTCTCGCGACCCGCGAAGCCCTTCTTGTGCAGATTGATGACCACGGTCAACACCGTCGTGTACGCCAAGTCGCGGTCGGCCGGCGCATCGACGATGTCGTGCACACTCATCGCCGCCGAAGCGCCCCACAGCACGTCCATCACCGCGCGTTCCAACGAACCCAACTGAGTCACCGTCGCCTGCCTGATCGCCTCGTATTTGCTGCCAGTCTAGAACAAACTACCCTGCTTAGTAGCCGAAGCCTGGTTGCCTCAGCCCTGCTGTCTCACTGCCCCATGGGGGCTCTCGCATCTCCTGCGGTGCCGTGCCCTCACCGCCTACTGAAAGCGCCCACCCGTGACCGACCTCGTTGACCACACGCACCCGACACGCCGCATCCAACTCGATGTGGGCGGAATGACCTGCGGTGCGTGCGCAGCTCGGGTGGAACGCAAACTCAACAAACTCGACGGCGTGCGCGCCTCGGTCAACTACGCCACTCGGCGAGCCACCGTGGAACTCGAGACCCACGCACACGTCGCCGATGCTATCGACGCCGTGCACACAGCAGGGTATGCGGCTGCGGAACTGTCCGAGCAGGCCCCTGCCGTCAACGAAGACTTAGCGACTGCGAAGGCACTGTTCACTCGGCTGATCGTCGCGCTAGCCCTGTTCGTGCCCCTGGCCAACCTCTCCGTGGTGCTTGCGGTCGTCCCCGACCTTCGCTTCCCCGGCTGGCAAGCAGTGTTGGTGGCGCTTGCCGCGCCGGTCGTGACCTACTGCGCGTGGCCCTTCTACCGCACCGCGGTGCGCACGTTGCGGACCGGCGTGGCCACGATGGACACCCTCGTCTCGCTGGGAGTGCTGGCCGCGACCGCGCTGTCGGTGTACTCAATGTTCTCGGCCGAGACGACGTCGACCGCAGGCCAGGGGGTGTGGTCGGCAATCTTCTCCAGTGACTCCATCTACCTCGAAGTTGCCGCCGGTGTCACCGTCTTCGTGCTGGCAGGACGCTACTACGAGGCGCGTGCCCGGACACAAGCTGTTCAAGCACTGACGGCGCTGGCCGCCCTGCGTGCCACCGACGCCCGAGTTGAGTGCGCAGGGGACACGACCATGCTCATACCCCTCGCGGAACTCAAAGTGGGGCAACGACTCATCGTGCTGCCGGGAGAGACCATTCCATCAGATGGGCAGGTGATCGAGGGCGCCGCCACTGTGGACCTCAGCGCCATGACCGGTGAGACGACGCCGGTTCAGGTGTCAGCCGAGCAAGGCTCCACCGCCGTCGGGGGCACGACGTGCCTCGACGGGCGACTACGCGTCGAAGTCACCGCAGTCGGTGAGGACACCCGCCTGGCCGAGATGATCGCGCTCGTCGACAGCGCGCAGACAGCCAAGGCTCGCGCTCAACGCGTCGCCGACCGTATCGCCGCGATCTTCGTTCCGTGTGTCATCGCCCTAGCCGCAGCCACTGTCGTGGGCTGGTCGCTCACCGGGGCGTCATGGGAGCACGCCGTGAGTGCCGCGGTGGCCGTGCTGGTCATCGCCTGTCCGTGCGCGCTGGGCCTGGCCATGCCCATGGCGCTGGTGATCGCTACCGGGCGAGGCGCCCAACTGGGCATCTTCCTCAAAGGACACGCCGCGTTGGAACTGTCCGGGACGATCGACGTGGTGGTCTTCGACAAGACCGGCACCCTCACCAACGGGCAGCCACACGTCACCGGCGTGTACACCGTCGACGACGACAGTGCCGAGCTGATCCTGGGCTGGGCGGCGACACTCGAGCAGCACACCAGCCACCCCATCGCCACCGCTATCGCTGCCGCAGCCGGTCCGCAGTCGCTTGCCGCACCGGTCGACGCGGTGGTCACCGACGTGGGTAGCGGCGTGCGAGGGGTGATCGACGGAGTGACGGTGCAGGTGGGTTCCCCGGCATGGATCGCCCGTAGCGCCGCGGTGCCCGCCGTGATCGACGCGCGGCGCGCTGACATCGAGCGCTCTGGGGGCACCGCGGTCTATGTCGCAGCCGATGATGCAGTCCGGGGCCTGATCGACATTCGCGATGGCATCAAACCCTCTGCCCGCCAGGCGGTCGATGAGTTGCACCGCATGGAAATTCGCACGTTCCTGGTCACCGGTGACAACGCCGGCGCAGCGCAGCGCACCGGGGAGCAGATCGGCATCGACGACGTGATCGCCGGGGTGCTCCCGGCCGAGAAGGTGGCCATCATCGACAATCTGCGCAGTAGTGGCGCCGGTGTGGCGATGGTCGGCGACGGCATCAACGACGGGCCCGCACTCGCGTCGGCTGATCTGGGCATTGCGATCGGACGCGGTACCGATGTTGCTATCGGCGCCGCCGACATCGTGTTAGTGCGCGATGACCTCACCACCGTCGCTCTGGCGCTGCAACTCGCCTCGGCCACGCGACGCACGATGCGCACCAATCTGGCATGGGCGTTCGGCTACAACCTCGCCGCGCTGCCGCTGGCTGCCGCTGGATTGCTCAATCCTCTGATCGCCGGGGCCGCAATGGCTTTGTCATCGTTTTTCGTCGTCTCCAACAGCCTGCGTTTGCAGAACTTCGCGCGTATAGACCGCTGAGGGCGACAGCGGCTGGGGTTGGGCCAACTGCGAGACCATCGCAGCGACGGTGTGGGAGGTGCCGGCATCGATGTCGGCGGATTCGGACCGATCGGGTCGGCGTTCGGCTCGCACCCACTGCGCCAACAGCACCAGGCAAACCAGCACCATCGGAATCTCGCTGATGACCGCAGCCACCACACCGCCCACCCATTGCGTGCGAGCCAGATCGGGATTCCACGGCAGCTGCAACTGGCTGTAGAAAGACTCGCCGATCACCGTGGTGGAGGTCATCAGCGCGATACCAAAGAAGGCGTGAAAAGGCATGACGGCGAACAGCAGACCAAGCCGCGCCAAAAACGGTAACTGTTTGGGTCCAGGATCGATCCCCACAGTCACCCAGAAGAACAGGTAGCCGGTGGCCAGGAACAGCACGCTCATCACGACGTGCCCCCAGTGGTAGCGGACGAGCACGTCGAACACCGGTGTGAAGTACACCAGATACGACGAGCCCACGAACAACGCGAACGCGGCAATCGGATTGAGCAGCAGCTGCAGGCCCCGCGAGCTGAGCACGATCAGCAGCGCCCGCCGGCACGCCGCGCCACCGGTGGTTCCGGTCGTCGGCAGCACCCTCAACAGCAAGGTGATCGGTGCACCACCCACCAGCAGGATGGGTGCGATCATGGTCAAACCCGTGTGTTCGGCCATGTGCACGCTGAACAACGCGTTGCCGTAGGCCTTGAGCCCAGAGCTGGTGGACACCACCACCACAGCGCACCCCGCGACCCACGACACCGTTCGCCGGATCGGCCACCGGTGTCCACTTGCCCGCTCCCGCCGGACGGCGACGAGATAGCCCACGACACCCACCACCGCCGCCACACCCACCACGAGATCAACACGCCACAGCGAGACCAGTGAACCGACATCGGGCGGGCCAGGAAGGGAATAACCCAGATAGACATCCCAGCCCGTGAATGGGTGGGCAATCAACCCGGGTGCGACCCTGGTGTCCATCACCGCCCAGCAGGCCACGGCCACCAGTGCGGTCGACGCGGCAAGGACAGAAGCGGTTGCCGGCGTCACCACGCCCCGGCGCAGGCGCACAAGGTCGGCCACCACCAGCACCGTCAGTACAGCCACCAACAGCCCCGCAGCGCGACCGAACGCCGACGACCACACATCGGGAGTCCGCAGCAGCAGCGTCACAGCCACCGCGCCCGCCAGTGCCATCACATCGGCGCCCAGGACAACGCCACCAACACGCCGGTCGGCCGCCTCGTCGATGGTCGCCGACCCCAGACCACGAACCCGGAACCGATCAGCCCACCGCAGCCCCACCGACAACGCCAAGCTCACTGCGAAGACAATGACCGCGCCGGTCGTGTAATCGTGGTCAGGACCCTGCGCGGCATTGCCGACCACGGGCAGCGCGAGCACACAAATCGCCGCGGGAACCACCAGCGCCGCCTGCATCGACCACCGCAGCGACACCGAACCGATCAGCACCACGACACCCGCAGCCACCACCACCAGCCACGCCAGCGCCGGCAAACTCACACTGAACGCGTAACCGACTTTGCCGCTCGAGACCATCGTGCCCACAGACACACCGGTGGTGTCTGCGGCCGCGGTGAAAGCCATGAAGAGCGCAACGACCACAGAGCACCCCGCGGCGCGACGGACGCGGCGAAACACTGGATAGACCGCAGCGTCGATGAAGCCTTGCGAGTCAGGGACGGCCGTGAGCACCATCGAGACCAGTCCCCCAAGCATCACCGCAGCCAACGCAAAGCCAGCGAAGTTGCCGACCACATCGGCGACAGCTGTGCCCGCCCCAGGATATGGATCTGCGCTTTCGACGTAGCGACTGGCGCCGGAGATCCAGGCGTAGATCACCAGCGCCACAATTAGCCCACCGACCAGCAGTGCAGCCATCAACCGGGGTACGGCTACGCCGCGCGGAGTTGACGGTGCGGTCGCCTCCGTCGACGGCTTCATATCACCCACCACCTACATGCTACTACTGCGCATAGTAATTACGGCGCACGGACTGTAGAACGGGTAGTCGTGGCTGATTCTCGGCTTGCTTGCCACCGCCTCGGTTCGCCGCGGGGCCGCGTCCGCGCGGGCCCTATCCAATCTTTCGCAGGATCGGTTCGGGCGCCCACTCCTCATCCCCGGTCTTTCCGCTCCCCCGGGTGCGCCGTGACGCTGGTCCGCCTTCGAGATCGGTGTCGGATCAGCGTCGAACGTTGATTACCCTAGGGGGGTATGGTACCAAGGTGGGAGTGGCTCAGTCGTCACTGCCGTGGGTGGGTCGGGGTATGGCCGCCCGGGGTATCGCCAGAAGGGAAGGGCAGCATCACTATGAGTACGTCTACCGTCACTGTCACCGGGATGACCTGCGGACATTGCGCCTCGTCGGTACGCGAACAGATCAGCACCCTCGACGGTGTCACCAATGTCGCCGTGGACGTGGCTAGCGGCCAGGTCACCATCGACAGCTCCGCTCCGCTGGAGCGTGACGCTATCCGCAGCGCAGTGCAAGAAGCCGGTTATCAACTCGCTGAGTGAGGTCGCGGGCCGGGCCGCCCCGGTGGTGGCCCGGCTCTCCTCGGCAGCGCAGCGTCGCTGGGCGATCTCCTGACAGACAGGATCATGACAATGAACGTGCCTTCTAGGCTGGGCCTTTTCGCTGGTGCGCTGGCGGTGGTCTTCGTGGCCGCCTACACTGTGGCAGCCGCGGTGGCCCCGGACCGGTCAGGCGCTGCTGGGTCGGACTCACCGGCGCACGCCGGACACCAGAGCGCACCGGCTTCGTCTGCCGCCGCGGCGCCGGGTGTGCGCGGGGTCACCGTCGGGTCGGGGGGTTATCTGCTGTCTGGACTCGCAGCGCCCGCGCAGGCCGGCCAGGCGGGCGTGTTGACGTTTTCGATCACCGACTCCGCCGGTTCGGCGGTCACCGACTACATGGTGGAACACGACAAACAACTGCACTTGATCGTGGTCCGGTCTGACGGCACCGCATTCCGCCACGTGCACCCCACGGTGGATGCTGCTGGGCGGTGGTCGATTCCGTGGCAGTGGCAGACGGCCGGCACCTACCGGGTGTATGCCGATTTCGTTCCGGCAGCGACCGGTGAAACCTTAACGCTGACACGCACTCTCGAGGTGGGTGGAGACTATCAACCCCGCCCTCCAGCCGGTGAGTCGCGGCGGTCGGAGGTGGCCGGGTTCCAGGTCGAGGTGACCGGTGAGCTGCGCGCTGGCGCCGACTCAGAGCTGACTGTGACCGTGAGTCGCAACGGTCAGCCGGTCACCACCTTGCAGCCGTATCTGGGTGCCTTCGGGCATCTGGTGGCGTTGCGCGATGGCGACCTGGCCTACCTGCACGTGCATCCCGAAGGCTCGGCACCCACGCCAGGGCAGTTGTCCGGGCCGCAGGTGAGGTTTGCGACGAACGCACCGACACCGGGCCGCTACCTGCTCTATCTCGACTTCCAGGTCGACGGTCAGGTGCACACCGCGACGTTCGTCGTCGACACCGCTGCAGAGCGTGGTCGAGCAAGCGCGACATCCTCGTCGTCTCCGGCGTCGGTCCCGCCTGAGCACGCCGGGCACTGACCGCCCGTCATCCACCCGCCGGCTCAACCCACGTCTTGGAGTCCTCATGACCACCACTTCCCCGTCCCGCTCGACCGGGTCTGACATCGAACTCGCCGTCAGCGGAATGACGTGCGCGTCGTGCGCGATGCGTATCGAGCGCAAACTCAACAAGCTCGACGGTGTCGTTGCCACAGTCAATTACGCCACCGAGAAGGCGCGTATCACCACCTCGGGTGATCTGGATCCGCAGCTGCTGATTACCGAGATCGAGAACGCCGGTTATCAGGCCACGCTTCCGCCGTCGGCGCAGACCGGTGACGATGCGAGCGCGGCGGCGACCGGTGAGGCCGCCGGGGACCTCGAGCTGCAGGCATTACGCACTCGTCTGATCGGCGCGGTGGTGTTGTCGGTACCGGTCATCGCGATGGCGATGATCCCGGCGCTGCAGTTCACCTATTGGCAGTGGGCCTCGTTGACCCTGGCCGCCCCGGTCATCGTGTGGGCGGCGTGGCCGTTTCACCGCGCGGCCTGGGTGAACCTGCGTCACGGCACCGCCACCATGGACACCCTGATCTCGGTGGGTACCGGTGCGGCGTTGCTGTGGTCGTTGTACGCCCTGTTCTTCGGTACCGCCGGCACACCCGGGATGACCCATGGCTTCAGTTTCACCGTGGCGCCCTCCGACGGAGCGGGCAACATCTACCTCGAGGTGGCCGCCGGGGTCACCATGTTCGTACTCGCGGGCCGCTACTTCGAGAAACGCTCCAAACGGCAGGCCGGTGCAGCGCTGCGGGCGCTGCTGGAACTCGGCGCCAAAGACGTCGCTGTCATCAAAGACGGCCACGAACAACGGATCCCGATCAACAAGTTGTCGGTCGGCGAGGAGTTCATCGTGCGGCCGGGAGAGAAGATCGCCACCGACGGTGAGATCGTGTCGGGCACCTCGGCGATCGACGCCAGCATGCTCACCGGCGAATCGCTGCCGGTCGAAGTCGGTCCGGGCGATACCGTCACCGGGGCAACGGTCAACGCCGGCGGGCGGCTGCGCATACGCGCCACCCGCATCGGTGCCGATACCCAGCTAGCCCAGATGGCCACCCTGGTTGAACACGCCCAGTCCGGCAAGGCCCACGCCCAGCGGCTGGCCGACCGCATCTCGAGCATCTTCGTGCCCGTGGTCATCGCCATCGCTGTCGCGGTCCTGGGCGCCTGGATCGGGGCGGGTTATCCAATCGAGGCAGCGTTCACTGCTGCGGTGGCCGTGCTGATCATCGCCTGCCCCTGCGCGCTGGGATTGGCCACTCCGACCGCCCTGCTGGTCGGTACCGGACGGGGAGCCCAGCTCGGCATCCTCATCAAGGGGCCGGAAGTCTTGGAGACCACCCGCACGATCGACACCGTGGTCCTGGACAAGACCGGCACCGTCACGACCGGTCAGATGACGTTGCTGCACGTGCACACCGATGCCAGCACCTCCGACCGCGAAGTACTCGCCCTCGCCGGTGCGCTCGAAGACGCCTCCGAGCATCCCATCGCCACTGCCATCGCCGGCGCGGCACGCGCCGAGCTCGGCGCCCTGGCCGAGGTCGAGGAATTCACCAACATCGAAGGTATGGGAGTGCAGGGCACCGTCGAGGGCCACGCAGTCCTCGTCGGACGCGACAGCCTGCTCACCGACTGGGGCCTGTCGCTGGACGATCCCGATCTGACAGCTGCCCGCGAGTCCGCCGAAGCTGCAGGACAAACCGCAGTGATGGTGGCCTGGGACGGCCAGATCCGTGCGGTGCTGGTCGTCGCCGACGCCATCAAACCCACCAGCGCCGCAGCCGTCGCCCGACTGAAGGCCATGGGGTTGACTCCGGTCCTACTCACCGGTGACAACCAGAAGGCCGCCGAACACGTCGCACGCGAGGTCGGCATCTCCACCGTGATCGCCGAAGTCCTACCCGCCGACAAAGTCCAGGCCGTCACCGCACTGCAGAACGACGGCAAAGTCGTGGCCATGGTCGGCGACGGGGTCAACGACGCCGCAGCGCTGGCCTCGGCCGACCTCGGCCTGGCCATGGGCACCGGCACCGACGTGGCCATGCAAGCCGCCGACATCACCCTGGTCCGCGGCGACCTCAACGCCGCCGCGGACGCGATCGCCCTGGCCCGCAAGACGCTGGCGACGATTAAGACCAACCTGTTCTGGGCCTTCGCCTACAACGTCGCCGCCATCCCCCTCGCCGCACTCGGGTTGCTCAACCCCATGCTCGCCGGCGCCGCGATGGCTTTCTCCAGCGTGTTCGTCGTCAGCAACAGCCTGCGGCTTCGTGCCTTCACCGCACGCACCACACCCGGTGACGAGAACCGCCCCTTCCACACACCCTCGACACATACCCCCCAGGGGTATAAGGTGGCGTCATGAACGAGCACACCTCTGCTGAACACGCCGGTCACACGGCCGCCGATCAGCACCACCACGGCCAGGTTGAGCACCACGAGGCGGTGCTCGATCACACCGGACACCACCACCCCGATTCCTCTGCCGGACAACGCCATAACGGTTCCGGCGACCACGCCGGCCACGACAGTCACAGTGGTCACGGCGGTCACGGGCACGGCGGGCATGGTGACCATGTGGGCCAGTTCCGGCAGTTGTTCTGGATCATGCTCGTCCTCGCGGTGCCGGTCGTCGCGTTCTCACCGATGTTTGCCATGCTCATCGGCTATCAGCTGCCCGATACCGTCGTGGTGCAATGGATTTCCCCGGTACTGGGCACGGTGATGTTCGCCTGGGGCGGGCGTCCGTTCCTGTCGGGGGCCGTGAGCGAGGTGCGCTCGCGCACACCGGGCATGATGTTGCTGATCGCTCTGGCGATCACGGTGGCCTTCGTCGCCTCGTGGGGAGCCAGTCTCGAGGTTGTGCACCATGAACTGGACTTCTGGTGGGAACTGGCCCTGCTGATTGTCATCATGCTGCTGGGGCATTGGATCGAGATGCGGTCGCTGGCCCAGACGACCTCGGCGCTGGACTCGTTGGCGGCACTGCTGCCTGATGAGGCCGAACGCGTCGACGGTGAACAGATCAGCATTGTGGCCCCGGCGCAGTTGCAGGTCGGGGATGTGGTGATCGTGCGCCCTGGTGCCAGCGTTCCCGCCGACGGCCTGGTCATCGACGGAACCGCCGAGGTCGACGAATCAATGGTGACCGGTGAATCGCGCACCGTCCGCCGTGGCGGGGGTGATCCGGTCGTCGCTGGAACGGTGGCCACCGATTCCGGTTTGCGCGTGCAAGTCACCGCGACCGGTGAGAACACCGCGCTGGCCGGTATCCAGCGGCTGGTCACCGACGCCCAGAATTCGTCGTCACGTGCGCAACGCCTCGCCGATTCCGCGGCCGCGCTGCTGTTTTGGTTCGCACTGACCGCTGCGGTTATCACCGCGATCGTGTGGACGGTGATCGGTCAACCCGATGACGCGGTCATCCGCACGATCACCGTGCTGGTCATCGCCTGCCCGCACGCGCTCGGCCTGGCTATACCGCTGGTGGTCGCCATCGCCACCGAACGCGCTGCCCGCGGGGGGGTGTTGATCAAAGACCGCCTCGCCCTGGAAGCTATGCGCACCGTGGACGCAGTGCTGTTCGACAAGACCGGAACCCTCACCAAGGGGGAACCGACTGTGATCGCCGTCGAGCCCGCCCCTGGTAGCGACGCCGTCGACGTGCTGGCCGCCGCTGCCGCCGCCGAAGCGGACAGCGAACACCCCCTGGCCCGGGCGATTGTCGCCGCCGCCCGAGACCGGGCCCAGCAGATCCCCTCGGCCACCGAGTTCACCTCCTCACCCGCGGTCGGGGTCAGCGCCCATGTCGAAGGGACGGTCGTGCGGGTCGGCGGGCCGCGCATGCTCGAGGAGCACCGCCGGCACGAACTCGCCATCGCCGAGCAGTGGCGCGCCGACGGGGCCATCATCTTGCACGTCGTGCGTGACGACGAGGTCGTCGGCGCGATCAAACTCGCCGACGAAGTACGTGCGGAGTCCCGCCAAGCCGTCGACGCCCTGCACCATGTGGGGGTGGCGGTAGTGATGATCACCGGTGATGCCGAAGCGGTCGCGCACAGCGTCGCCGCAGACCTCGGTATCGACCGGGTCTTCGCCGGGGTGCGCCCTGAGGACAAAGCCGACAAGGTCGCCGAGTTGCAGCGCGAGGGCCGCAAAGTCGCCATGGTCGGCGACGGCGTCAACGATGCCCCCGCACTCGCTCAAGCCGACGTCGGCATCGCCATCGGCGCGGGCACCGACGTCGCGATCGCCTCGGCCGGAGTCATCCTCGCCAGCGATGACCCGCGTTCGGTGCTCTCGGTGATCGAACTGTCCAAGGCCAGCTACCGCAAGATGAAGCAAAACCTTTGGTGGGCAGCGGGATACAACCTGATCTCGGTGCCTCTGGCTGCCGGGATCCTCGCCCCGATCGGATTCGTGCTGCCCATGTCGGTCGGTGCCATCCTGATGTCGGCGTCCACGGTGGTCGTGGCTCTCAACGCCCAACTCCTGCGCCGCCTGGACCTACGCCCGCAGACCAGCACCACCCACGCGCTGCACGACACCCGCACCACAGCCAGCACCGGGTAAGGAAACAGACCCTTGAAAAGGAGATGATTGTCCGATGACGACATCGTCCGCACCGGAGAACGAGTGCGCACACACCGCGCACGGCTACATCAGTGACAAAAGCCGCTACCTCGCGCGACTCAAACGCATCGAGGGCCAAGCCCGCGGAATCCACCGCATGGTCGATGAAGAGCAATACTGCATCGACATCCTCACCCAGATATCGGCGCTGACCAAGGCGCTCGAAGGTGTCGCGCTCGGCCTGCTCGACGACCACCTCAAACACTGCGTCCTCGACGCCGCCCAGGCCGGCGGCGCCACCGCCGAGGACAAGATCGCCGAAGCCTCCGCCGCCATCGCCCGACTCGTCCGTTCCTGATCCCCACCCGCACAACCGATCACGCCCGACCCTCGGTGCGGACGCATCCGCTCACGTCCGTGGCTGTCGCACCCACTGCGGCACCACCGGCCCGCCCGGGGCCGGGCGTTCGGCCTCGGCATCAACGGCCAGCACCACCCCACGCTCGGCCAGCCACTGTGCGGGATCGACATTCACACCGGCGGGATCGAGAACCTCGAAATGCAGGTGCGGGCCGGTCGACACACCGCGGTTGCCCACCGTGGCCACGATCTGGCCCATCCGGACCCGAGTGCCCTGCTCGAGCAGATTCTCATCGTTGTGGCCGTAGGTGGTGATCGTTCCGTCATCGTGGCGGATCCGCATCCACAAGCCGAAGCCTTGCGCTGGGCCTGCGGTGATGATCTCCCCATCAGCCACCGCGACAATCGGAGCACCCAGATCGTTGCCGATGTCGATGCCCTGATGGCCGCGCCCATCCCCGAACGTCGAGGTGATCGAGCCGGCAGTAGGCGCCACCGCGCCACCGCTCCCCGGCACCGCAGCACCCGGAGCCCCCGGTTGTGGTTGCGGCCCATGCGGGACGCTGGGATCGTGCGGCACCAACGCTGCCACCAACGTTGCCACCAGACGAGCCAGCGGCAACGCATCGATGATGCGAAAGCCACTGAGCGGATCGACCGTCGAGGAAAACGCGCCGAAACACTCCAACGCGGCCACACTGCCGCCGTCGCTGCTCCCGGACTGCGCATGACCGCGTAAACACGCCGACGCATGCTTGATCGGCTCACCCAAGCTTGCTGCCGCCGCACCGCCCAGCGCCGCCTTGACCGTGTCCTGCACGAGAACCACCAACTCCCGGGCGACATGGTCATCGGGTGCGGCCGCCGCGGGCAGCACCGGCGCCCACGCCACACCCACTGCCGTCGCCACCGCGACCACCATGAGCATCCACCGCCTGTTCACAGCTCCCGCGAACGAAGCCACCATGTGCATACCGTCGAACCCTTCTGACGTCGACGTCGACCACCACTCGGGCGGATCGATGCCGAAAGTCCACGCCGAGAGAGCGACGCCCAGCATCACACCACTCACACCACTAGTCCCACCAGTCACACAGGTTTCCACGACTTCAGCCGTGATTTTCGTCGCGAGACATGCTTCTCGCAGGTCAGTAGGGAAGAGGCGAGGGCCCGAACCGCACCGAACTACTATCGTGGCTAGTAGAATTGTTATCGAAGCGCCACCTTTGTGTGGCGTCTGAAACAAGGAGGACTGATGTCGACAAAGCGCGCGCGGATCATGATCGGGGCATCAGCGGCGGGCCTGCTGGTGTTGGCAGGCTGTTCCGACACCGAGGGGCAAGACCACTCCTCGATGACGGAAATGGTCACCACCACCTCGATAGCGGCACCATCGTCTGCGGCCGACATGGGTGAACACAACGCGGCCGACATGACCTTCGCCCAGGAGATGATTTCCCATCACGCACAAGCGATCACGATGAGCAACATCCTGCTCGATAAGAGCGACATCAGTCCCGAGGTCGTCCGACTGGCCCAGAAGATTAAAGCCGCCCAGCAGCCCGAGATCGACCAGATGAAGTCCTGGGTGACCACGTGGGGGGCTTCAATGAGCTCGAGCTCGCAGGGCCACGACATGGGTCAGATGAGTGCCGGGGAATCGATGTCGCCATCAATGGGCGGTCACGACATGCCCGGGATGATGACCGAACAGCAGCTCCAACAGCTGCGCGAGGCCCAGGGGACCGCGGCGGCTCGCCTCTACCTCACGCAGATGATCGAGCACCACCGCGGCGCCGTCGCCATGGCCAAGACCGAGATCCAGGACGGGAAGAACCCCGAAGCCATCGCACTGGCGCGAAAGATCATCTCCGACCAGGAATCAGAGATCGCCGAGATGCAGCGACTGCTAGCCGGCCTGTAAGTGGCCCAGCCGCACCCGCCCGACGGCCTCGAGCAGATGACACGCTCGCTATCACCATCACAGCAGGCAAGCTACCGCCACCAGCGCCGACACGGCGCCGGTGGCGGTGATGACGGTAGGTAGGACAACAACCCCTGCAACCGTGGCAGCGGCCTTTGCGTGGTGACCACGTGACACACATCGCCGACCGTCATATAGCCGGTGCAAACGCGGCGCCACACTCGCAAAGTCACTGATCGACAACGCCCCCGCCGGAGAATCCGACGACCCGGCCGATCGGGCCAGCGTTCCCAACGCCGAGCACACAGTCCGGGTGCCGACCTGTTCGGCCGCCCGTGCATCAGCGGCCTGCTCGACGAGTGTCGCCACCTCATCAGCACCGCGAGCGAACAGCGGAATGAACGGCAACGCTCGGCCCAGAACCCCAGCGAGCAACACGATCGCGTGATGCCGCTGGCGTCGGTGTGCGCGTTCGTGAGCCATCACAGCATTCAGTTCAGCGCCGGTCAGGACGTCCTGCAAGCCCGTCGTCGCAGCGATCCCCGCGTTGCGGCCCGGCAAACAGAATGCCATCGGCCGCTGATCTCTGAGCCACCACACATCAGGAAACCGATCACAACGTTGGCCAACCAGACGTAACGATTGCAGATAGTGATCGCGTGCCCGGCGCATTGCGACCGCAGCACGTGCCACCAGGGCCACCACCCAAACGACCGCCGCCACCGTGCTGGCCAGCACCGCTACCCCAGCCACGGTCTCCACCTGGGCCGGCGCGCCGTGAGACAACACACGCAGGCAGGAGGCCACCGCTGACAACTTATGCACGCCGAAGTGGTTCGGCACCACCAGCACCGACACCGCAGCGACCCATAACGCCGTGAACATCGCCTGGGCGGCCGGCCACGCCACCAACACCCACCGAGCGTCGATGCGTGGCTGGATACGCACCATCCACCGCGGCCACCACCAACCCAGCAGAGCCGCTGCAGCCACCAGCACCACCGCCATGCTCATCAGCGCCTACCCAGGCGCCGACGGTGTTCAACTCGCTGGGACCGTTTCTCCATCAATCCTTCTTCCCTCGCCACACGGCACAGCACCCAAGTATGACCAGAACATCCGCCTGCATGCCCCAGGAACTCGGCATCGCAACCCATAGAACGCTGCCTACTAATGGAGATAGTATTTAGAGTTGATGTGGACAGGGGTCATAGTGAACCTCGCCGACAAGGGAGTGTTTCGGTGGTCACAGGTTTTGAGCACGTCGATGATGAGCAGCGCCGGTACCGAAAGGCCATGCGAGACGTCCGGCGGGCGCCAACACCCCACTCAGCGCACACTTTCTTCGCCGAAGCACATGGCCTCTGCACGACCAACCGCCGACGGCACGTCACCGCTCATCTAGGCATGGCGCGCCAGCTGGCGAAGCTCGGCGACAATCGAGGATCGATACACCACACGGCCGCAGCGATTGGCGTTGCCGCCAGGATTCGAGCCTGCCCTAGGTGACATGGCCGGCCGATCGTGCATGGTGCGTCGTCGACCCGCACTTCGCCACCATCGGTGCCAGTGCCGCCGCAATCGCCGACATCCTTACCGACTCGAGCATCGATACCGTCGACGACGACCCAAGAGTCGATCCCCCGCGCTACCTCTGATGGCGGAGCGGCAGCACAGCGGATCACCAGCTACGACGTCATAAGGTAAATTGTCGGCGAATTGCGTTGTGTAGCAATATCTTCCGTCACCAGTGACGAAAGTGAACGGGAATCACGGGGCCGAACGCCCCGGCTGATGTACATTCGCAACAGCGAACCGGATCACATTGGTGGCTCTTAGAGCGCGCCGATGGTGATGTTGTTCGTTGCACGCCAACAGCTTTGGCTACTTGTGACTGCGTCTGACCGCAGCTGGCTCGCGCGCCGCGAACATGCTTGCCCAGTTGTCGACTACAGCAAAGATCCGGTTTGCTAATGTGGCGACGCGTTCTTCTGAGTTGCCACACTCAGCCGAAGGCCGTTTCTCACAGGATCGGAGGGGAGGGCGGTGAGACCCCCTACTGTGCAGCCCCTCTCCCCTCCGTCCTGGCTCCGAGGCCGCGTGTCACCCCATGCAGGGAAGGTCAGTGCCCGATCTGGTGTAGTAGCTGCGAGACCGGCATTTTCAGAGCTTTGGCGATACGTGCCAAGGTGATGATCGTCGCGCGGCGCGATCCGTCTTCCACTCCGCGCAGCATGTTGCGCTCGACGCCGGCCTCGAGACCCAGGGCCCGCTGACTGAGGCCCAGTTCCTCGCGGCGGGTCGTGATCGCTTCTCCGAGAGCGCGTAGCAACGCGGGTTCGTCGATGTCGACGGCCATGACGGCTCCTCCTCCCCTGTCGCCCGCCAGGTCGGCGGACGCACTCGGCGTGGCTGAGCCTACCGGCGAGGTCGCCGCATACGGCAGTGCGACGGCGGTGCGCCCGGTCGGCGCGGGACAGCTGCTCACTGCGCGGGTTTCACGATCGTCAGGGTCAGCTGGTCGTCGTCGATGTGCTCGTCGAACTCCTCGATGGCCAGCCAGTGGTCGCAGACGTACTGGTCGCGGTCGGAATCGTCCATCGCTGCCCACTGCTCGGGCAGCGGGCCGACGTAGCGCTGCACCCGGCGGACCAGATACGACCGCTCGACAACCTCGGTGCGCGCCAGCTCGGGCATCGCTTGCTCGACCAGCCCGACGAGGGCGGCGGCCGCGTCATGTTCAGCGTCGACACTGCCTGCGAGGTCGCAGGCTTGGCGCCACTGCTCGATGCTTGCGGCGATCGCTCGCGCATGACTACTCATCGGTGTTGCCGCGCAGTTGTTTTCGGTGGTCGTTGCCATGTGCTGCTCCTTCTTGCTCCGTGCCTTGATGGTTGCTTATAGGCTACCGCTAATGGTAGTCTATAGGCAACCACTAAGGATGGAATGAGCGAGGAAGCGACGATCATGGGGCACATCATCTCGAAGACAGCGGAACACCGTCCGGCGCTGCGCCGCAGACGATTCCGCCACGACAACCCGACCGCGCTGGACTTGTTCTCGGGATTCGGCGGATTCACCCAGGGCATCGAGGCCGCCGGATTCGACACCATCGTCGGGGCCAACCACAACCGCTACAAGGTCGAGGTGCACGAGGCCAACCACCCGCACGTCGAGCACTGGATCGCTGATCTGATCAACACCGACTCCGACACCTACCACTCGGTGCGTGAACTCCCGGCGGCCGACCTGCTGGTCGCGGGGGTGACCTGCACCAACCACTCCCAGGCCAACACCCAGCGCGCCTACGAACAGGGTCTGACGTTGTTCGACCTCGACGACCCCGAGTTCGAGGAACGCGCCACCCGGTCCGAGCGGGACCGCGCCACGGCCAACTGCGTGCTGCACTACGCCGATCAGCACCACCCGCTGCTGATCCTGGTCGAATGCACCACCGAGTTGCAGTCCTGGGGTCCAGCGGTGCCCGGGCGACGCAAGGTCGGCGACGGGTCGACGTATCGGTGGTGGCTGCGCGAGATCACCAAGCTCGGCTACGAGCACAAGGTGCTCTACCTCAACTCGATGTTCTTCGGCGTCCCCCAGAGCCGGGACCGGCTCTACATCGTGTTCTGGGACCGCGCACTGCCCGCCCCCGACCTCGACCATCGCCCCCAGGCGTGGTGCGGCCCCTGCGATGAGGCCGTCGAGGCGATGTGGGCGTGGAAGACCGGCGTGCCCGCCAGCGGATCGGTGCGCTACGGCAAGCAGTACAACTACCGCTGCCCGCGCTGCTTCGGTGAGGTCTCCCCCACCGCCACACCGTCGCTGACCGCCTTGGACCTCAGCCACCTGGGCACCCGGATCGGCGAGCGGGCCAAGCCGCTGGCCCCGGCGACCATGGCCCGCGCGGAGCGGTGCCGTCAGAAGTTCGCCGAGTTCCCCGCCGTGCTGATGCCGGCCAAGGCCCAGCGCGGCGTGGAACGTCATCCGCTGCAACCGATGGCCACCCAGACCTCGCAGCAAGAGACCGCGCTGCTCAGTACCGGCGCGATCATGGTCGCGGCCGGAAACACCTTCGAGCGCCCCGGATCGCAGTGCCGGACCCGAACCCTGGGGCAGCCGCTGTGGACCCAGCCCGCCACCAACGCCACCGGCCTGCTCACTCCCCCGGTCGCGATGGCCATCAACAACTTCCAGGGCGCACCACGCGGCCTCGATGAGGCGCTGCCCACCCAGGGCGGTTCGGAAACGCTGAGCGTCGTGTCCTCGGGTGTGGTGCCCTTCCGCAAGCACACCACCCCGACCAGCCACGCCCAGGCCATGCCGACGGTCACCGCCGAACAGACCCCGGGCCTGCTCACCGCGACCGGCGACCCCGCGCTGCTCGCGGGCTGGTTCAAACAGAACGGCAGCACCGGCACCGAGACCGCCGCGCACCCGCTCACCGATCCGCTGGGCACCCTGACCAGCCGCGACACCACCGCCCTGCTGGCCACTCACTGGCGCGACGCCCTCGCCGACATCCCGCTGGAAGACTGCTTCTTCCGCATGATGACCCCGCACGAGGTCGGCCGCGGCTGCGGATTCGACCCCGACTTCGGCGACCACAAAGGCACCTTCACCGTCTGGGGCAAAGGCCGCGACCAGATCGACGGCTACGGCAACGCCGTCACCCCACCCGTCCCGCTGTGGATCGGCACCCGCCTACGCGAAGTCCTGCACCCCACCAGCGGATGATGACGTCGACCGCCCCGGCACACCGTGACCACTGTGCCGGGGCATCCGGCCCAGTCCACACGGACGGGCCGCGCTCGGACAGCTCGGAAAGCCTCACCGATCACGCCCGTTGCTATTATTGCTGCATGATTGACGCTGGCCGGTGGGGTGCGATCCGCGACCTGGCGGATCGCCAGTTCGGGCTGTTCACCACCGCCCAGGCCCGCAACCTCGGCGTCGCGCCGTATGTCCTGGCTCGCCTCGCTTCCCGTGAGGCCATCGTCCGGGTACACCACGGTGTCTACGAGGTCCCCGAGTCCTCGGCCTGGACCACGCTCGGTGACTGGGCGGCACAGTGGTTGGCGCTGCACCCCGCCGCTGACATCGAGGACCGCCGCACCCACCCTGACAGCGTGGTGAGCCACGCCGCCGCCGCCCAGGTCCTTCGGCTGGGCACGATCACCGCATCCGGGCTCGAGCTGAGCAGCCCGCATCGCATCAACGTCCGCGACCCGTCGGTGCGCACCTGGCGCCGGCCGATCGGTGACCGCGGCCGCGACTGGGACCTCGTCGACGGACTGCCGGTGACCACACCCGCGCGCACCGTGGTCGACCTGCTGCTCACCCACGGCGACGGCGGGCACATCGGGACCGCGCTGCACACCTGCCTGACCGAATCGCTGGTCGACGCCGACGAGCTGATCGCGGCATGTGATCGGGCCGCGCCGCGCTGGAAGTACGCCTCGGGTGCTGAGCTGTTCGCCTCGTTGCTCGATCAGGCCCAGATGCCGGCCGAACCGGTGCTGGTCGGCTGATGGCGTATGCGTCCGAAGAGGCCTTCCGTGCCGGGCTGAAAGCCCGCCTGTCCGCCGAGGCTCGGACGAGCAGATTCAGCCGTGACGAGCTCGCTCAGACCGTGACCCTCCAGTTGTTCCTGGCCCGGCTGTTCCGCTCCCCCGACGCCGACCAGTGGATCCTCACCGGCGGCACCGCCCTGCAATTCCGGGCGCCGACCCAGGCCCGCCCCACCGCCGACGCCGACCTGGCGACCCGCCTCGACGCCGAACACATGCAGCACTCGCTGCGCCAGGCCGCCCACCCCGGACCCGGCGACTTCGGCGAGTTCGACATCACGATCACCGCGACTCGTAGCCCGGGCTTGTTCGCCGGGCGTATCCGTTACAACCTTGCCGGACAACGGTTCTCCGACGCCACGCTCGACCTCGCGACCCACCGGGAGATGCTGCTACCGCCCGAGACGATCAGCCCGCGCCCGGTGCTCGCGCTCGACGAACTCGACCCCATGCCCGTGATCCGGATGCAGGCCGCCGCCGAGGCAGTCGCCGACAAAGTCGCTGCCCTCTACGAGCTGCACGGCCCCCACGGCGACAGCCCCTCGACCCGCGCCCACGATCTGGTCGACCTCGTCATCCTCGCCCGCACCCAGTCGTTCGACGCCGAGCAGCTGCATGCTGCGATCTGCCACCAAGAACAGCGCCGCGACCTGACGATCCCTGCGCCGTTGGTGCTGCCCAACCCGACCTGGGAGCGCGACTACCCAGAGCGCGCCGCGCACAGCGGCTTGCCGGCGCACCTGCACCAGGCCGACGCCGCGCTCACGGCCGCCAACAGCCTCATCGAACCGATCCTGACGGGCGCGACAGAGAACGGCCAGTGGAACCCCGACGACGGTGTCTGGACTTCGGACAGGCCACGTTCGATTGGAGAACTGCTCGCCGACACCCGTGCTGCACAGGCGGCACCGCGCACACCGGCACCGGGGACCTCCCCGCGGCCATCGTCGCGTAGCACAGAACGCTCCCGCGACCACGGACCCGAGCTTTAGATTTGACCAGCGGCCCCGCCGCAAAGCGGGAATGGCGCAGCGAAGGCAGGAGGACGCGATGCGTGATGTGTTCGGTGAGTGGTACTCCGATGGCGACGATGAGCGCCGCGATTTCGTCACTAAGGCCAGAATCGCGTTGGATGCCAACGTCCTGCTGGGCCTGTACCGGATATCGAAGGAGTCCCGCGAGAAGATCCTCGTCCAGCTCGAACGGGACGATATCCGTCCGCGCCTCTTCCTTCCCTACCGCGCCGGCTTCGAATACCACCGTCAACGACTGTCCGTCGCAGCCGATCACGCCAAGCAATACACCAGAGCGACGAACATCATCTCGGGAGTCAAGGGCAAAGGCGTCAATAGTCAGCTCCTGCAGGAACTTCGCGCGGCTATCAGGGAAGTCAAGGACACCGGAGTACAGAAACGACTACTCGACGCGGCGGACACGGCATTCAAGGAAGCCGCGACTACCATCGACGGAGCGATACGGGCAGAGCGTGAGTCGAATATCCTCCACCCCAAACAAATTCAGACAGATGACCCAATCCGGGATCGTATCGAGAAGCTGTTCACCGATGCCGGTCAGATCGGTCGTCGGCGGACATCGACCGACCTCCGGGCATGGGAGGACCAGGCACGTGCTCGGCTCGCCGCTGCCATGCCCCCCGGGACCGGAGTCGATGAGTCCAAGCGGGACGGCGGGATCGGTGACCCACTCATCTGGATGGAGATGATGGACCTGGCCCGAGCTGTCGAGCAGGACGTGCTGTTTGTGAGCGACGACATGAAGGCAGACTGGCGTCAGATCGTTGACGACAAGGACTTCGGGCCTCTACCTGACCTTCTGCGTGAGTTCGCTGACGAAACCGGCCAGCGATACCACCACGTGAACTCGGACACCTTCCTCGAAGACCTCAACACCTATCTCGACGCCGATGTGGACAACGATGTGATCGACGAGGTCAAGAATGCACGCATTTCTGTCTCCGATTCTGGTTCGAGGATCGTTCTGCCCGAAGAGACTATGGAGCGCCTGAGGGAATGGGTTCGCACCAACGAGGCGTTTGACACGACGCTGCGCTCCGAGGCGTTCCGGAACTTCATGTACGGGGAAGACAATCCCGCATCTAAGTCGTTCCAGAAGTTTATGTACGGGCCAGGCAATCCGGCATCTAACCTCGATGTTTCGTGAGGTGGCGGTCCCTTGTTGAGTGGCCCGGTTGGGTGGTCTGAGGACCGGATTTCGGGCGTGGGCCGTGTGGTGTTGTCCGAGGCGTCGGTGTGCGTCGGGTTTCACGGCCCCGAGGTGTGAATGTCCTTTCTGGATCGAAGGTTGGTCGGCCTGGTGGTCAGGCCGGCGCTGGAAGTGCTGCAAGCCTTGCTAGCCCGTCGAGTAGCAGATCGACGTGCGGAGCGTGGGTGGCCAGCTTCATGCGGGTTCGCCGGGCGTGGCGGCTGATCTTGGCCGCGATCGAGAACACGCGGTGGCGCAGTCGCTTGGGTTCCCACCGGCGAGCAGGGTGATCGGTGAACGCGAGCAGGGGGTGTCAGATGGTCTGTGTAAGTCCAGTGCTCATCAGTGAGAGGACAATCTATGAGCATGGCGTTAGACGATAAGCAGCACGACGACGGTCAGCAGCTGCCTGAGTTGGCTGAGCCGCGTTCGACCGCGGAGGTGGCCGAGGCGCTGGAGGCCTCGGGCATGGTCGA
>NZ_JBHUXZ010000043.1:0-41014 GCF_042668985.1 Gordonia sp. NPDC057258
CACCAGCACCACCCTGTGGGCTGCGAGATCGACTGACCGACAGCTAGAAGAAACTGGCTCTAGAACTGCCTGGACCGGCTATCGGGGACCTGCCAACAGAGCCACTCACCTGCGCGAGCGGATGTCCCAGCGTCACGTCGTACTCGATGGCGACGCTGCTCGTCCGCTGGTGTCCGGCCACGCAGTGCAGCAGCACGGTCTTGCCCGGCACGTAACCCGAGAACGGCGTCGGCGTGTCCGCTAGCACGAAGTCGAGGTTCTCTGCCGATGGCGCGATCACCGGCGCGAGTGCATCTAGGCACAATTCGGCAAGCGCCTCTGTGGTTACTGAACGACACTCTGCAGATACTCTCTGTCCCGCCCTGGTCCGAGGGATCGACGATTGCTTCGTCAGCCCTTCACCGCCGCAGCGATACTCGCAGCCAACCGTTGGAGCTCAAGTTCTACGTGCTCGGGAGAGTCGCTCAGATCGAGCGATCTCAGAACCAGCCTCGTACCGACACTCTGTACGATAACCGTCCTGCTATCGGTGTCATCATTCTCGTGACGACAGTAGATGAGGACCCCCTCCGGAAGCTCCAACGCGGTCGTGTAAGCGAGCAGTTGGTAGTAGTCCCCGCTACGTCCACGTCCGTCCTTGGCGAGCTTGTACTTGATGTCGCCGACGTAGACGTGCTGTCCGTGCGCACTGCGGAACAACAGATCCGGCAGCATAGTCACCTGGCGGCCCGTGCCTAGATGCACGGTGGGCTCGGCTATTACGTCGAGACGACCCCTCATTTCGCGCCGCAATCGTTCGGTGACGAAACTTTGGAACAAATCGTTCATGTCGACCATGAACGATGAGGCGGGTGCTGTTCCGTGGGAATCGGTGAGCGTGAGGTTGGCGAGAATGAGACGCGCGAGCCGCAGTGCGGCCGCGTAATGCTGACTCAGCCGAGTAAGGTGTATCTGGTCGACGTCCTCGGGCGTGACGGCATGGTCCTCGACCGCGTCGAGCGCCACGAGCTGACGCATTAGTCGTTGTCGGTCGGCCGGGTCGACTCGGGCGATACGAAGCGCCCGCTGTACGGCAGCCCGCAACACCCGATTCTCCGGGATGTCTTCCGTGAAGTCGTCGTACGTACACGCGACTTGGGTGAGAACTCCCGCGCGCTTGAACTGCCTGGGCACGTCGAGGCGCCCGCGCAGCGCGACAAGCGTCTCTTCCATCGTCCTATACGACCGCAAGACTCCCCGAGCGAGCGTGGTCTCGAGGGTTCGCGCGAAAAAGGCGATCACCGAGGGGAGTAGATCCGACGACACGTCGTAATCGAAAGCCTCCCGGCGCCAGGCGCTGTGCGGAAGACCCGGCTCCAGAAGAAGAAAGAGGTTCTGAGGGTTGATCTTTGGCCGTATCAGAAGGCGAATACCATCGACGACCAGCGTCCCGACGTGGGACGTTGCCGTGATGCGCCACCGGTCACCGGGCGCGGGTGACACTTCGACGAAGCCGGTCAGTTCGAGGGACTCGGCTTGTGCACGTGTCAGCACAAGCTCGCGCGACTCATACTCCTTGAGGGTCACACGCACGTTCATCCGAGGTCCGGCTCGTCTTCGCCTAGATTCTCGCTGATCGACTCGCCGGCCAGGTCATTGAAACGCTTCCACACTTGGTCGAATCGGAAGTACGTGATCCGTGTGGCGTCGCCGAAGAACTGGTCTTCGATGAACGGCTCAATGTCGTACACCCAGATGCGCTGCAACGCTTCTTTGTCGAGTCCGCGCTTCATGAAGTGGCTGGGCCCGAGTTGGAGATGAGGTCCCCCGAGTTCACGATCGAGCTCATCGTTGACCTGTGCGACCACCTCGCCTACCCACGCCGGTTCGCCTTCACGCTGGAGCCAGCGGCCAAGGAGCCCAGCCATCGGGCCATGGTTCGGGAAGAACGGGATGAAGTGAAATCGTCGCCTCAGGGCAGCGTCGATCAAGGCGATCGACCGGTCGGCGGTGTTCATCGTCCCGATGAACCAGATGTCCTTGGACAGCTCGAACGGATCATCCGGGCGATACAAGGTCCGCACCGGTGTATCCCGGTACTCAAGTAGAAAGAGCAACTCGCCAAGCACTTTTGGTAAATTGGCTCGATTGATCTCGTCAATGATCATGAGATGACGATGTCCCGGTTTATCGTTGGCGCGTGCCGCCAGTTCGGCGAGCGGGCCACGCTGCAGGCGGTAGGTCATGACCCCGTCTACGTCGGTCTCCGGTCGGTACCCCTCGAAGAAGTCCTCGTACGATGTGGACGGGTGGAACTGAACGATGGGTCTTCGGGAAGCTTCGGGGACCAGGGTCTCGGCCAGTTTGCGGGCGAAGTACGTCTTTCCGGTCCCCGGTGGGCCGTAGAACACAACCTGCTTCTTGTCCTCGAGCAGTGCGACGACGTCGTCCAGGAAGGCGCGCTCGACCAGCAACTCTTCCGCAAGGTCGTCGAGCGGATCGACGATCGGTTCGTCGTCGGGCACCTCGTCGTTCTCGACGTACCAGTAGAGGAAGGCACCCATGCCGAGAGGGTCGCCGGGGAAGTAGCTGTCGAGCCGTGCGCGTAGGGCGTCATTCGAGGCGACTTGAAGCTGTCCCCGTCCGGCTTCGTCCGGGGTGTCGAGACCCAGCAGCTTAAGCATTCGCAACTTGCCCTTGGGGCCGGTGTACGGGTACACGGTGATGAACTGCTCGGGATGAGTGATGGCGAGCATCTTCATCATGACCGACTCGCCGAATCCCTTGACGCGGAGCTCGTCGTCCTCCAAGGCCCGGTTGATCCGTGTGGCCGGCGGTTCGTCGCCCCAGCACACGTAGGTGAAGGTATCGATGATGCGCTGATACTCGGCATCGTCCGCGTCACGGACACTTTTGTTGAGGATCGACATTGGACCGGTACCACCGTAGCGTTGCGTATTCCAAATCGGCCGCAGGTCCGCGCGATCGACAATCGACAGCTCCTCGGGGTCAAGCAACTTGGCGAAGTCACGGCGATCGGCTCTGTCTTGGTCGTGACCCGGCGTCGGGTATCCGGTCGTGGACTTGAACTCGGCGACCACGGCGGCCAAGGCGTCGTCCTCCTCGTTCTGCGTCATGTTTTCGCCGTTGAGTTCCGACATGATCGGCGCGACGTCGCGGGCTGTCTGGAGAACCTCGGATCGTAGGTCCAGCGCTGGGAACGTGGACCGGTCGAACCAGCGCGCATAGATCACTTCGCCCGTGCCGCCGCCGGTGAACCCGGCGTTCCGGCCCACGCGCGACCTCCCTGCGAGAAGCTCGTATCCGGCAAGAGGATGACTCTCGGCTAGTTCGACGGCGCGTTCGGCCGCTCCGGTTTCGGCGTCGGGAAACGGGCGCAGCCCGATGGCGAGTCCTTTCGCATTGAGCCACACGCGGACCGACAACCCGTAAGTGCCCGGTACCCGCCAATCCGTCCAGAGATCGCCCCGGGGCCAGTCCGCATCCCACATCACGCCGGGGGTGCGCGTCTTGAGAGTTCGTCCGGCTGCCTCCGACACTGACGTCTCCAGGGTTGTACCGAAGTGTTTTGCGACCGAAACCAGGGCAGCGGCGTTGGCGCGGTACGACTCCGGAGCATCGCCCCGATCCTTCGCGCCTTCGCGGAGGGCTGCACGGTCGCACAGAACGTCGTCCAGAAGGACTGGGCGCTCGTCCGCCCACCACGCGGCAACCTGTTCGAAACGTCGTGGATCACCGTCAATCTCGGTTGCGCAACGGTAGAGTTCCGCATATCTCTCGCCTTGGTCGTTGAACTCGGCGTTCCCGGTGAGGTAGTTCATGTACTCGGCCGACTTCGGCCACGCCGCGGGCCACGTCTGCGGGTTATCGAGGGCCCAGTAGTAGGAGGCAACAAACGGAGCACGCTTGGGGCTCGGGTGTGCGCCGACTCGAATCTCTTGGAGATGATCGGCAAGCAGGCGGATCTTGCGAACGGCATCATCGAGGTCCTGAGGTGGAGACAGTACGTCGACTAGGACGCTGACGGCAGCGTCCGGATCAGGCGACATCTTGTTGATCTGGTTGATGATCATCTGTCCGCCGGTGCCGCCGTATCCAGAATCGAAGCTGCGCACCCAGCGGTCCGTCTCGGCTTGGAACGAGCTCAAATCTCTGGTTCGGCCGAGCGTGTTGAGAAGCTGTCGAGCATCGGCCGCGTGAGGGGTGAGCCGCTCCTCTCGCCACGACACGCGAGTGCTGTCGTTCACTGCGTTGAATCGGGCGATGTGTGCCCTGTGCCATCGCCGCCGAAATTCCAACTCGCGGACGCCTATGTCGTCACGGTCGGTCATTGCTGCCTCCTAGCCCCGTCGAGCGTAGCGATCGCGGACAGGTCGGGATTGGTTCTTGGTGTCGCGGCCAAGGATCATGCACGAGTCGGAGTAGATCACAGCGTGATGACAACAGCGGCAAGTCTCTACGGTGTGGCAAGGTCGGCGATAGTTCCGTCGAGGGGGAGTGTGGTGACCGAGTCAAAGTCGATCCGTGAGGCGTCCCTGCTCGAGACCGTCTGGGAGTTGCTCGACGCCGACGACGAGCTGAGTGACGAAGCCAAGTACGTGGTGATTGCTGCTCTCGACAGCGAGGACGCACTATCGGAGCAGCTCGGCGGTAGGGCAGTGACTCATCAACGGCCCAACTCCACGCCGGAGGCGCAGGAACCTGCCGGTGCGTTTCTGCGCGAGATCCGTGTTGCCGGCTTCCGTGGGATTGGTCCGCAGGCGAGCCTGACGATCACGCCTTACCCCGGCATCACCGTTATCAGCGGACGCAACGGGTCGGGCAAGTCGAGCTTCGCCGAGGCCCTCGAGTATGCGCTCACCGGTGAGAGCTACCGCTGGAAGAACAAGGCCAAACTTTGGGTCGACGCCTGGCGCAATCTGCACCAGGGCGACCCGTGTGAAGTGCGCGTCGACTTCACCACAGAGAACGGACCCAAGACTTCGATCGGCGCGCAGTGGCCCGACGGAGCCGCGCTGAACGACGCCCAGCACTGGTCCCAGCGCGAGGGCGAGAAGCGTCAACACGGCGTCGACGCGCTTGGCTGGTCCACGGCGATCGAGATCTACCGCCCGATTCTGAGCTACGACGAGATCGGCGGCCTGCTCGAGCAAGAGCCGTCGAAGCTCTACGACGCGCTGGACAAGTTGCTCGCCCTCGACGAGGTGCAGGACGCAGAGAATCGGTTGAACGCGGAGCACGCGGAACGTCGGCGCCCGCGCAAGACCGCACGAGACTCACTAGTTGCGCTCAAGAAGCTGCTCGCCGATGCCGACGACGAACGCGCCGCCGCGCTGGCAAAACTCGTGCGCTCACGGACTCCCGACCTGGATGCGATCGCCAGCCTGGTAGCCGGCACTGACTCGCGCGAACATACGACAGCCGCTGCCCTCGACTCGATCGCAGGAATCGACCTACCAGACCTCGATTTCGCTGCGATGATCGCTACCGAACTTCGCGATGCTCTGAGCAACTCACGAACCCTGGCCGACAGTGCGATGCGGACCGCCGAGCAGCGGTCTAATCTGCTCCGGCGAGCCCTGGAGTACCGGAACGCGCACGACACCGACGCTCCGGCCTGCCCGGTGTGCGGCGAGGGTGCGCTGACCGTCGACTGGGAAACTCACGCCCGAGAGGCCATCGCCGCCGACGACACACAGCTGGCGATGTATCGGGAAGCGCGGCGGAACGTGGACCAGCTGGAGCGGTCAGCGCGCCAACTGTTCGAGTCACTTCGAGATGTATCGCCGGTTGCCGATGTTGAGTTGCCTAGCCTGGCGACTTACCGCGAGGCGTTCGCTACAGCCTCGGCGGTACCCGCTGGCGTCGATGACCTGCCAAGTCACATCGAGGCCCAGCTTCCCCCTCTCTCTGAAGCGCTCGCAGCACTCCGGACAGAAGCTGCAAGTGCGGCGGCGGAACTCCAAGACGCATGGGTGCCCATCGCAAAAGACGCGCTGGAATGGCTTGCGTTAGAACGGCTTGCCCGCGAGACCGACGACACGGTGAAAGTGATTGAAGAAGCTCGCAAATGGGTTCAGGAGAACTCGCAAAGCTTCAGGGCGCAGCGGCTCGCACCGATCTCCGAAGGTGCGCGAGCAATCTGGTCGCAGCTGCGACAGGAGAGCGACGTCGAAATCTCGGAGATTGCGCTCGAAGGTAGACGCACACAACGCAAAGCGGTCTTGAAGGGACACGTCGACGGCAAGCCAGTGGGCGCCCTGTCGGTGATGAGTCAGGGCGAACTACACGCCCTCGCGCTCGCACTGTTTCTACCGCGAGCGACGGCCATGGCGAGCCCGTTCCGGTTCATCGTGCTCGACGATCCAATCCAAGCGATGGACCCGGCCAAAATCGACGGCTTTCTGAACGTGTTGACCGACCTCGCCGCCAGCCGGCAGGTCATCGTGTTTTCTCATGACGATCGTCTCGCGACCGCGATTCGCCAGCACTCGATCGATGCACACCTCATCGAGGTCACCCGGGAGTCGGGCTCGCAGCTCGTGGTGAAAAGCGCCGACGAACCTGCGCGTCGCTACGTTGACGACGCCTTCGCGGTCGTCGCCGACGAGAACGTACCCGACGACATCAAGCGGCGAGCGTGTCCCGGTCTGTTCCGGTTTGCCATCGAAGCAGCAGCTCGCCAGGTCTACTTCACACGCAGCAACGTCGACGGTCAGCCGCAGCACGACACGGAAGCGCGATGGGCCGAGGCTAAGAGTGCGACTGCCTGTGTGGCACTTGCCCTGCACGGCGCAACCGATTCAGACCTCTCAGGGTGGAAGTCTCGGCGGCAGCATCGTTCTGCGGCGATGTCCATCGCAACGAAGGGCGTACACAAGGGCGCAACCATCGGCAAAGACGACGTCAGAGATTTGCGCAAGACTATCGACGACATCTTGGACCAGCGGTGACGCCGGCCGAACTCCTCGCCTATGCCCAGCAATTGCTGCGAGGCCTAGGGGACTCGACCTCGGGTAACGCGTCCCGACTCGCTGCGGTGGTGGCGCGCCAAGCACTCGAAGCGACCGTGCTCGAGCGCTGCGGTGTGGTCAATGCTCCCTGCGAGTGGGCGTCGATGCGGTCTAGGCTGGCGATCCTGAAGGCGCTCGATGATCGTGAGACAGCTGATCGACTGGCTTCGCTATGGCATCAACTGAGCGCATGCTGTCACCAGCATGCGTACGAGTTGTCGCCGACAGTCGGTGAAGTGCGCTCTCTGTGTGAGGGTCTGGCGGCGGTAATGCCTGGGTCGTAGCGCGTGCGTCGAGCCACTGCGATGCGGTGCAACCGATTTCGGCTGCGCTGCAATCCAATTGCTGGCAGTCGCAGCGAATCCACGGCAAAGGGGCACCGCTATGGCTGTACGTTGACCACAATTTCCTCGGAGACGGGACTGTCCGTCGTCCCAGGTGTGGAAAACTGCTCCCGCCGTGCCGGACTGGTATGACCTGATGTGTCTTCAACTCAGCCCAGGAATCGAATCAGACGCTTATCGTCGCTCTTGCAATTTGGTGTCCACGCGCTTGCCCAACACATTGAGCGCGGAGTGGGTCGTGACATCGGCCAGCGTGAGCAACCGTTCCGGGTGCGTGACCCGCGCTAAGTCCTCTTTCGTGGGCTGCGGCACGTCAAGCGCAATCCTCTGGGCGTAGGTGGAATGTATGTCCTCGAAGGACAACCCACTGTCCTCAGTTGACCACGCTTCGCTGACGAACCAGTTCGCTATAAAAATCCTGGTGCTGGGGATGAGTGTCCACACGGTCGCACGGTTAGCTGCCGTACGCCCGGTGGGTCGTGTGGCGCCGAGCCAACGCAACTCGCCGCCGTCGTCTGTCACTTCCCAGAATTGCCACCCGGACGACGCCATACGGCGAGCCTAGCGCTACTGGGACATCAAAAGTAATGGCGTTAGCCTGACCTGGCGACTCGCCTATGCCGGCGAGTTGCGGCCGACACAACAGTTGGAGCGGCAATGGATCTTACGATCCGAGCGCGACGTATCGCAGCGCCCCGCGCAGATCGGACGCGGTCTTCTCCCAGCCGCGCGCTTCGTGCAAGCACGCCTCGGCTTCCTCGCCGTCGCCCTCCGCCGCCGCGTTGTCTGCCCGGTTTCGCCAGTTGATCATCTGCTCTTCGACCGTCCGGATGTACTCGAGGATCTCGTCGGTGTCGTGATGACAGATCCGTGCGACGTCCTCGGGTGACAAGGTTTCGTCGCCGTTACTGTCGAGCTGGATCAAGATCTTGACGGCTGTGGGCAACTCGTCGTCATCATCGGAGTTCGGCGAGTCAGCATCCCAGGCGAAACGACCGCCTACGTCGTGCGCGATGTCGGCTCCGTCGCGCATCACTGTTTCGAACTCGGCAAGGCATCGCACAAGATGCGACTCGATTGGCGGGTCCGCATACAGTACTGCGCGGACACGAATCGTGTCGCCGACCAGAAAGAACTTGAGCTGCGGGTTGTTTAGGTTGAGGGTCTGGACCACAAACGCCGCGTAGTCGGTCTTGATTACGTCGTCCACCAGCGTCGAGAGCAAATGTATCGACTGCTCGTTCTCTACTGCGCGGATGAAGACCAGACCTGTCTCGAACCGGATCGGGAAGTCGTCGTCATCGTCGGTGACAGCTTCATGACCGACCACCGGCTCGAGCGCCGCACTTATCCAAATCCGCAGATCAGCCCCGGACAATGTTCCTCCGGACATCACAGACCCTCTCTCGTATATCTCGCCAGGCACCAGTGGCGCCCACGTATCCGTCCTCATGGCCGAGGCTCACCCGCCGCCGCCCAGACAACCCCACCTCCGCGTGCACCAGGCATAGCCTCAAGCACCGCAGCACGCACCGTCTCGACCGAGTGTCCGAGCATCACGCCATACTCGACCGCGACACTGGGCGTCCGCTGATGTCCGGCAACGCAGTGGAGCAACACCGTCTTGCCTTCAGCACGCAAACCACGGACGGCATCAGCTGTGTCCGCGAGGACGAACTCGAGGTTCGGGATCTCGGCAGGATCGCCCGAATCCATGAGTCGCGACGCGACGAACTCAGTCGCCTTCCCGAAACACGCCTGGCGCCGCCCGACCCGGCACATCGACGACCGCGTCGGCACCATGGTTGACAGTCGCGTGCGTCCCGAGCAGCACACCATCGTCGAACGGGTGGGGGACTGCGTCGGTGAATGCGTGCTCGGAGTATGGAACGTCGTCGACCAGCGGCCAGCCCTTGCCATCCGGCTCACCGTCGCGCACCGCGAGGGTTGCCAGCGCGACCAGGTCGTGCGAATCGCACGGTCGTCCGTCGCGTTCCGGCCAGCCGTGCACGGCGCGACGCCAGAACCAGGGGGACGGCACTCGCACCCCATCGAGCACCGAGCAGACCGCCGGCGATCGCTGCCACCGTGTCTGTGTCGTTGCCGATCCGGACTGCGGTGTCGAGTGCGCTTTGCAGGTGACGGCATGGCATCGCGTCAGGGATCGGGGTCTGCAAGATGGCCGAAACTGCTGCCTGAAGCGCAGTGACGGTGAACCCATTCGGCGAGAACGAGTTCGGAGGCTTCGACTCGGCGGCGTCGAGCCATGCCGACCACTGGTCGACTCGCTCGTCGGGTAGTAGGTCGAGTCCGGCGCGGACGTCGAACTTACCGTCCAGAACCGCCACCCGGATCGCCTCGCACCACAAGACACAGGAATCGCCGGCGAGGGGGTCGGCGTGGGTGAGACCGGCCACCAGCCGCGCGGCGTCAGCGAGGCGGTCCCGATCTTCGAGGTGCGCGAGCGCGACGGGTGCGGTCCTCATCAACGCACCGTTGCCCGCCGAGTGCGGATGCTGCTCGGCGTAGGCGTTCGCCTCGTCGCGCATGATCGCGCCCGCGCCGACTCCACCGCGGCTGAGCCGCCGCCTCGTCGCGCTGAGAACAGCCCGGGTCTGGATGCCGATGTCGGCCGGGCCGCCGTCGAATCAGCGCAGGAAGTTGTCGGCGATGGCGTCGAGCGCCTCGTCGCTGGTGAGGTCGGCACCGGTCGCAGCGACATCCGCGATCGCCATCGCCATGGACGTGTCGTCACTCCATTCGCCGGGAGCGAAGTCGCCTAAACCTCCGCCGAGCATCTGGGGCGCCTCGTCACCACGCAGGACGCGGGACTCGAACTCGTACGGAACGCCGAGCGCATCACCAGCGGCTGTCCCGAGGAGAACACCTGCGGCGCGGTCGAGTTGGGCGGTGGTGAGGTGCATATCGTTCCTCCTGGTGAAGAGTTCGGTCGCGCTCGACGCGGTCGGTCGTCGGCGTTGAGGGCAAAACGCGGGGACAGTGTCATCGAGGACGAGCTCAGTCCCGGCGCCGACCACGCTTCCGGTTGGCGAGATGATACGAGTCGCGGGTCGCCTTGGACACGTAACCGGCACCTGTCGTACGGACGTCGGCAGCAAGCACGTCAAGCGCACCAACCTCCCCATCGATGGCCTCGCGGTCCTCGGGCGGGCAGAACGAGGCGGCCTCCGTCAGGCGCGCCCGAGCGACACCGAGCGCCGACTCACCACCCTCGAGGTCACCGCGCTCGAAGGCCTGCGACGCCCGAAGCTTCTCGGCCTGACCTTCTTGATAGAGCTTCTCGGACTGCACCTTCGGATCGGGTATCCGATCACCCAGCTCATCGCCCGGCACCACGTTGACCGAGATGGGCAGCGTGACCATATGCTCAGTCAGCGTGGCCGTCTCGACGTAACGCAACTCTAGGTCGGCGACCTGAGTGACCCCAAGCGCAGCCAGTCCATCGAAATTCATCTGCAGCAACAGCTTTCGCTGCTCTAGCGCGTGCAGGTCACCGAGCTCGATCATCAGCTCGCGTTCGGCGGTCTGGTGGACTGGGAGGTCGTTGTACAGGGCCAGCTTCTGCACCTCCGGCACGAAACGCACGGTCAGGGTGACGGCCTGAGCCGACTTCGCCAGCAATCCGTCCACCTCACCAGCGATTGCCGCCCCAGCGGCATCCGGGTCGTCGGCGAAGACGTGGTTTCCGTTGCCTGCCTTCGCCATCGCGGACAGCAGCGTTTCGTCGTACCCGCGGCCGTAACCGAGCGTCGACGTGACGATGCCGTCAGCGGCGGCCTTCGCGGTGACGCCGGCGAGGGCGTCGACGTCTTGGATCCCCTGATTCACGTGACCATCGCTGACGATCAGCACGGTTCCGCCACGAATCCCCGCCGCGGTAGTTCCGCGTCGCAGCTCCTGCAGAGCTCGTAGGTAGCCCGATGACAGGTCGGTGAGGCCCCCGGCGTCGATGCGAGCAACGGCATCGGTCGCGCGCTGCTTGTCTGTGAGTGGACCAGCGGGGACAACGACGTCGGCCGAGTCGTCGAACGTGACCAGCCCGAACACATCGGTCGGGTCGAGTTGGGCGACCACGCTCGTGAGTGCTTTCAGTGCGCCGGCGAGAGGAGCGCCAGACATGGACCCGCTGCGGTCGAGCACGACCTGGAACGCTGTTGGTGTCCGCTTGGTGGCGGGCCCGGCTGGAGCCTGCAGTTCGAGCAGCACAGTCACCTCGTCGGCGGCTTCGTGGGCGACGACCTCGACATCGAGCGCAGCAGAGAGTTTCATCCGTCTTCCTTCCTCCAACCCGCCTCGATCGTGTTGTCATCGGAGCCGAGGCGACGACGCTGCTCGTGGTGCGGGAGCGCGACGGCGGTAAGGCGACTGACAGCGAACGCAGATCTGGGGCGAGAACCCCTAATGACTCACAGATGATCGCATCGACTACTGACAATTTCGGTCGGCCTTGCAACTGCGGGATGACGCCGCACTGTTCGGGCGTCCGCGGGGCCAACTTGCCCCAACTCGCGGTAGCGTCCCGAATCCTCGGGGCGAGCGCTGCCTGCCGCAGACCAGCCCGTCGGTGTCGGCGAATCCGCGTGAGTTCGGAGCGAGCGGACATAGGCTGCCCCTGACGCCCGGGCGGACCGCGGGCGAGCCTGTGCAGCTGAGAACGGATGACGATGACGACTGATTCGGAGCATGACCACGTCGCTGCGATCGAGCGACTCAAGTACCGCTACTGGCGAGCGTCAGATGCCAAGGACGCGGACGCATTTCGCGGCTGCTTCGTCCGCGACGGCGCGCGGATCGACTACGGGCCGATGGGCACCTTCGACGATGCCGACGCGCTGACCGACATCTTTCGGCGGGTCGCACTGCACAAGGTCGACGGCCGGTTCGCCATCCTCGACATGCACCACGGCATGCATCCGGACATCACCCTCACCAGCGAGACGACTGCGACAGGACGGTGGTCGTTGCGCTTCCGACAGGTGAACCTGCTCGACCGGACCGAGACGGTCATGGTGGGGGAGTACGACGACGAGTATGTCGTCGAAGACGGCGAGTGGAAGATCGCCGCGTCGAAGCTGACTGAACGCTGGCGGATGCGGCAGCCACTGTCGCCTGACGTCGAGATCACTGAGGGCACGTTCGGGGCCGCCGGCGGCTGATTCGGGTGTCGCTCATAGCTCTTGACGGTTGGCATTTACAGATGCCAAGCAGGTGACCTCTATGCGGGCCGCAGGACCGCCACGAGGAACTCCGACTTGTCGGTGAACGGGCGGACGTCCCAGGATTCCAGGAGCAGGTCCTGAGCGAAGCCGGCGGTGGCTGCGTTGTCGAGGAACTCGTCGAATGCGTAGTCCCGGCCGGCGCCGAACCCGATCACCGCGCGACCGTCGTCGGGGAGATGCGCGCGCAACCGCTCGAGGACGGTGACACGGGTGCTCGGCGCGAGAAACGCCATCACGTTGCCGGCCGAGACGATCAGGTCGAACGGTTCGTCGATGCCGCGGGCGGGGAGGTCGAGTTCGGCGAGGTCGTTCACCAGCCAGCGCGGGCCCGGGTGGTCTTCGTCAGCGGCTTGGATGAGGACCGGGTCGACGTCGACGCCGACGGACTTGGTGTCCGACTTCGGCGAGGTACCCGCCTACGCGCCCCGGGCCACACCCGGCGTCGAGGATGCGAGACCCGCGCGACGCCATCGCATTGAGGAGCCGAGCCTCGCAGACCAGGTCGGCGCCCTCACGAGCCAGAGCGCAGAAGCGCTCCCCGTACCAACTCGAATGGTTGAAATCCGCGGCGAATTTCGGCATGGACCTATAGCACTACCTGGCACAGGACGTGGGATCGTCGACAACCTGCCGGCTGCGAGTTGGGCGGCGAGCACGCGGTGGCACAGGCCGATCAGGCTGACGGTGGTCGAGAATTGACGGTTTCGAGAACAGTCCAACACCTCGTCCGAGCGCGGTGGACGGTTCCGGCCCGCGAGGCCACCGGCCAGCGCGAGCGGATCGGCATGGCGCCCAGTAGGCAAGAGGCATTCGGCCAAATGGGGCGGCGCTGGTCGGAATGACGCCCTTTTCGTCGCACGACAGTCGTAATGGTTTCGTGCACAGGGCCTTGAGTTGTACGAAGCACTTGCTTTGTCGTCCATACTTTTAAATCCGGCCCTGCGCCGCCGTCATAGAATGCCGGGCAACAAGTCACTTTCCTGGACTTTCACGTCTAGCATGAATTTGTGACGACAGATATCAAGATTCTGACTGTCGATGGTCCAGTCGCGAAGCCCCTAGCCAGCGGATCGCTCGCTGCGTCCGGCTTTCTTGAGACGGTCCATCTCGAGCAGTGGGTGGTTGACAACCCCGCAGTACTCGGCGCTGGCGTAGTGGTCGTCGCGCGCCAGTACTCGAAATGGTCGTCATCTGAGGGAGACCTTGGACGGGAACGGCTCGATGTTCTGGCGTTAGACACGTCCGGCCAGTTGATCGTCGTCGAGCTGAAACGGGGGAACGACGCCCGAATCCACCTACAGGCAGTGACGTATGCCGCGTTGGTCGCGGGCTTCGACAAGCTGACACTGGCCGAGGCGCACGCTGAGTACCTGACAACTTTGGGAACACCATGCACCAAGGACGAGGCACTCCTTCGTCTGGAAGAGCATGTTATTGATGATTGGAACGACGACATCCTGAAACTACCCAGGATTGTTCTAATTGCAGAAAGTTACGCCGCACAGACATTGACGACTGTTGCGTGGCTGTCGGACATTGCACCTAAGTTGACCATCGAAATGCACACTGTGAACGTCTTTCACGACACTAGAGATGGACAAGAGTCGACGTCCTGTGTGGTATTTCGACGACAGTACCCACCCGATGACCCGTCCGCCCGTGTTCTCACACCTGGTCTCACAAGCATTGAGTCGGCGGCTACACGCATTGCACAACGACAGCGAGCTGCTCGTTCGACCTATCTCCTCTACGACAACACCGCTATTCCGGAGGGCTCGACAGTTGAACTTAACCTTCGCGGCGCGGTCGCGCAGGAGCTAGTAGCAGAAACAGAACGGTGGATCCAGGAACGCCCGGCGAGAGGACTCGCGACCTGGACGCGCAACCGGGATAAGCCGCTTCGCTGGGACGCAGAGACGGAGGACTCCGAACGCACATGGACACCAACGAGTCTCGCCAAGCACGTTGTAATGATGGCAACTAATGAGGTCCGAGACGCGATCCCAGGCGGAGACGTCTGGTTCTACCGCGATAAGAGCTTGATTACGCTTGCCCGGGAGGTCTCCTCGTAGATGCAGTTGGATTTGCACGCCGCGTCTCCGCAACAGCACGACGACCGGCACGCGCTTAACCCGGATTCATTCCTTGGTCGAAAACGCCACGCCTAGCTAGGTTGTGGTGCTACACAAGGGTCCCATCAAGCTGGGAGTAACTCTCCACTCGAACATCGTTGATCTACCAGCGATCTGTGACTCTCCGTCGCGCGCGGATAGCCGAGGCGGCCCACGACACGGGGTCTGCGGCCGGCGAGGGCGCTGCAAATTCTGTGGCTCGAATAGTCGCTGCGATCGAGCGACTCGAGTACCGCTACTGGCTGGCGTCGGGTGCTAAAGACGTGACCGCGTTTCGCGACTGCTTCGTCCGCGCCGGCGCACAGATCGACTACGGGCCCGTGGGAACTTTCGGCGGTACCGCCGGCTGATTCGCCTGTGTTCAGAACTCTTGACGATTAGTGCACTGATGCCGACCAGTTGCTGCGTTCTACGCGGGCCGCAGGACCGCTACAAGGAACTCCGACTTCTTGGTGAACGGGCGGACGTCCCAGGACTCCAGGAGCAGGTCCTGAGCGAAGCCGGCGGTGGCTGCGTTCTCGAGGAACTCGTCGAACGCGTAGTCCCGGCCGGCGCCGAACCCGATCACCGCGCGGCCGTCGTCGCGCAGATGTGCGCGCAACCGCTCGAGGACGGTGACACGGGTGCTCGGCGCGAGGAACGCCATTACGTTGCCGGCCGAGACGATCAGGTCGAACGGTTCGTCGATGCCGCGGGCAGGGAGATCGAGTTCGGCGAGGTCGTTCACCAGCCATCGCGGGCCTGGATGGTCTTCTTCGGCAGCTTGGATGAGGACCGGGTCGACGTCAACGCCGACGACATCGTGTCCGACTTCGGCGAGGTACCCGCCCACGCGCCCCGGGCCACACCCGGCGTCGAGGATGCGGGACCCGCGCGACGCCATCGTGTCGATGAGCCGAGCCTCGCCGACCAGGTCGTTGCCCTCACGAGCGAGGGCACGGAAGCGCTCGACGTACCAGCTCGAGTGGTTGGGATCTTCGGCGGACTTCTGCATCCAGATGCTCTGTTCGACCATGCCCGCATTCTGCCAAACGCGCCGGAATCATCGACCGGGCCGAAACGCAGCGGGACGTTGGCCGACTGTCAGGTCACTTCTGGCGGAAGTGGGGCGCTGAACGCGGATGCCAAAGGAGACTCAGTGCAGCGACTTCGATGACCAACAGAAGGACGTCGAGCGTGCTGGTCACTGACCTGTCATAGGTTGCTACGGACGTGATCCCGGAGACGATGCCTACCGCGCCGATGACGGTGGCCGCCACGCGCGCCCAGCGGAAACCGCGTAGGTTGACGTACGCGAGCAACAGCCAGAGCCCGCCAAGAGCGAGGCAGGACGCGACGATCAAACCGGTCGCGACGTTGGTCCCGGTCTCGCTCGCGACACCTAGTGCGTCAGAGCTCCGATAAGTCGATCCGTCACTGAGGAGAACGGACTGCCGCAGACGTGCTTCTTCCCTGACTGCCTCGACCAACGAGAGCGCGTGGAACATGCCGATGAGCTGGATGCTCGCTCCGGTAATCATCAGTCCGGTGGCCAGCCACACCGTGGACGGTGTGGACGCGGAGCGTGTTCGCAACACTCGTTGCGCACCATGCGTGTCAGTCGTCATGCGATGACAATAGGGCGGTTCGACGGCAGCGAGAGATTCTGCTGCACAGCGCATTGGCCCATGCTGGTCGAAACCGTGTGGACGTCCCGAAGCTACGACTGCACGCTGGTGGCAGAACGTCACCGCAGTCCTCATCCGTTCCAGGTGGGTGCTCAGGCCAGCATGAGTCTCGTCGATACGTCGGCTATCGCGGCTTCGAACCGCTCGCGCCCGCCCGCGGTGTTCAAGCCGCGCATCGAACAGTGCGGAATCTTGCCTGCCGGCACGTAGATGCCGGCGCGCGTGATGGATGCACGACGCCAACCATCGCGAGCGGAACCACCGAGAAGCAGGACGATCTCGAGATTCGGGAGCAGGCTTACCACTTCCCGGGTCCAACGGGCCCCGCGCGCCCGCTCCGCCGGGGTCGATCCACCGTTCTTCACACCGGCAACCGGGAACGGCACCACGTTCCAGTGGACGACATCGCCCCAGTCGACTCCGTGGCGCGCATACGCCTCTCGGCAGTTCCGCGCGGTCCGGTCGTTGTTGTCCAAACTCAAAAGGCCCGAACCGCTGGTCGATTCGGCCTTGGTCGACGGGTTGTCCAGTAGCACGAGCAGCCGAGCGTTGACACCGCCGGTGTCGGGGTCGACGTAGGGAATCTCGCCTCGGCGTTGTCCTTCGGCATTTCTCAATCACCTGCTACAGGGGAATATCGGCAATCGTTGCGCGAAGGAACTCAAGAGCTGTGTTGCAAACTTCAGCAGTCGGCGGTCGGACTAAATCGAACCTGCTGACAGAGGTTCCGACGACCGCATCGCCGGATCGGACGAAGACTGAACAGCTTCCTTGACCTTTCGACCCTCGTATGACAGTCCTTCCCGCAACCTCGATGTCGGGTAGCAAGTCGAAAGCGATGGAGATCCGGTCCTTGTGGCCCTGAAGGCCCAAGCCGGGTCGCACCAAGTTGCCGACTGACTGACTGAGCGATGAAAGAGGGTCATCAAAGTAGTACCATCGGCACCCACGCGCAGTTTGAAAGTCGGATAGTGCTACATCCTCAACTGAATCGGAATTCAGTCCGAAACGAGAAAGCGTGACGTTACTCACGTAGGTGCATGGCTCATATGTCGTGCCATTGTTGTTTATACTCCAGCGATTCGGAAACTTGTTCTCGAACGGGAGAGTACGTCCTCGATCGTCGGTTTGTCTGATCTCGGTGTGCGGTTCTACTGACTCGGACATCGATGAGCTAACTGCAACCTCGTCAGCAAGCGGAGTTCCCGACACAGCACATGATGCCATCAGGCAAGGCGTGCCAGCGATTACAAGCAAACGGATTGCCTGCGAGATCGCAGCTCTACGTTTCAAAATCCGTAGCGCTTTCAGAGTCGGTAGATGAGATTCGCCACGAAGCATCAGTGCATTGGGTAGCTAAACTGCGGGCAGTCGCGAGATTATCGTCGATTTCTTCGGATAGTCGCGCGAGCGCGCCCGACAACGCCTTAAAGAATCTATCGCCTTCGATACAATCGCCGAAATAGTTATATGAATCGATCTCTTTCAGGCTGTTGAAAGCCGCGGCTAGGTCGCGCGCGGCCTCGGTGGCCACCGTCGCACGACGTTCCCAAGCTGCACGATCCGAACGCAGAACAGTAGCGTGCCCGTGCGGACTCGTTGGCATGTCCGGGACGGGCCTCGGCAGCAACGAGTCGTCTCCGAAGGGCGTACTCACAGGCTTCCTCCCGTTGTCGGGCGTGAGAATTGGTCTACCTCGACGAACACACTAGTACGGCGTCCAGGGTCGCAACGTCAACCATCGGCCTTGTGAGTTGGCGGACGACTCTTCCTTGAACCACAGCTGTCCCAACTACAAGATCAGCGATTCCCCGACGTCCCCTGTGGAGACCACCGCGAGAACTCCAGCTTCATGATCTAGCATCAACCGGCACACGGTGATGACTGCGGGGGAGTCCGGTGATGACGACATATGTCGATGAGGTGCGGGCGTATTTGTCCGGTTTCGGCGATGCGCCTCGGCTCTACGATGCTCTTCGCGATGCCACCCTCGTTGTTCCTCTCGACCTCCACGGACGCCTGTTCACGCTGGTGGAGGCCGGTATCCCGTGGATGCTGGCGTTCACGACGCCGGAACGCCTGCGTGACTTCGCCGAACTCACCGACCGCGACTTGGACGAGGTCCGCTACCTCGACGTTCCCGGTCATGCGCTGATCGACCGAGTCCTCGACCAAGCCCCGGAACCCACCGGCCTCGTCGTCGATCCCGCAACACCGTCGACGATGACGTTCCCGCCATCCCGCGAGCTGACACCGCACTGTTACTACGACGACGAGGGCGAGGTAGTCCGATGACTGACAATCTGGAAGTCGACCCCGCCGACCTCGTCAAGGCCAGCGCCGGCATCAACGGCGTGATCAACGGGCTCGCCGACACCGGGGTCGGTTCGGACTACAGCGCCGCGATCGGTCGCGGATACGGCGACCTTGACCTCGACGGCCGAACCATCGGCCACGCGGATCCGAAGAGCGGACTCGAGGAGTACTGCGACCGCTGGGAATGGGGCGTTCGCGCGCTGGTCACCGGCGCAGCTGAGATCTCGAAAGGACTCGGACTCGGAGCGAGCCACTACGAACGTGAGGAGAAGTGGGCGGGCGACCAGCTCAAGAACTTCACGATGGACGTGATCGGCGACCCGAGCCTCACCCCGGAAGACCTCACGACCATGTCGTGGGGCGATCTGTGGGAGCACAACAAGAACTCAATCACCGACCCACAGTGGGCCCTGACGCCGGAAGAGATGCGGAAACACCAGGAGCTCGGTCAACAACTCCGACAGACGATGGTCGAGGACCTCGAGACCATCGGACGCCATTCGGTCGATCCGTCGTCGCTTGTCACCGACACGATCGACGGCTTCGAACGCGACGGGTTCACCGCCCCCTCACCGAGCACCGACGAGATCAAACCAACTGGCAAGCCGGAGACGAAGTAAGTGGGCCTGTTCGACGTTTTCGAGGGTGGCAAGGAGGTCGTCGGCGGACTCGTCGACGGCGCCACGGACCTCCTCGGCGGCGGTTTGCGGGCCGTCGGCCTCGACAGTATTGCGACCAACGTCGAAGATCTCGGTGACGACGTCGCCAACTCGCTGGGCGCCATGCCCGACGAGCAGCAGTTAGGGCAGACCAACGACCCCAAGGAGCTGATTCTCGGTGACCCTGCCGGGATCACCGCTCTCGCTGAGAGGTTCACGGGCTTCGCCGGAAATTTCGTGGCGGCGGGTGAAGGGCTACGTGGCATCTCGGTCGGCGACTGGTCCGGCACCGGCGCCGTGGAGTTCCGGGACGCATCCGGCCGACAGGTTCCGCAGTGGTTCGCAGCCGGCGACGCCGCGTCGAAAGCCGCTGCAGCACTCACTGGTTGGGCCGGAGTCGTCACCTTCGCGCAGCAGAAGGCCGCGGACGCCATCCGAATCTGGGAAGAGGGCGAGCGCAAACACGCCGAGTGGGTCACCAAGGCCAACATCTACAACGACGAACTCGACGACTACAAGAACGATCGACGCGACACCCCGCCCACTCATCCCGGACCCAGCCCGCGAGATGGATACCGAGCGGAGGCTGAGCGAGTCCTCAAAGTCGGCCGCGACCACCGCAACTCGTCGGCCCCGGGCGTCAAGGCCGAGCTGAGCGATGCGGCGAACATGGCGCCGCCGATGCCGTCCGCGTTCGATCAGGCGCGAATGACCGCCAGCGACGTCGGGACCGCCGCGTTCACGAGCTTCACACACTTCGAGGCAGGTCTGATCGGGTCGGTCACCGAGGTTGTCAAGGGGCTCAACATGATGCTCCCGCAGAACCCGTACAACATCGCAAACCCCCACCAGTACATGCGCAACTCGGCGACCATGGTCACCGGGATCGTGCACCAGGTCGCCCATCCCGACGAGTTCGTCCGGAACTTCGCCGGATCCGGATGGTCGACGGATCCGTCCCAGGCGCTGGGCAACGTCATCGGCAACACGGTGATGATGATCGCGCCCGGGCCTAAGGGCGGCGGGCTACTGACTGGGTTCACGAAAGTTAGCCGCAACGTCCCGACCCCGTCACCAACTCCACACATCAGCCCGACCTCGTATCACCCAGACGCCCCGCCCGCGGCACCACACCCGACGCCCGCGCCGCACGGATCGTCGCCGAACACGCCTGGCGCCAGCCCCAGTGCCGACCTACCTGGACGACAAGGTCCCGACATCGCGGTCGACCACAACGCGCCTCCGGTCCCCAGAGCTGACGGTCCCGCGTCGGACGCTCCGGCCCCCGAACCACCGGCGCCCGCCGGCTCACCGAATCCGGCTCCCACCCCCGATGCGGGCACACCATCGCCGGGCGCCGTCGACACTCCGCCCAGCGGGGGAGCACCTGAACCGCCCGCGCCACGCCCCGACGCCGGGTCGCCGGACCAGCCCGTCGCCGGCAGCCCTGTCGACGGCCCCGGCCCGCACGCGCCGAGTCCCGAGACCCCGGCTCCCGCTCCGAAACCCGAGCCCACTCCCTCGCCCGTTTCCGATGGGCCGGGATCTCCGACGCCGGAACCTGCGGACAATCCCTCGGCACCCCGAAACCTGGGTGACGACGACCCGCCCGGACCCAACCGTGGCGACACCACCACTCCCGCAGCCCCACCCGGTGGCGACCACTCACCCGGCCAGTCCACTCCCGGACACAACGCCGCCGACCGCGATGGCGCACCGAACCCGACGCCCCATGAACCGTCGGCGCCCAAGCCCGACGAGCCTGTCGTCGACCGGACCCCGACACGGCACGACGAGCCGACGAGCGGGCACCCACCCAAAGCCGACGAACCAGAAAGTCCCACAACACCTCACACGCGAACCGACCCAGACGCGCCTGGTCCACGCCCCACGCCGGCCTCGATCCATCCCGACGCGCCGACAACTCGACCCGACGTCGTCGAAACACCAACGCGCACGACTGAAGACAACACGCCCGCAACGGGACCCGTAGCACCGGTCGCCGGCCACCACCCGGTGTCGACGCCGCATGCCACACCCGATCCCGCGCAATCGAAACCTGCTCCGACGTCGGCCGGTCCCGGCGCCCCGGCGCGTGCGGATGCTTCCACGACACCTCCGCGCGCACCTGATCCCACCCCGGACCGCACGCCGCCTGCGCGCACCACGCCGGAATCGACGACACCGCGCGATGCAGACCGCGGCCGCCCGGTTCCGTCGAACACCCATCACGTGCCCGAACCCGCCGCGCGGAACACGCCGGACACCACACCCAACCCGCCGCGCACCGGACCCGACGACCGTCCGATCCCGCCGACAGTGATTCCCGACCGCCCGTTCACATCGGAACGCCCGTCACCGGCCGGCCCACGTCCGGCGAGCCCTGATGCACCGTCGTCGCCGCGCGACCCCGCCCCAGGTAATCGACCCGACGGCGACAACCCGGACGTCGATAACTCCGCCCCGGACAACGACACCGGCGAACCGATCGACCCCGCCCACCCCGAACGCACCGACGCGGGCTCGACCGAACGCGCCGACACCAGCGAGGGCAATGAGGCGCCCGAGCAGTGTCGGAGCAACGGCGAACCCGTCAACGTCGCAACCGGCGAGTACTTCCTTCCCCTGACCGACGTCGACCTACCCGGGGTTCTGCCGCTCCGACTGACCCATCGACATCGGTCGCGGTATCGGTGGGGTCGATGGCTCGGACCGACGACACCGTCCACCTTCGACGCCCGCGCCATCGTCACCGGCGACCTGGTGACCATCGTCGACGCCGACGGCACGATGACGAATTTCCCGAAGCCGCAGGCTGACTCCGTGTCGCGAAGCGCGAACGACACCGACTGGGAACTGCGAGCGACGGCGACAGACGGCTACCAGCTGACCCATGTCCGCACGCTCGTCAGCTGGTTCTTCATCCCGATCCCGGAGCTCAACGGCGTCGACGTCACGGCCGGGAGCATCGCAGTCTCCGCGATGACCGACCGACATCACAACCGCATCCGCTTCGTGTTCGACGAGAACGGAAGACCCTCGGCGGTCGAGCATTCTGCCGGCTACCGCATCGATGTGCAGTGCGACGGTGCTCGGATCCTGGGGTACCGCCTGGTAGCCGGGGTGGACGGCGTTCCGGCCGACCAGCAGTTGTGCACGTTCACCTACCACCGCGGCCATCTCGCGGCGTCGACCAACGCCGTCGGTGCGAAAACGCGTTTCGGCTACGACGAGGCCGGGCGAATGACTTGGTGGCGCGACTCGATCGGGATGGAGTACTGGAACCGGTACGACGACCTGGGTCGTGTGACCATCCAGTCCGGCATGAACGGAGTGTGGTCCGGGCGGTTCGACTACAGGCTGCGGACGGCGGGCCCCGGGTCGATGACGACCTACACCGACGCCGTCGGCGCGACGACGCTGTACGGCATCGATGCAGACAATCGGGTGCGGCAGGAGATCGACGCGCTGGGTCGGATCTCCCGGACCGACTTCAACGACAGTCGACAACCGATGGTGCTCACCGGAGCAGATGGACTCTCGACACGGCTGCACTACAACGCTTTCGGTGATGTCGAGCGGATCGTCGGACCCGACGGCGCTGCGACGGAAGTGAGTTACGCGGGTCCAGGACGGCCGGATCGGATCGTCGAACCGGGTCCGGTCACCACGCGTATCGCCTACACCGACAGTGGAAGTCCGCTGACGGTGACCGACAATGCCGGCGCGGTCACGTCGTGTACCTACGACGAACACGGCGCGCTGACGTCGCTCACGGATCCCGACGGCGTGATGGTTCGCTACCGCAACAACGCGGCCGGACTACCCACCGAGATCATCGACATGCTCGGCAACACGACGCGGATCGAATACGACGCGTTCGGGCGGCCGGTCGAGTTGGTCGACGCCGAGGGCGCCAGAACCACCGTCGGGTACGACGCGATGGGGAATCGGACCAGTCTCGTCGCTCCCGATGATGGACAGTCGCGATGGGAGTACGACGGCGAGGGCAACTGCGTCGCCTACGTCGATCCCGTCGGTGCAACCACTCGTTGGGAGTACGGCCACTACGACCTACCGGTCGCGCGGATCGATGCGGACGGGTCGCGAACCGCGTTCACGCACGACACCGCACGCCGGCTCGTCGCCGTCATCAACCCCGACGGTCTGGTGTGGAGTTACTCGTACAACGCGGACGGGTCGTTGCAGTCTGAGATCGACTTCAACAACGCGACAACGACCTACACCTACGACGCGGGCGGACGACTCGCTACGCGGACGAACGCGGCCGGGCAGACTGTGGCGTTCGAGTACGACGCAGCCGGTCGGGTTGTCGCTGAACGCAGTTCGGACCCGCTCAACCCCGACTTCGACGGAGAGGTCACCGAGTACAGCTACGACGTCGCCGGTCGGCCGGAGAGTGTCGTCGGCGCGTTCGGGCGGTGGCACTCGACGTATACGGCGGCGGGCATGCCGCTATTGACCGGTGTGAACGACGGATCCGCCGACTGGGCGATCGAGTCGGGGTGGACCGGCGCGGGCCGTTCGGCATCGGTGACGACGCCGACCGCAGTGCACACGCGTTACGGCTACGACCCACGTGGCGTGCTCGACTTCATTTCGATGGCGGGTCGTACCTGCGACATCACCACCGACGCGTCCGGTCGCGAGCAGCGTCGACGCTTCGAGGGCACGGCCATCGATTCGTCGTGGGATCCGGTCGGTCGGTTGGTGGGCCGGTCGGTTGCGACGGTCTCTGCCAATCCGGCGACGCTGAACCTCGGTTCGAGTGGACCGGCCGGCGGGGTACCGGAGCGCACCGTCGCACGAGCCGAATACGCCTACCGCGCCGACGGCATCATGACGACTTCGACGACGACCCTCGCTGATCGTGGCCGGACCGACTACGAGGTCGATGTACTTGGACGGATTACTGCGGCGGTCGGGGTCTCTAGCTCGGAGAAGCTGACCTACGACGCGACCGGCAACATCACCGATTACGGGATCTCAAAGACCGCGCCTCCGGATGCGCAAGACACCGGCCGACCTCCGTTCCCTGAGGTGCGAGGCGCTGGCCAGCGTCCGCTCCCTGAGGTGCGAGGCGCTAGCCGAGCCTCGAAGGGCCCCCGCTGGCAATACTCCGGCACCCTGCTCGTCGACGACGGCCGGACGTCGTACCGGTACGATCGCGCCGGCCGCCTCACCACGATGAGTCGCAGGCGATTGTCGCGCAAACCCGATGTGTGGCATTACGTCTGGGACGCTCACGATCGGCTACGCAGCGTGACCACTCCCGACGGGACGACCTGGACGTACACGTACGACCACTTGGGACGTCGACTGAGCAAGACCAACACGGCAACCGGGGCGGTCACCCGGTTCCATTGGCACGGCGAGCAGCTGGTCGAACAGACGGAGTCGACGCCTGATGCGCCCGCCGTCGAGTCCAACGCTGACCTCACGGCGACTACTTGGACGTTCGCGCCCTACGAAAACACACCTCTCGCGCAGACGCGCACTACGGAATCGATCACGGCGACGGACGATGAGGGCTCAAGGAACAGCGCACCCGACGCGGACGTGAGTCTCAACCTCGGCTCACCTACGGCTGCGCCGTCCAGGCCGGTCGAGTGGACCCAGACCGAAGTCGATCGAGAGTTCTTCGCGATCGTCACTGATCAGATCGCGACACCGACAGCGCTCATCGACCCGCACACCGGCGAAGTCGCCGGACACTCAGCGAGAACTCTCTACGGCGAGAGCACGTGGATTGGCTCGTCGACGCCGTGGGCGTTCCCGGGCCAGTACGCGGACCTCGAAAGCGGTCTCCACTACAACCGACACAGATACTATGACCCAGTTTTGGGGCGTTACCTCAGTCCGGACCCGCTGGGACTCCGGCCAGCACCCAACCCTCATACATATCCGACGAACCCCACGCTGGCGGCTGACCCCCGTGGTTTGGCGCCAACGAAGGGTTGCGGTGACTCCCGATCGCGTAATGGCGACTCGCTGGAGGGGAACGGCAAGAAGTCGCCCGAGCGAAGGCTATGGGAGATCACTAAGGATGGCACGTCAGAGACGAAGTCCTGGGGCTCTAGGAAGTACTACAAAAGTAGATCGGACGGGCTCTGGTGGTCAAGGGATGACGCCGGTCACGGGAATTCGGTGTGGAAGGTGTACACAGAAGACAAGCGCGGACTGCATTGGTTCAGGGACGCCGACGAGTACGGAGACTTCATCGTGGGCAAACACAAAGGCGATGCCGGAGTCTACATACCGAGAAAGGACCTGCATTGATCACCTCACTCAGCGAGTATGAGTCACTCCTGAACAGCGACGACCTCGAGGATCGGCACCGTGTGGCTCGTGACTCGGCACCAGCGGAGGTGTGGCTCAGGATCATCTCTGAAGTGCCCGAGTACCGGGCTTTCGTTGTGCAGAACAAGACCCTTCCGCTTGATGTTCTCCGAATCCTTGCGCAGGACGTCGATCGAGACGTGCGTTTCACGGTTGCGATGCGACGGGCCGCGGCGAAGGACGAAACGATTGCCGGGCTATTGGCCTCCGATTCCGACGCAGGCGTCCGAGCCGCGCTGGCGAAGAACCCTAAGCTAGATCAAACTGTGTTACAACAACTCGCACGTGACGAGGATGAGTGGGTCCGTGAGTGCGCTCAGGACTCCCTTGCGCAACGGGCGCAATCTTCTTGACGATTTGTAGTGGCATTGGCACTGGCATTGCGGCCGATCTCTGGCTGGTTTGGAGGAACTCGGCGCCGCCGAACTCGACTGCTAGCAGCGGAATTTCGGGGAGCGTCGGAGCCGGAACGCATGGAGTGGCTGCGCAGGAATACTGCCGAAAAGTTCCGGGAGAAATAGTGATTGGACAGCATGCCGACCAAGCCCGCCGCGCCTTGACGGATTACTTCGAAGCCTACTCGACATCGACTGTAATCTACATCGAGTTGCCAGACCTCCCTCGTGGTAGGGCCCTCGATAGTTACTTCTCGCTCGACTCCGTTGAAGTGCGCGAGGAAGCAGGTATCTATGCCGACCTCGGGTATACGGTGTACTTCACGGTTAACCCAACCAGCGTGAAGCTGAGTGACGACCTGTTCGCACTAACAATTGAGGGGCGCGACTTAGAATTTGGTTCCTCCAGCATGCGGCGCTTCTATGAGCAAGGAACTATTCGATTTTTCGTTATCCCCGATACGCCCATAACGGAGCGCGCGCGTGAAAGCAGCGAAGTCAGACTACGGAGCTTGCTCGCAGAGCTTTTGGCGTGACCCTGGTGTCTCAGTATCGTTCCGCACAGAAGCCGGCGAGGCGGGTCCCAATGAACCTGGCTCGTCGGCTGCAGGTTTGAGCCAAAGCCCCGCCTACGCAGGTAGCGCAGTCTTGCTGGTCTCGCAAGTTGGCATCTCGGTGGGCACAGTCCTGCAGAGTCAGCACCGCAGCCGGACCCACGGTGATGCTCGCAATGTCGGATGAGTTGCGCGCTAGGTCGATTCGCGGTCAGTTGCTAACATTCACCGATCGGACCCTGACAGACCCAGCAGATCTGACTCGCCATCTCGACCGGAGTCGCGAGATCGGTTACTCGGTAAGCGACTCGGACTATCTCGACGGGTGGCAGTAGTGGCCGCGCCGGTCACCGACCGGACAGGTGAACTGATCGCCCCGATCAGCCTCGACGGTCGGATCGAGGGCTTCGGCGGAGATACGCTGGCAGCGAAGGTTGATCGCGTCCGTGACGCCGCAGCTCGGATATCCACGGTGATGCAATCGGTTCTGCGCTGACGGACTGTCGTATCCGATCGGAACGCCGACAGGCGATACGAAGCAAACGATCCCCACCGACACTGTCGGTGGGGATCGTCTGTGCAGTAGCCTCAGGCAACCATCACGGGTGAACGCCACGCTTGTTGAGCCACGCCTGGGGATTGATCTTGGTGCCGTTGGCATCCCAGACCTCGTAGTGCAGGTGGGGTCCGGTGGACTGGCCGCGGTTGCCGACGGTCGCGATCTTCTGGCCGGCGCGCACATGCTGGCCGGGGTGGACGAAGCTCTCGTTGACGTGTCCGAAGACGCCGACGGTGCCGTCGTCCTGCTTCACGCGGACCCACTGGCCGAAGCCCGACGCCGGGCCGGACTCGAGGACGACGCCGTCGGTCACGGCGTAGATGGGGGTTCCGATCTTGTTCGCGATGTCGACTCCGTTGTGGTGGGTGCCCCAGCGCGGGCCGTAGCCCGAGGTCACGGTGCCGCTGACCGGCTTCACTGCCTTCTTGAATCCGGGGAGGCCGGAGCTCCCCGGGCCGAACACCGACGGCGGCAGGACGTCGCGAGCGAGATCGTCGATCTCGGGCGGCAGGACCAGGCCGGCCGGCAGCTTGACGTTCTCGGGGAGCGCGATCTTCGGCGCCGGCGGGGGAGCGGGCTGCGCCGAGGCCTGCGCGGCGGTTCCGGCCGTCAGGCCGACCGCACCGACGAATGCGGCGAGCGCGCCCGTTCGCAGGGCCGTGCGGGTGGTGGAGCGCGAGGTGGCACGGTGGCGGCCAGGGCGCCGAGTGCTCGACGTCGAGTCGAGCAGGGCGCGGGTGGCGGGGCGCGTCGAAGAGTCGGTGTTCAGTCGGTGAAGAGGCAAAGCATTGTCCATCTCAGATTGGGTAACAGTTCGGTATCGGCAAGGACACGGCGAAGTTACCCCGACAGACATAAGCAGACCCTGAGAGTCGAGTCTGAGAGTCGACCAAGACGCAGGTGAGACGCCAAACGAGATCTGGGTCACATGCTGCTGAAAAGCGGTCGTGGCACCGTGGGAACCATGCCAGACCCCGAGCACACCCCCGACGGCCACCACATCATCGTCAACGGCCGTAAGTGGCGTGCGACGGATCCCCTGATTCCGGACGAACGCAGGTCCGAACTGCAGTCGATATTGATGGCGTGGCGTCGAGACGTGAAGCGGACCGAGGGCGCGCCCGAGTCGCGGCGGGGCGTCCAGGCTGCGAAGGTCGCGCTGGGTGAGCGCGGAACCCCGTGGTGGGAGCAGACCGACGAGGAACGCCGCGAACGGTGGGAGACCGAGGTCGAACGTCCCGGCGACTGACCTGCCCTACCGCGGCAGCAGCGACTCCGCGGCGTAACGGCCGGCGCGTTCGAAATTCTCGCTCACGTCGAAGCCGGGGTCGATCTGGAAGTACCGCATGCTCGACACGTAGATCGCCGCGACCATCTGGGCGAGAAACTCCGGCGGATGATCGGTGCGCACGTCCTGCTGTTCGACGCCGCGCTCGATAAGCCGCAGCACCTCCGAGGTGAACACGTGGCTGCGTTCGCCGAGCGTCCCCGACATCGATGAGATCCGCTCGATCTCACTCGTCACCGTTCGCATGTAGTCCGGGTCGGCGACCGACGACCGTGCGAAATCGACGAACACACCCACCACGCGCTCGTACGTACTCAGCGGTTTGTCGAGCATCGCGTCGACGACGTGTGTGAACGTCCCCATCAACTGCGCGTAGAGATCAGTGAGCAGGTCGTCCTTGCTCGGGAAGTAGTTGAAGAACGTCGCCCGCGACACCTCGGCACGCTCGGCTATCAACTCCACCGTCGCTGCGCTTCCCTCAGACGCCAGCAGTTCGCGCGCAGCGGTCAGCAGGCGCTCACGCGTCTGCTGCTTGTTACGTTCTCGGCGGCCGAGGGCCGGCGCTTCGGTCAATGTGGTGCCTTCCGTACGGGCGGGGCGACCCCGACCGACCAATTCTTGCATTCCGCCACCAAAGTTTGGATGGTCGTCTAACTTTTGGCTCTGAGTCCAGTGTGAGTTCGTCGGCAGCACGCCGACGGGGTCACGCGAGTCGACCGCGGGGGGTCTTCCGGCACCGGGCCGACAGTTCGTGCTGCCGTGCGAACCGTCGACCTACCAACGCCGAGACTCAGTGCAGGACAGAATCTTTCGAAACCATCAAGCAACGACGACCAGCCGGTTACAGTCGCCACCGAGTCATCAAATCCGACATTTCGACCGACCTCCACGCCCGGGGGCGGCGGCTCGTCGTATCTCGATCGAAGGGGATCGCATGAAATCACCAAGTGCACTCAGGCGTGTGCTTCGGACCGCGACAGTGATCGGCTGTTCCGGGGTGCTCGCGCTCGGAGCGCTGACGGCCTGCGCCGACGACAGCTCGGAGAGCTCCACCGCCGGCGAGACCAGCCAGCTCCCCAGCAATCCGGCCACCGGCGACCCGGTCAAGGTCGGCCTGATCGTGCCCGAGGGCGGTGCGGTGACGACGCCGATGGTGCGCGAGGGCAGCGAAGCCGCCGTCGAATACCTGAACAACAACGGCGGCGGCATCGGCGGTCACCAGATCGAACTGGTGGTGTGCAAGCAGCAGGAAGAGCCCGCCTCGGCCACCAAGTGCGCGAATCAGATGGTGGAGCAGCAGGTTTCGGTCGTGGTCTCGCCGCTGGGCGCGCAGGGTGCGGTCATGCTGCCGATCATCGCCGGCGCCAAGATCCCGTTCGTCGCACAGGCTCCGGTGTCACAGGCCGAGATGGCCACTCCCGGATCGTTCATGCTCTCCGGCGGCATCGTGGCGGTCCTCGCGGGACAGGCCGCGACCGCCGCCAAGGACGGACTCAAGAAGGTCACCCTGATCATCGGTGACTCCGGTGACGCGGCCGCGTCGGTGAAAGCACTGGGCGATCCGATGTTCCAGCGTGCCGGCGTCGCGCTGAACGTCGTCACCGTGCCGGTCGGCGCCGCCGACCTGACACCGCAGATCACCGCGGGTCTCGCCGACAACCCGGATGCGGTCAGCATCCTCGGCGACACCCGCCAGTGCATCTCGGTCCTCAAGACGCTGCAGACCGTCGCCCCCGACGCTTCGAAGTACCTCATCGCCAGCTGCCTCGACAAGCCCGTCCTCGACGCCGTCGGCAACGACGCGGTCTCCGGTGCCAAGGCGTTCACCACGGTCAACCTCAGTTCCGACGACCCGAGCGTCACCCAATACCGCAGCGTCATGGCGCAATACGCGCCCGACACCGATCCGGCCGGCCTCGCCTACATCGGCTACCAGGTGATGACCGCACTCGGCGAGCTGAACGGCCTCGAGGGCGCCGTCGACGCCCAGACGTTCACCACGGCACTGTCACAGGCCAAGGACGTCCCGCTCCCGGCCGCACCCGGCATCACCTTCACCTGCAACGGTCAGGCCTTCCCGCCGCTGACGTCGCTGTGCAGCAAGGCGATCCTGGTCAGTGACGTGACCGCCGACGCCAAGCTCGAGAACACCGTCGTCACCAACAACTAGTTCCTTCACAGATCGGGGGTCGCGTCCGCGCGGCCCCCGATCCCCGCACTTCCCAGTGGGAGTTCCATGACCGACCATCTCGCCTTCCTGGTCCTCGGCCTCGGCAACGGAGCCGTCTTCGCCGCACTCGGCCTCGCGTTGGTGATGACGTTCAAGAGTTCCGGCGTCGTCAACTTCGCGACCGGCGCGGTGGCGCTGTACGCCGCCTACACGTACGCCTTTCTGCGCCAGGGGGAACTCCTCAACCCGATACCCGGCTTCCCGGCGACCGTCTCGCTCGGCTCCGACCTCGGAGTCGCTGGAGCGCTATTCATCTCCGTGGTCGTCGCCGCGATCCTCGGCGTCATCCTGTACCTACTGGTGTTCCGACCGATGCGGGCCGCCCCGGCGCTGGCCAAGGCGGTCGCTGCGATCGGTCTGATGCTCGTCATCCAGGCGCTCATCGCGCTGCGGGTCGGCGAGAACGCACCCAGCGTCGGACCCATCTTCAAGGTCGACACATTCACGATCGGATCCAGCGCCGTTCCGACGGACCGTCTGATGCTCGCCGTGGTCATCGTCGGACTCGCCATCTGTGCGGGACTCGTGCTGCGCTACACCCGCTTCGGCGTGGCCACCGAGGCGGCCGCGGAATCCGAGAAGGGTGCGCTCGTCACTGGCCTCTCACCGGACCGGATCGCGGTCGCCAACTGGGCGTTGTCGTCGGCCACCGCCGGACTCGGCGGCGTGCTCATCGCACCGATCGTTCCACTCAATCCCGTGGCCTACACGATGTTCATCGTGCCGGCCCTCGCCGCGGCGCTGGTCGGCAACTTCACCGCGATCTCGATCACGGTCGGCGCCGGGCTTGTCATCGGCATGCTGCAGTCCGAGGCCACGAAACTGCAGACCACCTGGGATTGGATGCCCGACGCCGGTGTCGCCGAGGCGGTCCCGTTGATCCTCATCATCGGGTTTCTCCTCATCCGCGGGCGCCCATTGCCGGGCCGCGGCGCGGTCACCCGCAACGACCTCGGCCGGTCACCGCGTCCGAACCGTCTGGTGTTCCCGGGGATCGTCGGTGTCGTCGTCGCGGTCCTGGCACTGGTCACCACCTCCGGCAGTCTCCGACTCGCCGTGATCGCCACGATGATCTACGCCATCATCGCGCTGTCCCAGGTCGTCGTCACCGGGTACGCGGGCCAGGTGTCGCTGGCGCAACTGACGCTCGCCGGCGTCGGCGCCTACGCGCTCAGCCGACTCACCGACGACCTGAACATCCCGTTCCCGCTCGCTCCGCTGCTCGCAGCCTGCGCGGCGATGGTCATCGGCGTGATCGTCGGCCTGCCCGCTCTTCGGGTGCGCGGGTTACCGCTCATGGTCGCGACGCTCGCTCTCGCCGTGTTCTGCGAGGCGTTCTGGTTCCGCAACCCGTCGCTCAACGGCGGATTGCAGGGTGCGCCTGTCGAATCCCCGTCGATCTTCGGCATCGATCTGGGAATTGGTGCGGGCGAGGGATATCCGCGGATCGCCTTCGGCATCCTGTGCCTCGTGGTTCTGACTCTGGTGGCGTACGGGGTGGTGGCTCTGCGTCGTAGTGGGCTCGGCGCGTCGATGCTGGCCGTGCGCGCCAACGAACGGTCCGCAGCCGCGGCCGGGATCAACGTCGGCGCAACCAAACTCATCGCCTTCGCGATCGCGTCCTTCCTCGCCGGCCTCGGCGGATCGCTGCTGGCATACCAGCAGACCCTCGCCACCGCGGGCAGTTACGCCGTCTTCGCCGGGATCGGACTCTTCGCGGTCTTCTACATCGCAGGGGTGACGTCGATCTCCGGAGCGATCCTCGCCGGGATCATCGCCCCGGGCGGGGTCATGTATTTCGCCGCCGACAAGTACGCCTCGTTCGGCGACTACTACATGTTGATCAGCGGGATCCTGCTGGTACTCACCGTCGTCACCAGTCCCGACGGTGTGATCGGGTATCTGCACAAGATCCCGGTGCCGGGTCGACGTCATGCACCACAATCGGCTCACGACGACGCTCAGGCCGCGCCGACTCCGCCGGTCACACCGCCCAGCGGCAAGGTTCTGCTCTCGGCTCGCGACGTCACGGTGCGCTACGGGGCGGTGACCGCCGTCGATGGCGTCAGCTTCGACCTCCGTTCCGGCGAGATCGTCGGCCTGATCGGACCCAACGGCGCCGGCAAGACGACTCTGATCGACGCCATCAGCGGATTCGCGACCGCGTCCGGAACGGTGACTCTCGGCGGCACGACCCTCAACGGCCTTGCACCGCATAGACGCAGCCGCGCTGGGCTCGGCCGAACTTTCCAGGACATCGAGCTCTACGGTGAGCTGTCGGTCGCCGAGAACCTGGCGATCGCCTCGCGCCGTGCGCCGGGGGATACCGCCGAGGACGTCCGCAACGTCCTGCGGATGCTGGAGATCAGCCACCTCAGTGATGTTGTGGCCGCCGATCTCTCGCAAGGTCAGCGTCAGCTCGTCGCGGTGGCTCGCGTACTCGCCGGTCAGCCCGAAGTTGCGTTGCTCGACGAGCCGGCCGCCGGACTCGCCAGCACCGAGAGTCGATGGCTGGGCGACAGGTTGCGCGCCGCACGGGCACACGGGGTTTCCATGGTCCTCGTCGACCACGACATGGATCTCGTACTGAGCCTGTGCGACCGGGTCATCGTCCTCGACCTCGGAGCCGTCATCGCCGAAGGCACCCCGGACGAGATTCGACGCTCACCGGCAGTCGTCAACGCCTATCTCGGCACGCCGTCGTCGGCGGTGGCGGGGACCGAGGATTCGTCGCCAACGGACAGCGCTGTCTCCGAGACACATTCGACGACCAAGGAGATGACCCCGTGACAGTCCTCGAATGCCGCGGTCTCGACGCCGGGTACTCGCGCGGCAAAGCCTGCGTCCACGGCCTCGATCTGTCCGTCGAAGCAGGGGAGATCGTCGCTCTGCTCGGACCGAACGGGGCAGGAAAGACGACGCTGCTCACCACCCTTGCCGGTCTGCTGCCGCGACTCGACGGTGAGGTCAGCGTCGGCGGTCACGCAGTTCGGTCAGGGGATGCGCGTGCGGCCGTGCGTGCCGGACTCGTCCTGGTTCCGGACGACCGGTCGCTGTTCAAACAGCTGACGACACGGCAGAACCTCCAGCTGGCCATTCGCCGACGCGGGGCGGCTCGGACCGAGGCGGTCGACCGGGTGCTCGACCACTTCCCGGCCCTTGGCGCACGGCTCAAGGTCGCCGCGGGCGAGCTGTCCGGGGGAGAGCAGCAGATGCTGGCGATCGGGCGTGCGCTGTTGCAGCAGCCGAAAGTGCTGCTGATCGATGAATTGAGCATGGGACTCGCACCCATCGTCGTCGAGACGATCCTGCCCGTCCTGCGGAATGTCGCCGACACCGAGGGCACCGCGGTGGTTCTCGTCGAACAGCATGTTCGGTTGGCGCTCGGGATCGCGGATCGGGCGGTGGTGCTGGTCCACGGCGACATCGCTCTGACGGACTCCGCGGCCTCGCTTGCCGGTGACATCGGGAGGATCGAGGAGGCGTACCTCGGGAGCGCTCGGGCCTGACCTCATGGTGACGCCCGCCGACCGTGCTGCCATTGCTCCCTGAGGTGTGAGGAGCGATAGCGACGAACCACGAAGGGCGTCGCGCGATACCTCACCAGGCCCTTCGAGGCTCGTCGCTTGCGCTCCTCGCACCTCAGGGAACAGAGAATCGGCACCTCTAGGAGCAATGGGTGCGCACCTCAGGGCACTAGGGCAAGCGCGGTGGCCGGCGTTGACATGCAAGCAGCCACTTGCCTATTGTCAGGTGTGGCCGACGTGTTCCATGCACTCGATGACTCGACGAGGCGAGCAATCCTCGACGAGCTGGTCGAACGGGACGGCCAGACGCTGTTCGAGATCTGCGGTCGTCTCACGTCTCGGCGTGGGCTCAACCTGAGCCGACAGGCGATCTCCCAGCACCTCGGCGTGCTGGAGACGGCCGGACTGGTCCACACCGAGAAACGCGGACGTTCCAAATTCCACTACTTCGACCCCGCACCGCTCGGCGAGATCGCCGAGCGGTGGCCTGCCCCTCGAAAGGACCTGCCATGAGAATGACCCTGATGTCTGTCTTCGTCGACGACCAGCGCAAGGCACACGAGTTCTACACCGAGATACTCGGATTCACGACCCGCCATGACATTCCGATGGGCGAGAACACGTGGTGGTTGACGGTGGTCTCCCCGCACGATCCCGAGGGGATGGAACTCCTTCTCGAACCGTCTGGCCACCCCGCAGTAAAGCCCTACCGGGACGCGCTCATCGAAGACGGAATCCCGTTGGCGCAGTTCGCCGTCGACGATGTGCAGGCCGAGTACGAGCGGCTACGCGGCCTCGGTGTGGAGTTCACCCAGGAACCGACCGATATCGGACCTGCGGTCGTCGCGGTCTTCGACGACACGTGTGGAAACCTCATCCAGATCGCTACAACGAAAGACGTTGCTCCGCAGTGACTATTGCTGTGTAAGCAGCGACTCAGACGCGGGGGATGCCGGTTGTCGGGTAGTCACCGGCGCCTCGAGCGGAGGAATCTCGACCGCGCGGACCGATAGGTCCTCGATCAGCTCCTCCCACGCGCCGATGTTCGTCGCCCTCTTCTTGCGTGACCCGACGTTGTCAGTCCACCGAGTGAGCGCGGGCGCGGCTATGTACAGCGGCCTCGCTGGATCATTCTTGTTCGCCTCGAGCAATCGCGACTGACCCTTGTGACGCACGGTTTCTCCGCGCATACGCAGCGGGCCGAACGCGAGCTTGAAGATGTTGACGATGCGGTACGCGGCGTTCATCGACTTGTTGGTCGCGTACTTCTCGTTCGACGGGTCGATGGGGAAGCTGATGGGCGTGAATCGCTTGTAGCAGAACTGCAGGCCGGCAAGTTCCGCCTCGCGCACCATCCAGGACAGACTCAGTTCCGAGGGTTCAGTGACCGCCAGACCACCGCCGATGTCGGAGTGGACCCCCTCGAACCACACCTGTTTGACGTCGATCTCGCCCTCATCTGCCTTGTCGACTTCCCAGACACAGGGATCGAATGTCAGCCGACGTTCGTCGATGGCGAGCGCCTGCCTGGCCACCGCGACGTTCTTGCCGAGCTTCACGTCGTGGAACTTGTGCTTGACGCGGGTGATGCCGGGAACGCCGAGGGCGCCGACGGTGTCGAAGACCCCGATGAACTTGACCGGCACCGGGGCGCCTGGGGTCTTCGCCGGACGATCCTTCCGCTTCATCCGGTAGTACCGCAGGACTGTTTCGAACAGGTTCTCGGTCGGGTGCTGCGCGAGTTCGAGCGGGGTGACAAGGCCGATGTGCCAGATCATGCCCCCGAGACTCCTCGCGGTGTACGCGCCGCGACTGAACCCGAAGACGAAGATCTCATCGCCGGGCTCGTAGTTCAGGGCGAGGAATCGGTAGGCATCGATCAGGTTGGCATCGAGGCCGCGACCGAACGCCCCGCCGATGACGCGGTCGGACCAGCCCGACCCGGTTCCCACGCCGTTGACGTAATGGACCAACTGGACAGCGCCGTCGTCGGCATCGGTGGTGACGGCTCGGGCGATCTTCTCGACATTCGAAATTCGGGGGTCCTTCGACGACTTCCACGTGCCGTCGCAGCACACCACCAGACGCTTCTTCATTTTTCCGACCCTCCACAGGCTCGCACGCGGCCCACCCGCAGTAAACGGTAGTAGCTCCGATGGTTCGATGCGATAGGCGGCGGTCGTACGGTTTACTGCGGTCATGAGGTTCATCGACATCGCGGCCCGTCGAATCACGGTCATCTGTACCGCCGTACTCGGGGCCCTGCTGCTATCCGGACTCGGCGGCGTGCCGGCGAATGCCGCGCCGCCCACCGCCGGCCTCGATCCTGCGCTGGCGACGGCCTACCAGCAGGCGTCTAACAGCGCACGCGCACAGGGGGTCTCGTTGTGGATCACGTCCGGTAAGCGGACAGACGCGGAGCAGCGTCAGATGTGGCGCGATGCGATCGCGACCTATGGCAGCCCGGAAGCTGCTCGGCGGTGGGTCCTGCCGGCGGAGGAGTCGCCACATGTGAGCGGCCACGCCATCGACGTCGGCCCTCGGGAAGGCGCCGCTTGGCTCGAACGAACCGGTTACCGCTGGGGTCTTTGCCGAACCTTCGCCAACGAGTGGTGGCACTTCGAGCTCGCGACGGTACCCGGTCTTCCGTGCCCTGCGATGTGGCCCGATGCCGCGGCCCGCGCTGACCGGCTTGGCCGTTCGTGATGGCCCTGTTCGATGACCATTCGTGACGGCCCTCCGCAAGCTCCGGGCCTCCTCAGGGAGCGAAGGGGGACTGCTTCCGCAAACTGCGGGCTCCTCAGGGAGCGGGGGGACACGGCCCTCCGCAAGCTCCGGGCCTCCTCAGGGAACGGGGGGAGACGGCCCTCCGCAAGCTCCGGGCCTCCTCAATATCTGCGGCCTGGCGGCCATCGTGACCAATAAAACAGTCGTGAACGTCCCAAAGGAATGCTCCCTGAGGTGCGAGCGAAGCGAGCCACGAAGGGTGTGGCAACTTGTCTCGCCGGGCCCTTCGTGGCTCGTCGCTTGCGCTCCTCGCACCTCAGGGAGCAAGGGTTATGCGCTCCTTCTGATTAGGGGCAGCGGTAATCGAAGAACGATGTGCCGAATGTGTCGAATGGCGTCCGGCACGCTCGTCATCACTGCACACGGACCGACGAGCGGCCCGCTGAACGAGAGGCCAGATCATGCATTACTCGCTGCTGCTGCACTACCCGGAGATGGACGCGTCGACCCTCGGTGAGGAAGCGATCGCTCAGGGACAAGCCGCCTTCGCCGCCTACACGACGGCCCTCCAAGACGCCGGCGTGCTCGTGAGTGCCGAAGTCCTACAGCACTCGGACGTCACGACGACGCTGCGCAAGGTCGACGGCCGGCTCGTCGTTCAGGACGGCCCCTTCGCCGACACCAAGGAACAGCTCGGCGGAACCGTCGTCATCGATGTCGACGATCTCGACGCCGCCATCGAGTGGGCGCGTCAGGCACCGCCGATCGAGTGGGGTGTCGTGGAGATCAGGCCCGGCGCGACCTACACCGTCGATGGTGCGTGGACACCCAACGCATGACCCGACGAGAAGCGCACACCGCCGCCGAACATGCTGCCCGCGAGTCGTATTCGCGGCTGGTCGCGCTTCTCGCCGCCGCGTCAGGGGATCTCGCGCTCGCGGAGGATGCACTGGCAACCGCCTTCGAACGTGCGCTCACCTCGTGGCCGTCAGATGGGGTACCCGCGAACCCGGAAGGCTGGCTGCTCACGGTCGCACGCAACCAGCAGCGCGACGTCTGGAAGTCGGCGGCGCACCGTACGTCGAAGATCCTCGACGACACCATCTCTCCCGGAGCAACCACCGTGACTCCCTTCGACGACGTAGACCCCGACGCCATTCCCGACAAGCGCCTCGAGTTGTTGTTCACCTGTGCGCATCCGGCCATCGACGCAGCCGCCCGCACGCCACTCATGTTGCAGTCGGTGCTCGGCTTCGAGGCCGCCGACATCGCCACCGCCTTCGCGGTCGCCCCCGCAACGATGTCGCAGCGTCTCGTGCGAGCCAAACGCCGGATCCGCGACGCCCGGATACCGTTCGTCGTTCCCGACCGCGCGGCGATGCCGGAGAGACTCCCCGCTGTGCTGGAAGCGGTCTATGGGTGTTTCGCGATCGCGTGGCACGACGCCGACGGGACCGATCCCGACACCGTCGAATCAATGGCGGGGGAGTCGCTGCACCTGGCCGTCACGCTCGCCGCGCTGCTCGACGATCCCGAGGCGTGGGGTCTGGCTGCGCTGATCGCGCTGTCGTTGTCGCGGGCACCGGCGCGGACCGGCCCGTTCGTCCCGCTCGAGGAGCAGGATCCGGCGGGTTGGGATACCGCGCTCATCCGAGATGGGGAGGCCATGCTTCGACGCGCATCGACGTACGGCCGGCCACACGGTCGATTTCAGCTCGAAGCTGCCATGCAGTCCGTCCACGCCGACCGCGCACGCACCGGTGTCGTCGACTGGGCCGCATTACAGTCGCTGTCGTCCGCGCTCGTGTCCGTGGCGTCGACACTTGGTGCGCGAATCGCCCACGCTGCGATCGTCGGGCGGGCGAGTTCTCCCGCAGATGGACTCTCCCTGCTTGATGAGTTGGGCGGTGACGCCGCAGGTTTCGGCCCGTTCCACGCGGTGAAGGCAGATCTGCTGGTTCGGGCCGGGCACTCCGACGTGGCGCGTGAGCACTTCGAACGGGCTGCAGAGCTCACCGGCGACGAACGAGCGCGGGGGTATCTGCGACGACGTGCGGGCAAGGTTGGGTAGGGATCGTCGCGAGCCCGACGGAACCGACGCACGGTCGAGGGGGGCGGCGGCCGGGTGTCACCAAACGGCGGGAATGCCTGATTCTGGCAACACCGACGACCTAATGTGTGACTCGGGACACAACAGTGGCCGGACCCTCACCGAGGGCTTCACAACGGGTCGAGCCTCGCTCGACGAATGGAGGCAGTCATGACTGCAAGTGCCGAGGTCACGAACGATCTGACCACCGAGCCGTACCGCTCGCGCCGCAATCACTGGAACAACCAGGTCCGCCGGCACGCCATGATGACCCCGGACAACACGGCGATCACCTATCTCGACAAGAACACGACCTGGAAGGAACTCGACGACCGGTCGCGCGCCTTCGGAGCCGCACTCCACCGGCGGGGTGTCCAATTCGGTGATCGGGTTCTGATGGCCCTGCTCAACCGCACCGAGTACATCGAGGCGATTCTCGGGGCCACTCTCATCGGCGCCATCCCGGTACCGGTCAACATCCGCATGAGCCCCGCCGAGGTGGCCTATCTCGTCACCGACAGCGGTGCGAAGGTCGTCGTCACCGAGACCCTCCTCGCGCCGATCGCGGACGCGGTCGCCGGGTCGACCGGTCAGATCGAGACCATCATCGTCGTCGACGGCAGCGACAACGCCGACCATCTCGACTTCGAGACCCTGCTGGCCGAGGGCGCGTCGGACCTGCCGGAGGTCGACGTGCCCGAGGACACTGTCGCCGCCATCATGTACACCTCGGGCACCACCGGAAAACCCAAGGGCGCCATGCTCACCCATCAGAACATCCAGGCGCAGGCGGTGACGACGATCGCCACGGCCGGGGCACAGTCCGGTTCCGATGACGTCGCCTCCATCGTGCCTCCGCTGTTCCACATCGCGGGGATCGGCGGCTTCGCACCGATCTTCTACCGCGGGATCCGCGCGGTGCTCCACCCGCTCGGCGCGTTCGATCCCGACACCATGCTCGACACGCTAGAGCGCGAAGGCGTCACGTCGGTCTTCATGGTCCCGGCTCAGTGGCAGGCCGTTTGTGCCGCGCAGAAGGCGCGTCCCCGGAAGCTCAAGCTGCGCACGATGAGTTGGGGCGCGGCCCCGGCGTCGGACACCGTGCTGAACGCGATGAATGAATCTTTCCCGGAGGCCGCCAACATGACCGCGTTCGGTCAGACCGAGATGTCACCGGTGACGACGATCCTCGAGGGCAAAGATGCACTGCGCAAGCTCGGCTCCATCGGCAAGGTCGTCCCGGCGGTCACCGCGCGCATCGTCGATCCGCTCATGAACGACGTGAAGCCCGGTGAGGTCGGCGAGATCGTCTATCGCGGGCCCAACATGATGATCGGCTACTGGAACAAGCCCGAGGCGACCGCAGAAGCCTTCCGCGGCGGCTGGTTCCACTCGGGCGACCTGGTGCGCCAGGACGAAGAGGGCTTCCTCTACGTCGTCGACCGCGCCAAGGACATGATCATCTCGGGCGGCGAGAACATCTACTGCGCCGAGGTCGAGAATGTCCTGTTCAGCCATCCGAGCATCACCGAGGCCGCGATCATCGGTCGCGCGGATGAGAAGTGGGGTGAGGTGCCGGTCGCGGTGGTCGTGCTCGCCGAAGGCGTCGAGGACCTCACCCTCGCCGATCTCGAGCCGCACCTCAACGAGAACCTCGCGCGGTTCAAGCACCCGAAGGACCTGGTGATCATCGACGAACTCCCACGCAACGCCGGGGGGAAGGTCGTCAAGCCACGGCTCCGAGATGCCTACGGCAGCAAGGACGCCGGACTGTCGAACTGATCACCGCCCGCTCCCTGAGGTGAGCGTCCGATTTCTATGCTCCCTGAGGTGCGAGCGAAGCGAGAGGGTCCTATAGCTTGTCAAGTGCTCCGAGGTCAGTGGTGAGGTCGCGGAACACTTCGCGGGCGATGT